>NZ_LIIN01000123.1 GCF_001634385.1 Rathayibacter tanaceti | reverse complement strand
CGCTCCCCGCGCGACGGCGAGCACGCCGAGCACGCTCGGCAGCGCGATCAGCCCGAGCCGGTTGCCCGCCAGGCGCAGCGCAAGGGCGCGGCCGTGGCGGTCGGTGGGGGTCCGCTCGATCAGCCACGACATCGTGATGGGCTGGCCGATGCCGAGCCCCAGCCCCAGCGCGGCGACAGCCACGAACAGCACGGCAGTGGGGGCGGGTAGGGCGACCAGCATCAGGCAGAGCGCCGAGACGAGGATCCCGCCGACCATCACCGGGGTGCGGCCGAGCCGCGCCGTCGCGGCGCCGAGCAGCAGACGCGACGCCATCGACGCGAGCGCGCGGACGGTGAGCAGGGCACCGACGACGCCCGCGGGCAGCCCCCGCTCGGTGCCGAGGGCGGGCAGGTAGACGACGGTCAGGTCGACGGCCGCCACGACGGTCGCGCTGGTCAGTAACGCGCGGGCGAGGCCGGGGACTCGCAGCAGGCCCAGCGTCGAAAGGCCCGGTGTCGAAAGGCCCGGCGTCGATCCGGAGGAGGCCGCCTCGGCCGGTTTCTGCCCGTGCGGAGCAGAGCTCCGGATCCCCGCGGTCACGGCCAGGAGCAGCACGGCGAGCACGCCGCCGGTGACGAACAGCGGCGCCGGATCGGGGCGCACCGAGCCGCCGGCGAAGACCGGGATGAAGGCCGGGCCGATCGCCTGCCCGAGCGATGCGGCGAAGGTGTAGTAGCCGAAGCGGCTGTCGAGGCGGGTGCCTCCCGCGCCTCCGGCGACCACCGTCTGCTGCCCGACGACGCAGCCCAGGTGGCCCGCTCCGAGCAGCGCGATGCCGAGGAGCAGCCCGACGACGCTCCCTCCCGCGAGCAGCAACACGGCAGCGGCGACGACGGCGACCAGCGCGCCGAGCGCCATCACGAGTCGCGCCCCGACGCGGTCGACCAGGCCACCGACCGGCAGCGCGATCAGGAGCGGCACCAGCGCGAAGGAGGCGCCGAGCGCGCCGAGCGCCCACGCCGGCACGTCGAGCTGGAGGGCCTGGTAGACGGCGGCCGGCCGCAGGAGGAACGCGACAGCCTGGATGAGGACGGCGTGCGCCAGCAGCGCCGGGGTGGCGAGGCGGTTCCGCAACGGCGTTCCTCTCCTGCGGGCGGCACACACGACCGACGCTCCCCCATCCTCGCGCACGGCGCGGAGTCGTCGGGCGTCTCCTCCGCGCCCCTCTTTGGGGGCCTGCCCTGAGCCATACTCATATGGTTATCTGTTCTCGGCGCAGCACCGTCCCGATCGGGCTGCGCCGCCTGGGAGGCGCGTCGACGCGTGGCCGACACGAGGCGCACCCCCGCTGCCGTGGCGGTCGCTGCACACGGCGCGCCTCCCTCCGCTCGGGCTCCCGGCGCAACGGAGCGGCCGGGGAGCCCGAGCGTGACGGGCGCGGATCCGGTTCGACGTCGGGATCGGAGAACCGTGGAGGACACCACGACACCGTCGATGAAGGACGCCCTGGTCGCACTCGGGGGTGGGGGCCCGCTTCCTGCTCATCGCACCGGTCGTGGGGATGGACGGGCCGGTGCCCGTCATCCTCGTCGGCGCCGCCCACATTCTCTGGGGAGCACGGACTCGGCGACGTCACCACGCCCGCCGAAGGAGACCGAGAAGGCTCGTTCTCCCCATCGAGTACGAGCCTTCTCGCGTGCTGAGCGCCCGCCGTCAGAGCGCGTGCTCGGGCAGCGCGCCCAGGCGGCGCCGGCCGCGCAGGAGGAACCAGGTCAGGCCGATTCCGACGACCACCGCGATCACGATCACGGCGCTGTACCGTAGCGGCGCACCGTAGACCTCGACACGGGGCCAGGCCAGGTTCACCGTCATGGCGGCGCCCCAGAGCACCGCGACGAGGGTCACCGGGAGACCGGCGCGGCCGAGCGAGAATCGGCCGGGCTCGGCCGCCGGCCACCGTCCGCGCAGCCGCGCGACGAGCAGGGGCACCGTCACGAGCAGGTAGGCCAGATAGATCAGGATGACCGCCACGCTCGTCACCGCCGTGAAGATCGAGGGCGTCCCGATGCTCACCACGAGGATCAACACGGCGAGCACCCCGACGAGCAGCGCGGGCGCCGCGGACATGCCGCGTACCGGATCGACCCGCGCGAGCATCCGGCTCGCGGGGAGCGCGGTGTCGCGGGCCATCGCGAAGATCAACCGGATGCCGGCGGTGTGCACGGCGAGAGCGCACACGGTGATCGCGACGACGACGCAGAACAGGAACACCGTTCCCAGCGGCCCGCCGAGCACCTGGAGCACGACCCGCTGCAACCCGCCCCAAGCCTGCCCGAGCGCCGGGTCGCCGAGGTCGGGTGCGGCGAGGATGCCCAGCAGCAGGATCAGGCCGCCGAGGACGAAGGAGGCGGTCACCGCACGGAGGATGGCAGTCGGCGCGGTCCGGCGCGGATCGACGGTCTCCTCGCTCAGCGAGCCGGCGGTGTCGAAGCCGTACATGACGTACGCCGAGGCGATCGCGGCGATGAGGAAGGCGCCCACGTAGCCTCCGGGCGACCCGTCGCCGTAGCCGCGGGTGTCGAGGAGCACGCTCGGCGGGTGCACGACGTTCACGGCCAGAACGATCACGAGCAGCACCGCCGCGATCAGCTCGATCAGCACCCCGACGCTGGTGATCCGCGCCATCAGCCGCACACCGCGGGCGTTCACGACCGTCGTGAACGCGATCAGCGCGGCTCCCCAGAGCACGGCGTTGACCGAGAAGGAGGCGCCGGTGCCGTCGCCGATGAGCTGGAACCCGCTCCAGATCTGCGGGAGCGTCGCCTGGTAGGCGAGCACCACCGCCGCGAGCGTGACGATCGTGGCGGCCGCCATCAGCCAGCCGGCGAGCCAGCCCACCGTGGGCCCCGCCAGGCGCTTGCTCCAGTTGTAGACGGAGCCGGCGACCGGGTATCGCGCCGCGAGCTCAGCGAAGCAGAGCGCCACGGCCAGCTGCCCGACGAAGACGATCGGCCACGACCACCAGTAGGCGGGCCCACCCAGGGCGAAGCCGAACGAGAAGAGCTGGAACGTGCCGGTCAGGATCGAGATGTAGCTGACTCCCGCAGCGAAGCTGCCGAAGCGCCCCACGCCGCGGCTCAGGGAGGAGCGGTAGCCGAACTCGGCGGCGCCGTCGTCGCTCATGGATTCCCCCCTCCCGGGGCGCGGCCGGCGCGCCGGCGTCAGGATGCCACTCGGCGGCCCACGAGAACGATCGCCCGGCGCCGATCAGCCCTGGGTTGCCCTGGATGCGCGCACGCCGTGGGGGCCCAGCAGCTCGATCAGCTCTTCGACGCCGGAGACGGGCTGCGGCACCGCGCCGACACCGGGTCCGGAGGGTCGGTAGCTCGGCGGATCGGTCGGCAGCACGTGTCCGACGGGTCGCCCCTTCTCCCACACGGTCAGGAGGACGGAGCCGTCGCGCTCGTCCGGCGCACCGATCTCGAAGACCCGGCCGCGGACGATGGCCCGCTGCGGCTCCTTGCGCGCGAGGCGCACCCATAACGGATGGTCGCAGTTCATCCTGCCCGCCCTCTCCGGTCGGCCGGCGGCCGTGCCAGTGACGCGACCCGCCTCGGCGATTCACCTGGTCTGCGGGTCGTTCGCCACCACGGTACGTGGGCGGAAGGAGCCGTGAGCAGGGGTTCACGGCGGTCCCCGGCCGTGATAGCGCCGACGGGGCATTCACTACCGAGAGAGCTCAGTGCTGCAGAATCCGGCGCCGCGTGAGCCCCGTTCCCCAGGCTCGACGCCGTACCTTCGAGGTGGACCGGCGCGGCGAGAGGCGGATCCGCGCACCTGACGCACAGAGGGAGGATTCCGGCAAGCTCCCCCGACCCCGCTTGTCGACATCACACAACCTGCGGAACAGTGGAGGGAGGGGGCAGCCGCATGCCGGCCCGCCGAGAAGGACTGGGGACGCAGATGGGGAAACTGCACTACGACGGTACCGTCGAGATCGACTTCGAGGACCGGGTTCTCGCTCACCTCCAGATCGTCATCACCGGCAAGCTCCGCCGCAACGAATCGTTCTTGCTCAGCTGGCGCGACGACCACAGCATGGGCGACGGCCGCAGCGCGATCTGGCTGCACCCCTCGCACGCCCTGCGCTACAAGTACTTCGGAGGGCGCATGCCCCGCATCAACCCGGCGTGGATCGCCGCGCTGACCGACCTCGCGAATTCTCCCGGCGGTCTCTACATCATCTCGGAGCCCCCCGAGGCCGCGCGTCGCCCCGACAGGGAGGAACACCGGTGAAGCGCACCGACGTCGTCGACGGCGGCGGCGCCTCGACGGCACGACCACGACCCAGGAGACGTTCCGCGCCGCGGCCGGCGCAACCCTCACCGCTCCGACGCCGCAACGACCCGCCGTCGACCGCGGAGAGCGGCGGGCGAACACAGCTCTGACCCTCACCGATACCCACCGTGCCCTCACCGACACGCACCGCACTGACCGACGAGGTCGAGCCGGAGGCCGCCGAGGCGGAGCACAGCGCGCTCGGTGACGAGACGGAGAGCGCATCCGGCATCATTCCAGGGCGGACTCCTACCGTCGCCGAGGCGGAGAAGTCAACCATGTCGACGTGCCCTTCTGATCGATCTACGGTCGTCGTCGTGCCGTTCCGAGCGACCCAGCGTCGGAGCGACGCAACGACGTCGCGTGCGGACCCTGCGCGACGATCCGTCCGACATCGACAGCGCCTGGATCAGGTGCTCCACACAGCCACGGGCTCCTGGCCAGGAGAAGACCCATGACCGACCCTGCCTTCGCTGTGCTCGACGAGCTGATCGCAGCCCTTGAGCAACCCGGAGCGATCGACCTCGGTCTCGGCGGCAGTGTCGTCGCTCGTGCGAGGACACTGCGCGGCCGCCCCGGAACACTCCGCCCGCGGCAGGCTCGCTCCCCGGGGCACCGGCTGGTCCGTCCCGCGTCCGCGACGACGAGGACGCTCCTGCGCCGTCGGTTCGCGGTGCCCGGCACGCGGACGGGGCGTCGTCCTGGTCCCGTTCGGCGGCTCAGGCAGGCGAGAACGCTCTCGATGCCCCGTCCCTGGTAGGACATCCGGTCGATCGCGTCGCGATCACCGCGGCGCTCGGGATCAGTCGTCCTCCCCGGAGCTCCCGCTCCGGCGACGGGTCGACGTCGGAGGTGTAGTCCGCCACTGCGCACGGCAGACGCTCTGCGCTGCGGAGAGCGGAGGCGCGTGCCACTCGGGGCCGTAGCCTCTGACGGTCGCGCATGTTAACGTGAACAAAGCCGACGGTTCTTCTGGACCGACGCTCCCTCTCCCCGAACGGAAAGGTCTCGACGATGAGACGACGCTCCCCGGAGCCCCCTGCCGCCGCGCCCCGGCGCCGCGCCCGATCCCTGTTCCTCGCCACCCTCGCGAGCACGAGCGTCGCCCTCACCGGCGTCCTCGTCCCTGTCACCGCCTCCGCGGCCGATGCTCCCGCCCCTACCGCCCACTACGACATGTCGCACGCCGGATCCGCTCTGCTCGACATCTCGGGCAACGGACGCAACGCCACCCTCACCGGGCTGACCGACGCCTCGTTCGCCGATGCCGGCGGCGACCGCGTCGCCCGCTTCCGAGCCGACGGCTACGCAGCGCTGCCGAAGGGCCTCGTCACCGGCTCCGACAACGCCTTCGCGGTCGAGTACACCGTCAAGACGCAGACGACCGCCAACCAGTTCGGCTGGGTCATCGGCAACGGCGTCGGCGCCTGGAACACCACCCAGCTCGGCAACCACGTGTTCGTGAACCCGCGCAATCCCGACGGGTCACCCAGCGGGCAAGTGCTCGCGGGCATGCGAGTGAAGGACAGCGGCAACGGCGAGACCCGCCTGCCCTTCGGCGGTGCGCTCAACCCCGGCTTCACGACGCTGACCCTCGTCGGCTCCGGCACGGGCTCGAGCACCACGCTGACGCTCTACCGCGACGGGACGCAGATCTCGACCGTCACGACAAGCAAGTCGATGGCGAGCATCGTCCCCTCCGGGTCGACGCTCGGCTACCTCGGCCGCTCCCTCTACAGCGGCGACGCCCTGGTCACTGCCGATGTGACCGACGTCAAGTTCTGGGACACGGCCCTCACCGCCGACCAGGTCTCGGCGAGCATGCCCTCGGCGGCCGCGAAATCGGCGGCGACCTCGGCGCTCCTGCGCTCCGACGTCCTCCCCGTCCTCCTCGCCGGCAACCCCTCGCTCACCGCGGTCTCCTCGAACCTGACGCTGCCCGCGACGAGCAGCGGCGTCCCGCTCACCTGGTCCTCGTCCGACACCGCCGTCGTGTCGAGCACCGGAGTCGTCTCGCGCAGCATCGCGCAGAACACCCCCGTGACCCTCACCGCGACCACCGGCCTCGGCACCACGCTCGCCTTCGACATCGTCGTGCTCGCGCCGAGCATCAACGACGACCTCGATGCGCTCGCGCTGGCCACCCGCACCACCGAGAACCTCCCCCTCGTGGTCGCGGGCACGAAGAACGGCACCAGTATCACCTGGACTTCCTCCGACCCGGCGCTCGTCACCCCGACGAACACTGCGTACACCGCGCCGGCCGTCGGCGCGGCCGATCCGTACCGCGGCGGCGGAGTCGTCACTCGTCCGGCCTACGGCTCGGGCGACAAACCGGTCACCCTCACCGCGACGGCGACGCTCAACGGCGTCACCGAGAGGCGCACCTTCACACTGACGGTCGCCGAGCTCGGACGCACCGCCCCCGATGCGGGCTACGCCGCGGCGTACTTCAGATCCGACGGCGACGAGAAGATCTACCAGGCCGCGACCGCGGGGAACGACTTCTTCACCTTCTCGCCGGTCAACGGCGGCAAGGCGGTCATCACCTCGACGACCGACACGAAGGGCTTGCGCGACCCGTTCATCCTCCGTTCGCACAACGGCGACAAGTACTACATGGTCGCCACCGACCTCTGCATCTCGTGCGGCACGAGCTGGGGCGACGCCCAGTCCAAGGGGAGCCTGAAGATCGAGGTGTGGGAGTCGACCGACCTGGTGCAGTGGACCCGCACCAACGGCGCCGACACCGGCATCACGGTCAACCAGCCCGCGGCCGGCATGACCTGGGCCCCGGAGGCGTACTGGGACGACGCGCTGCAGTCGTACGTCGTCTTCTTCTCGTCGCGCCTGTACTCCGACGCCTCGAAGACCAACAGCGACAAGCTCTACTCGCGTGTCTTCTCGGTGATCACGCGCGACTTCCGCACCTTCACCGCCCCGCCCGCCACCTGGCAGGACACGGGATACGCGCGGATCGACTCGACGATCACCAAGATCGGCGACTCCTACTACCGCTTCACCAAGAACGAGGAGGGCGGTGCCGCCGGCACCCTCGAGACGGGGAAGGACATCTTCCTCGAGAAGTCGACGGTGCTCACCGCGCCGACGACCAGCTCGAACTGGAACGCCGACCCGACGACGACCTGGCAGCTGACCGACACGAACATGACCTCGCTCGAGACCGGTCAGGCCGGTGAGGGGCCCGAGATCATCAAGCTGAACGCGGGCGACCCCAACGACACCACCGCGAACGGCGACGGCTACGCGTTCCTCGTCGACAACTACGGCAGCGGCGGCTACAGGGCGTTCGTCACCTCGGGCGCGGCCATCGCCGGCAGCTCGCAGGCGGCCCGACTCTCGAAGTCGGCGGAGTGGAACGTCTCGACCAAGGGCGGCCTCCCGGCCAGTCCTCGGCACGGCGCGTTCGTCAGCGTTCCGCAGACGGTGCTCACCGCGATGAAGGACTGGACCTCGGTCGCGGCGGTCGGATCCACCACGACGCTGACGGCCGACGGACGCACCGTCACCGCGAGGGTCGCGGCGGCCGACTCTGGAGAGGTCGCGGGCACTGTGACCTTCTCCGGCGGCAGCTGGTCGAGCACCGTGCGGCTCTCGGGAGGCGCGGCGAGCGCCGTGGTCCCGGCCGGAGTGGGCAGCGTCACCGCCTCCTACAACGGCTACGCCGACTCGCTGGTGCGCACCTCGGCCTCGGCCGCGGTGCCGCTCGACACGCTCGAACTCGCTCCGGCGGCCTCGACGCGCTGCATCGCCGGCACGGTGGTGCTCACCGTGGCCGTGAAGAACAGCGATACGGTGGCGGCCGATGTGACGGTCACCTCGGCCTCAGGGTCGAAGTCGTTCACCGCGGTCGCCCCCGGCGCGTCGGCCTCGGCCGCGTTCACCACGCGCCTGGTGTCGATGCCCGCGGGCAGCGTCACCGTGACCGGATCGGCGGCCGGCCAGCCGGCATACTCCGCGACGGTCCCGGTCCCCGCAGCGCGCTGCTGACGCGCTGACGCCGAGGGCCTCCACCCGGC
>NZ_LIIN01000122.1 GCF_001634385.1 Rathayibacter tanaceti | reverse complement strand
CCTCGAGGGCGACGAGCTCCACCTCGCGGGAGGGGACGGTCGCGGCCACGGGGCTCAGCGACTCCTCCTCGGCGCCGATCGCCTCGAGTCGCTCGGGCAGCACCCGCAGCTCGCCGTCGAGCAGCTCCACAGCGGCCAGCGCCTCGCTGCGCGCCTGCTCCGCGTGCTCGGCCGCCTTCTCGGCCCCGGGGATCCGCCGCTCCTCGACGAGCGCCTCGGCCAGGGCCCCCAGCCGGCCGCCGAGAGCCTCCGCTCCCGGGTGGCCGAGTCGCCGTCGGCGCTCCCGCCGATGACCGAGCGGAACCGCTCTGCGGCTCGCTCCCGCGCCGCGCTCGCCGCGTCGGCGGCGTCTCGTGCGGAGGCGGACGCCCGCAGCACGGGCAGGACGCCCTCTGCCCTGCGGGCCTGCTCGAGGCGTTCGCGCTGCGTGACGACGACGACCTCGGCGACCGCGAGCTCCTCGCTCTCGCGGAGGGCGCGCGATCGCCGCTCCTGGGCCCGGCGGACGAGCACGGCGGCCTCGAGGGCGGCACGCGACCCGTCGTGCAGCGTATCGGCACGCTCGACCTCGGCCCGGGTCTCGGCCAGCCGTGGCTCGAGGGCCGCGACGAGGCTCGCGAACCAGGCGGCGTCGGGAGTCGCTGCCTCTTCTTCGACCTCGCCGAGACGGCGCGCTTCGTCGGCGAGGGCGGCGACCGCGGCCCGTTCCTCCTCGAGCCCGGCGGCGCTCTCGTGCAGCTGGTCGAGGAGGCGCCGACGCAGCAGCTCGTACCGCTCGGTCGCGAAGAGGGTGCGCAGCAGCCGCTGCCGATCGTCGTTCTTGGCGAGCAGGAATTCGTGGAAGCGGTTCTGCGCGAGCAGGATGACCTGGAGGAACTGGTCCTTCGTCAGGCCGACGATGCGGCCGATCTCGACGCCCGTCTCCTTCGCGCTCGACGAGATTCCGCTCCAGGCGCCGTCGACCCGCTCGAGGAGCGACACCTTCGCCGCCTGGCGCGTCGTGCCTCCGCCGCGCTTGGCGGGCCGCTCGTACTCGGGCGAGCGCCTGACCCGGTACAGCCGTCCAGCGACCTCGAAGTCGAGCTCGGCGAAGGTCTCGTCCTCGGGCGCACTGTGATCACTGCGGAGCCTCGCGGACGTGCCGTCGAAGCGGGGCACCGACCCGTAGAGGGCGAAGCCGATCGCGTCGAGGATCGTCGACTTGCCCGCTCCGGTGCGGCCCGCGATCAGGTAGATGCCGACGTCCTCCAGCCGGTCGAAGTCGATCTCCTGCCGGTCGCGGAACGGTCCGAGCCCGGCGAAGGAGAGGCGCCGGATCCTCACCGCAGAGCCTCGGCGTCGAGAGCGGCGAGAGCCTCGAGCACGATCTCGCGCTCGGCCTCGGAGGCGCCGCTGCCGCGCACATGGGAGAGGAAGTCGTCGACGATCTCGACGTCGCTGCGCCCGCGGATCCGCTCGGCGTAGGCGCTCGACGCGGCGGCCGGCGCACCCGGCGGCCGGTGCTCGAGGGCGACGCAGCCGGGGAACCGCGACTGGAGGAGCGCCATCGCGTCGAGCGGGCGGACCTCGTCGGTCAGCACGGCCGACACCCAGTCGTGCTCGATCGTGGCGAGCCCGGGGTCGGCCAGCAGCTCGTCGAGCCGCCCCTCGATCACGCTGAGCCGGCGGGGGACCGGCAGCGGTGACCAGCGCACCTCCTCGAGCCCGTCGGCCCCGAGCTCGACGAGCCAGCAGCCGCGGGGCTTCCCCGCCTCCCCGAACGAGTAGTGCAGCGGCGCCCCGGAGTATCGGACCCCCGGCCGCAGCTCGGCCCGCCCGTGCAGGTGGCCGAGCGCGGCGTAGTCGGCGTCGGCGAAGTGCTCGACCGAGACGTAGTCGAGCCGCCGGCGGTGATGTCCCGCTCGAGCACCGCCGCCGGCGCGCCGACAGCGAAGCAGTGCGCGAGCACCACCCAGGGCCGGCCTGCGGCCTCGGCGGAGGCGCGCACTCGCCGCATCGCGAACGCGAGAACGTCCTCGTGGCGGCGCAACGGCTCCTCCGGGTGCCGGTGGCGGTAGAGAGCAGGCTCGAGGAAGGGGATGCCGTGGACGCCGACCTCGAGACCCGCTCGGTCGCGCAGGACGACCGGCTCGGCGTACGCCTCCGGGTCGGTCAGCACGTGCACCCCGGCCGAGCGCAGCAGACCGGCCTGGAAGCCCAACCTCGCGGGGGAGTCGTGGTTGCCGCTCGTCAGCACCACCTCGGCGCCGGCGGCGCGGATCGCCTCCAGCACGCGGGTCAGCAGCGTGTAATGCTCGGCCGCGGGCACGGCGGAGTCGAAGACGTCGCCCGCGACGAGCACCGCGTCGACGCGCTCGGAGCGCACCGTCTCGACCAGGGCCTCGAGCACCTCGCCGAGCGCGGCGACCGTCGAATGCCCGTGGAAGGTGCGGCCGATGTGCCAGTCGGAGGTGTGCAGCAGTCTCACGCTCGTCCTTCCTCTGGTCGGTCATGGGGATGCCTCCAGGCTAGTGAGCACCCCCGACACGCATCGACGCTCGGCGTGGCGCCCGGACACCTCCCGTTCACCGGCGGGTGCACAATAGGCGTCGGTCGAACAGAGGAGATGGTCGTGAAGCTGCCCCGCGTCCCCGCGACGATCCTCGGCCTCGGCTCGCGAACCCGAGCGGCCGCCGAGGACACGGCGCCGATCCAGCGGATCCTCCCCGAGGAGGAGCCCGCCCGCACCAGCACGGTCGACAACGCGATCTACCAGGACGGCCGCCGCGTCGTCTCGCCGGGCAGCATCCCGGAGGCGCTCGCCGCGCTGCAGGAGCTGCCCGACGCCATGGCCTGGATCGGCCTCTACCGACCGACCGCGGCCGAGCTCGCCGCACTCGAGGACGAGTTCTCGATGCACCCGCTCGCCCTCGAGGACGCGATCAGCGCGCATCAGCGGCCCAAGCTCGAGCGCTACGGCAGCGACATGTTCGTCGTGCTGCGCGCCGCCAGCTACTCCGACCAGCGCGAGGAGGTCGACTTCGGCGAGCTGCACCTGTTCGTCGGCCCCAACTTCGTCGTCACGGTCCGACACTCCGAGAAGCCCGACCTCTCGCTGGTTCGCCGGCGGATGGAGGCCGACCCGGACCTGCTGCGCATCGGCCCGGTCGCCGTGCTCTACGCGATCCTCGATGCCGTCGTCGATCAGTACTCGCCCGTGGTCGCGGGCCTCGAGAATGACATCGACGAGATCGAGGCGCAGGTCTTCGAGGGTGACCCCGCGGTGTCGCGCCGCATCTACGAGCTGAGCCAGGAGGTGCTCGACTTCCAGCGCGCGGTCGCCCCGCTGACCGGGATGCTGGGACGCCTCGTCACCGACTTCGAAGTGTTCCAGTCTGACGTGGAGCTGCGCCGCTACATCCGCGACGTCGCCGACCATGTCGCGGTCGTCACCGAGCGCGTCGACGGCTTCCGGACCACGCTGCGCGAGATCCTCGCCGTGAACGCCACCCTCGTCGCCCAGCGGCAGAACGAGGACATGAAGAAGCTGGCGGAGGTGGGCAACCAGCAGAACGACGAGGTCAAGCGGATCTCGGCGTGGGCGGCCATCTTTTTCGCGCCGACCATGATCTCGAGCATCTACGGCATGAACTTCGATGTGATGCCCGAGCTGCATGTGCCGTGGGGCTATCCGGCGGCGCTCGCCGCGATGGTCGCGTCCAGCGTGGTGCTGCACCGCCTGTTCCAGCGCTGGGGCTGGCTCTGAGACTCCGCGGTTGAGACGGCGCTCATGACCTGAGCGCTCGGCGCCCGAGCGCTCAGGTCGTGCGGGAGCCGTCCGAGTCCTCGTCCGGCTCGGCGACCTCCTCGCCGTCTGCGCCCGAGGCGTCTCCTGTCACGTGCAGGTCGGTGTCGCCCGGGATGCTGAAGTCCTCCAGCGGGTCGAGGGGCTTCTTGTCGTCGCTCATGCCAGCCACCCTAGGAGCGTCCGGCGAGCCGCTGCACCGCTGCGACGGGGATCGACAGCCACTCGGGGCGGTTGCGCGCCTCGTAGATCGCCTCGTAGATCGCTTTGTCGAGCTCGAACGCATCGAGGACGGCGCGGTGAGCGGTGACCGCGTCGCCGGCGCGCTCGGTGTACCCCTCGAGGAACGCGGTCCTGCTCGCGGCCGCCCAGTCCGCCCGGGAGCGCCGGGAGCCGCCTGCTCGTGCGCCCCCGCAGCGTAGTCGAACGAGCGGAGCATGCCTGCGACGTCGCGCAGGGCGACGTCCGGCAGCCGCCGCTCGTGCATGGGCCGCAGCGGCTCGCCCTCGAAGTCGAGGAGCACCCAGCCGCGGTCCGGCACCGAGAGCACCTGGCCGAGGTGGTAGTCGCCGTGGATCCGCTGCAGCCTCGGCCACGGCGCGCTCTCAGCGGCGCGGAACACCGCGTCGATCGCCTCCGCGTCCTGGGCGACGACGGGCACCTCCGCGGAGGCGATCCGCAGCCTGCGCCGCATGGTCGCGATCATCCGTTCGACGACCTCGGGCGTGGTGTCTTCGGTGGGCATGACGTCGGCGAGGGTGGCGTGAACCTCGGCGGTGGCGCGGCCGAGAGCCCGTGCGGGGCCGGTGAAGTCGGAGTCGGCGGCGACGGCCTCCAGGGCGACGCGCCAGGCGTCCTGCACGTCGGGGAGGAACTCCTGGGCGAAGGCGAGGTGCCCGAATGCTCGTCCGCTCGGTTCGCCCCGGTCATCCCACTCGCCGGTGACGTTCCCGATCACGGGCGGCACGAGCGCGCTGCCGGCCGCGTTCAGGGCCGACTGGACGGTCACGTCCGGGTTGTCGCCGTGGTGCAGCGCGCGGAACACCTTGACGATGACGGGGGTGCCGGCCGACCCGTCCTCCGCGAGGGTCTGCACGATCACGGAGGTGTTCGACTGTTCGCCGCTGAGCACCCGCGAGGAGGCGAAGGCACCGATGACGGCTCCGGCCTGCCGGTAGCCCTCGGCTCGCGCGCCGCCCTCTGCGCCGTCGGCGTCGGAGCGGCCGGAGTCGGCGATCATCCCGAGCAGGGCCCGGGCGAAGAAGGGGTCGCGCGGGGCGTCGTACACCCAGCGCTCGCCGTCGGAGTAGACCAGCGCGTCCTCGAGTCCGGCGACCGGCCCGGGGTGCACGGTCACCGGCACCTGGTAGAGCACCGGACTCGTGCCCGCGCGGTCGATGATGAGATGGTCCACCACCTCGCCGCCCTCCGGCCGCAGCGACCAGGCGCCGCGGACCTCCAGCTCGGGGCGCCGCCCCTTGCTCGCGTACCACCTCTGGTCAGCCACCCATGCGGCGATCCGGTCGATCGACAGGCCTGCGCTCATGCTCTTCCCTCCGTCGGCACCCCGAACCCTACGCGCCGCGGACGACCCGCGAGGGGGCTTGCGGTCCACCGCAGCCGGCGCGTCCCGCTGGAGTGCGAGCGCGAGTGGGCGTCGAACGGGGCCTGCCGACATTGGGGAGCCCGTTCCGCGTCGATTCGCGGGCCGGCCCACGTGAGAGACCCGCGCTCAGGCCAGCCCGAGCACGTCCAGCGTCCAGGCGTACTCGAACGCGACCTCCCGCCAGCGCTCGTAGCGCCCGCTGACTCCGCCGTGTCCGGCCGACATCTCGGTGCGCAGCAGCGCCGGAGCGCCGACCTCGCGCAGCCGTGCCACCCACTTGGCCGGCTCGACGTAGAGAACGCGCGTGTCGTTGAGGCTGGTCGTCGCGAGGATCCGCGGGTAGCGCACCCCCTCCCGCACGTTCTCGTAGGGCGAGTACGACTTCATGTAGGCGTACACCTCGGCGTCGTGCAGCGGGTCGCCCCACTCGTCCCACTCGATGACGGTCAGCGGCAGCGACGGGTCGAGGATCGACGTCAGTGCGTCCACGAACGGCACCTGCGCGAGGATCCCGGCGAACGACTCCGGGGCGAGGTTCGCGACCGCGCCCATCAGCAGGCCGCCGGCCGAGCCGCCCTGCGCGACCAGCCGCTCCGGAGTGGTGAAGCCCGCGTCGACGAGGTGCTGGGCGGCGTCGACGAAGTCGGTGAAGGTGGTGCGCTTGTGCAGGGTCCTGCCGCTCTCGTACCACGAGCGGCCCATCTCGCCGCCGCCGCGCACGTGCGCGATGGCGAAGACGACTCCGCGGTCGAGCAGCGAGAGGCGGGGGATCGAGAAGCCCGGATCGATGCTCGCCTCGTACGAGCCGTAGCCGTAGAGCAGGACGGGAGCCGGGGCCGAGTCGGGATCGGCGGCGTCGCGGCGCCAGACCAGCGACAGCGGGATCCGCGTGCCGTCCTGCGCGGTCGCCCACTCCCTCCGCTGCACGTAGCGCTCCGGGTCGTAATCGCCCAGTACCGGCTGCTGCTTGAGCACGGTCCGCTCGCCTGACGCGACGTCGAGCGCGAGCACCGTCGACGGGGTGACGAACGAGGTGTAGGCCAGGCGGAGCGACGTCTGCTCCCACTCGGGGTTGCCGGCGAGACCGGCGTCGTAGAGGGGCTCGTCGAAGAGGATCTCGTCGAGGCGCGACTGCGCGCCTCCCTCGCGGAGGAGCCCGAGGCGCGTCGCTCCCTCCCAGCGGTACGAGACCACGACGTGCCCGGCGAAGGCGTCGACCCCCTCGATGCGACGGCCCTCTCGGTGGGGGACGACCACGCGCCGCTCGCGGGCCCGCTCGGTGGCGTCGAGGGAGAGGTCGGCCGGCTCCTCGACGATCTCGAAGTCGAGTGCTCCGTCGTTGTGCACGATGAGGAGGCGGTCGCGCCCGTCGAGAACGGCGTGCTCGACCTCGTACTCGACGCCCTCCCGCCGCGGCCAGACGGAGCGGAAGTCGCCGGTCGGATCCGACGCGTCCAGCAGCAGGCACTCGCTGGTGATCTTGCTGCCGATCTCGATGACGAGGAAGCGCCGGCTTCGGGTGAGCCCGATCCCGATCCAGTAGCGCTCGTCCGGCTCCGCGAAGACGACCTCGTCGGCGGTGGAGTCGGTGCCGACCGCGTGCCGCCAGACGGTGTCGGGTCGCCACGACTCGTCGACCGTGGGATAGAAGACGTAGCGCTCGTCGGCGCCGAAGGTGGCGCCGCCCCCCGTGCCCTCGATCACGTCCGGCAGATCCTCGCCGGTCGACAGATCGCGGATGCGCAGGGTGTAGCGCTCGTCGCCCTCGACGTCGGTGCCGTAGAGCAGGTAGCGGCCGTCCGCCGAGAGGTCGAAGCTGCCGAGCGAGAAGAAGTCGTGCCCGTCCGCCTCCGCATTGCCGTCGAGGACGACCTGCTCGCCGTCGAGCACGGCGCCGTCGGCGATCGAGGGTGGCGTCCAGTCGTCCGGTCCGCTGATCGGGGCCCGGCAGTGTACCGCGTACTGGCGGCCCTCGTAGGAGCGCGAGAAGTACCACCACGCGCCCTCGCGGACGGGGACCGACAGGTCGGTCTCCTTCGTCCGCGACCGGATCTCCTCGAACAGGGTCTCGCGTAGCGGCGCGAGCGGGGCGAGCACCGCCTCGGTGTAGGCGTTCTCGGCCTCGAGGTGTGCGATCACCTCGGGACTCTCCTTCTGCCGCAGCCACTCGTACTGGTCGACGACCAGGTCGCCGTGGTGGCGGCGCTCGAGGGGGACGCGGCGGGCGACAGGGGCAACGGGCGCAGTCATCCCGCCAGCCTAGAGCGAGCCGCCCGGCCCCGCCCCGGGTCCCCGCGACGCACCGGTCGTGTCCACAATGGAGCATGGTCAGCGGTGTGCAGAACGAGTCGGCGGCGTCTTCGACGGGCGGTGCGCGGCGTGTGCAGACCGAGGTCGAGCGCACCTACGACGTGGACGCCGAGACGCGGCTCCCCGACCTGCTCGGCGCCGGCCCCGTCGCCTCCGTCCTGCCAGAAGAGCCGGTGACCCTCCGTGCCGACTACTTCGACACTGCCGAGCGCGCCCTCTCGCGTGGTCGCATCACCCTCCGCCGCCGCGAGGGCGGCGCCGACCAGGGCTGGCACGTGAAGCTCCCCGGGTCCTCGGGGCGCACCGAGATCCATGCTCCGCTGACCGAGACGCGGACGGTGCCCGCCGGTGTCCGCGAGCCCGTCCTCGGCTACGTCGGGCGCGCACCGCTCGAACCGCTGGCGCTGCTCGAGACGGTCCGCTCGATCACCCGCGTGCGCGATGCCGAGGGGCGGGAGCTCGCCGAGATCGCCGACGACCTCGTGATCGCCCGCGACCAGCGCACCGGCCGCGAGCGGCGCTGGCGCGAGTGGGAGGTCGAGCTGGTCGATGCCGCGGGGGAGGAGGGCGAGGCCCTTCTGGACGCGATCGAGCAGTACCTGTTCGCGGCCGGTGCCCGCCCCGCCGTGACTGCGTCGAAGCTGGCCAGGGCTACCGGTGGCCCGATCGACGAGACGGCACCGG
>NZ_LIIN01000121.1 GCF_001634385.1 Rathayibacter tanaceti | reverse complement strand
CTCGGCGCCGGTCCCGCGGGACAGCACCCGCTCGATGCCGAGCACGGCGACGTCGCGATCCCCCGCCTCCTCCAGTGCATCGCCCGCGTGGTCGAGGAGGCGCGCCAGCACCGCCCGCGCCGGCGCCGGGCGGCCGTCGAGCGGGTCGACGAGATCCCCGGTCGTCCCGTGGCGGCTGGCGAGCCAGGAGGAGGCGGCGATGACCGGCGTCGGCAGCGGCGCCGGCGCGACTCCCACGCTCTGGTCACGGACCGCGGTCTCAGCGAGCGCCCGGGTGAGCACCGCGATCAGCGCGGCGTCCTCGGCGTGCAGTGGCACGTCCGCGATCCGCACCTCGACGGTGGGGTGGGCCCTCGAGAGCCGCGCGTCGAAGTAGAGCATCCCCTCGTCGAGCAGGACGCCGCACGAGGTGAGAGCAGCGACGACGCTGCGGTAGCGGTCGACGTCGCCCCAGACCTCGGCCGGTCCCGCGGTGGGCCAGCGCCCCCACGACTGGTAGCGCCAGCTCTGGAAGCCGGTGTCGGCTCCGGCGCAGAACGGGGAGTTGGCGCTGAGGGCGAGCAGGGCGGGCAGCCAGCCGCGGAGGCGATCGAGTACCGCGATCCCCTCCTCCGGCGACGTGACTCCGACGTGCACGTGCAGCCCACAGGTGAACTGCTCGCGCGCCACCAGGCCGAAGCGCTCGGCGATGCGGGTGTAGCGCTCGTCGGCCGAGAGGTGCGGCACGAAGGCGGCGGGGCTCGTGCCGACGGCGACGGCGCGGGCGCCCGCCGCACCCGCGGAGTCGTCGGCCAGCCTCCTCCCGTCGACCAGACCCGCCAGCAGCTCGTCGTGGGTCGTGGCCGGAGCACCCACGGCCTCGATCTGCTCGACCTTCAGCTCGGCGGCCAGAGTCACCGCCGCCGAGGCGCGCGCCGACCGGAGCAGCAGCGGCGCGACGGGCGAGGGGACGAACGTCGAGGCGTCGACCAGGAGGTACTCCTCCTCGACCCCGAACGTGCGCACGATCAGCGCCCCGTCCCTCGTCGGAGGAGTCGTCGCCCGGTCGCGCTGCAGCCCACCCGGTCATCCCATCGCGCCGCGGACCCGCGGGGCAAGCACCATCGGCCGATCGTCAGCGACGGAGGCGCGAGCACGGGGCCCACTCGCGCGCCACGGCCGGGGCGCCTCCGAGCGGAGCCCGGCCCCGCCCGGCAGGATGCAGGGACATCGATCACCGGAGGATCCCGTGCCCGTCAGCACCCCAGAGCAGCTCGACTACGACGTCGCCATCATCGGCGCGGGACCGGCGGGGACGGCGGCGGCCCTGCGCGCCGCCGAACTCGGGGCCCGCGTCGTCGTGCTCGAGGCGGCTCGGGTCGGCGGCACCTGCGTCAACACCGGCTGCGTGCCCACCCGCGTGCTCGCGAAGACCGCGCGGATGATGCGCGAGACCCGCTCCGCCGGCGACTACGGGATCGACGTGGGCACGCCCTCCCTCGACTGGACCGCCACGGTGCGGCACGTGCACGAGCGCGTCGACCTGGTGCGCTCGATCAAGCGCGAGGCACAGCGCTTCGAGGAGGCGGGGGTCGACCTGATCCACGAGGGGCGCGCACGCTTCGTCGACGAGAGCACCCTGGTGCTCGACAGCGACCGCAGGATCCGAGCCCGCTCGATCCTGATCTGCGTCGGCGGGCACTCACGCCGGCTGCCGATCCCCGGGGCCGAGCTCGCGACAGTGCCCGAGGACGTGCTCGGGCTGGCCGAGCTGCCCCGCCGAGTCGCCGTGATCGGAGGCGGCAACACGGGCGCGCAGCTCGTCACCGTGTTCAACGCGTTCGGCTCGGAGGTGACGCTGCTCGACGTGGCGCCGCGCATCCTGATGACCTCCGACTCCAGCGTGTCGAAGCACGTGGCAGAGGCCTTCGACCGCCAGGGCGTCCGCGTGCGCACCGGGATCGAGACGGTGTCGGGCATCGAGCGGCAGGACGACGGCTCGCTCGGGCTGACCTGGCGCGACGGCGGTGAGCAACAGCGCACTGAGGTCGACGCCGTGATCATGGCGACCGGCTGGCCCGCCGACGTCGAGGACCTCGGGCTCGAGAACGCGGGCATCGAGGTCGTCCGCTCGGCCATCCCCGCCGACCAGTACTTCCGCACGGTCGTGCCGCACATCTTCGCGGTCGGCGACGCGAACGGACGCGACATGCTCGTGCAGGCGGCGCAGTTCGAGGCGGAGGCGGCGGCCGAGAACGCCGTGCTCGGCGCGAACCGGCGCACCCCGCAGCACCTGCTCCCCGCCGGAGGCTTCACCGATCCGGACTACGCCGGCGTCGGCTTCACGCAGGAGCAGGCGCGCGAGCGCGATCCGCTCTGCGTCGTCGCCTCCGTGCCGTTCTCGCACCTCGACCGCGCTGTGATCGACGACCGCGAGAGCGGCTTCCTCACGCTCATCGCGGACCGCCGCCGCGAACTGCTGCTCGGTGCGCACGCCGTCGGTGAGAACGCGATCGAGGTGGTGCAGTCGGTGACCACCGCGATGGCCGCGGGAGTCGACCTCGCGACCCTCGCGAACGTCCGCTTCGCGTACCCGACGTACAGCGCGGTCATCGGGATGGCAGCGCGCGCGCTGCTGGCGGAGCCGGCGCGGGCCGCTGAGCTCGAGTGAGGGACGGGCGACCCGGGCGGGCGTGAGCCGATCGGGGCGAGCGTGAGCCGGCCTGCGGGCACTAGCCGACCAGCGGGAGCAGCGCCAGCCCCGAACCGGCCGACCACCGCCTCCGAATCATTGATGACGGGCACTTTCCGCCCGTCCCTCCGAGAGGAACCCCGTGCCCATCCCCGCTGTCGACTACAACCACATCCGGCTCACCGTCCGCGACATCGCCGTCTCGCGACCCTTCTACGACTCCGTCTTCGGTTTCGACGTCGCCTTCGAGGCGCCGGCCGCGGATGCGCCTCAGGAGGAGAAGGAGAAGCTGGCCTTCGTCTTCGGTGGAGTGATCTACGAGTTCCCGGGCGGGCTGCTCGGCCTGCGCCCCGTCGCCGAGGGTGGAGACCACTTCGACGAGGACCGCATCGGACTCGATCACGTCAGCTTCGCGGTCCCCGACCTCGATGCGCTGAAGGCGGCCGCAGCCGTCCTCGACGACCTCGGCATCGAGCACGAGCCGATCAAGGACACGGGCGGCGCGAGCATCCTGGAGTTCCGCGACCCCGACAACATCGCGCTCGAGATCACGTCGCCGAGCTGATCGGCCGTCACAACGAAGGCTGAGGGACCGCCAGGCGCCGGAAAGACGCGCATCCAGGCTCTCAGCCTTCGTTGTGCAGGCGGCGCCAACGGTACGGGGTCGTGGTCGAGACGCGGACCAGGCCGGCGCGCTCAAGGATGGGCCGCGAGTACTCGGTCGAGTCGCTGTGCACGAGGGTTTTCCCCATGCTCTGGGCGGAGGCGGCGCGTGCGGCGGTGACCAGGCCGTAGAGCCCGCGTCCGCGGAAGGCCGGCAGCGTCGCTCCGCCCCAGATGCCCGCGAAGTCGGTGCCGGGGACCGGCTCAAGCCGGCCACCAGAAACCATGCGGCCGTCGACCTCGGCGACCCACAGCTCCATACCGTCGCCGCGCGCCAGACGGGCGACGAGGGAATCGGCGATCGCCACGTCGACCTCCTCCTCGAAGGCGTCGTCGATCATGGCGCTGAAGGCCCGGACGTCCGGCTCGTCGACGACCCGTCGCAGCTCGACCCCCTCCGGGACCGGGTGGTCAGAGAGGAGTGCCTCGACCGGCCCGATCATGATCGATTCGGGCTCCTCCGGGGCGAAGCCGCAGGCCACGAGCGCGTCGTGCAGGCCGGGAGCGACGTCGTGGCCGCGGGTCTTCCACTCCACCTTGAGGATGCCCGGGTCGGCCTCGAAGTGGGCGCGGGCGGCGGCGACCAGCTCGGTGACGCGCGCGGTGCAGGCTCCGCCGAGGTCGCGGTAGGTGACGAAGCCGCGGCCGCCCGCGAAGGTCACCAGACGCAGAGGCCCCTCGCGCGTCACGGAGACGGCGCTCGGGGTCTCGGCGTCGGACCGCAGTTGCTCGTCGTAGGCGCGGAGGTAGTCGATCGCCCGGAGGCCGTCGGTGCTCATCCGGCACAGGCTAGCGGGAGGCGGTCAACCTGTCACGCGGGCGATCAGATCCTGGATGAAGGGGATCGCGTCCCGCGCCTGGTCGACGCTCGCGAAGGCGGTCGCGAACAGCGGCCAGACGGAGCCGACGAGTGTGGCGACGACCGCGGCGACCGCGAACACCCAGGCGAGGGGCGCGTTCCGCGAGAGGAGCGCGAGACCGAGGAAGGCCAGGCCGACGGCGTAGCCGACGACGATGGAGAAGACGATCGCGCCGACCGGGACGTCGAGCGCGCCCGCCGTGCTGCCGTCGGCCGCGCCGATCAGTCCGAGCACGGGCAGGAGGACGGCGACGACGACCACGACGCAGAGCACGACACCCGTGGCGAGCGCGGCCCAGGCGGCGCGCGGCCTGCGTCGCGCACCGCCGGACGAGCGGGTGCGCACGGCGCTACTCCCGACCGGAGGCGGGGGCCGGGGCGGGTCGATCGGCGCGAGCGTCGGCGTCGTCCAGGTCGCCCTCCTGCGAATCGGCGGCGGCGTTCGAGTCGCCGGCATCCTCCGCTGGCGCGATCTCGACGCTGGTCGTGCGCGGGTCCGCCTCCTGGTCGACGGGCTCGACCTTCACCCGGACGACGAACTCGGTCGTCTCGACGGCGGCCGGCACCGGGACGGAGCGCCTCGGCCCGCCGTCCTCGGCCTCGTCAACGCCGTCGTGCTCCCGCTCCTCCTCGCGGTCAGCGGCACGCTCGACGCGCTCGTCCGCCGCGCGATCCAGCGCGTCCGCGGCGTCGTCCGCGGCGTCCGCGAGCGTTCCGCGGGCCGAGGCGACCGTTCCCGAGACCCGATAGCGGGCCGAGGCGACCGCCTCCGACGCGGAGTCGCGCGCATCGGCCGCCGCTCTCCTCGCGGTGTCGATCAGCGGCTCGGCTTCGTCCTCCTCCGATTCGACCGGGTCGAATGGACCGAGCACGTCGGTCGCCGCGACGTTCACGACCACGTGACCCCCGGCGACCGGCTCGGCGACACGCTGCACCTGCTCGCGCACGGCGTCCAGCACCGCGCGGACCGGGTGCGGGTACTCGATGACGAGGTCGATGTCGACGGTGAGCACGCCGTCGGGCGTCGAGACCGTGACGCCGGGGCGCGTGCTGGTGCCCAGCACCCGGCGGGAGGCGCGGTCGAGGCCCCGGGCGACGGCGCCGCCGAGCTGGTGGACGCCCTCGACGCGGGCAGCGCTCTCGGCGGCGGCCGTGGCCACGCGGAGCTCGGTCGACTCGGGCTCGGTGGACTCGCCCCGGGGACGGGTGCGCTCGACGGTGCCGAGCTGGATCGGATCGGACATGGGATGCTCCTTCAGCTGTCGACCCGCCGGGGCGGGCGCTCTCCGGCCCTCCCGATCGAGAGGGCCGAACGGTGGTGCCGCGGCTACTGCACGCGGGCGGTGCCGCTCATCCTGGTGCGCAGACCGCTGACGATCTGGATGACGACGGGGATCTCCTGACCGAGCAGGGCGTCCCAGCGGCGGACGGCCTCGTCGACCGTCTTCCGGGCGCGGACCGGGGAGGCGCCACGGCGGGTGTGCGCGGTGACACGCAGCACCTTCTGGTGGCGGATGTCGAACGCGGTCACGTCGACCGCGACGATCGCCGGATCGTGCGCGAGCGCCTCCTCGAGGACCTGCTCGGCGACGGCCGCGTCGATGCTCACGGAGCCGCCCGTGGGCGTCCCCGCTCCCTCACCAGAGCCGACGCGGATCAGCGTCCCGGTGCGGCCCCGTCCCTGACGGACGATGAAGCGCACCAGCAGCAGGATCAGGACGATCGCGGCGGCCGCGATCCCCCAGAGGATCCACGGTGCGCCGCCCGAGAGGGCCTCGCCGGTGGGATCGACGGCGTCCTGCGCGGCAGCGGAGACGGACTCCTGGATCTGCGGGAGCAGCGACCCCGCAGCGACGGCACCACCGGCGACCAGGAGCACGAGGCCCACGACGAACAGGAGCAGCCGGTTCAGGAATCGGTTCGTGGTGGTCATCAGCGGACGGTCCCCTTCTCGGACAGGCGCACCCGCGAGCGCAGGCGCGGGGTGCAGTCGTAGGTGGCGAGCTCGGCGTCGACGGCCTCGCGGATGCTGCCGACGTCGGTGCTGCGGCCGGAGGTGCGCGACACGGTGACTCCCACGGTGCGGGCGCCCACCGACACCGACACCTGATCGGGGTCGATGTCGCCGGCGTGGCTCGCCGTCCTGGCGACGGCCTGGGCGATCACGCGGTCGTCGACCACAGCGGCCGTGCGGTCGATGCCGACCGCGCGACGGCCGCGACGGCCGGGGGCGAACGACACGACGACCAGGGCGAGCCCGATCAGCGCGAGCACGGCGCCCGCCGCCGCGGTGAGCGCGATGGGAGCGGATGCCGCGGTGAGCAGCGCCGACGCTCCGTCCTGCGGAGCCACCAGCAGCGCCGGCTGGGCGAGGACGGCGAGGACCGCCTCCGTGCCGAGCCACGCGAACAGGAGGATGAGCAGGACGGCGAGGACGATCGCCGATCCGGAGCGGGACGAGTGGGTCTCGCGCCGCACCAGGCGCGGGTAGAGCGCCCGGCCGGCAGTGCTGGGAGTCGTCACGACACTCTCCTTCGTTCTCGGAGGTCGGCACCGGTGATCCGGAGGTCGACGCGGCCGATCGTGGAGCCCGTGAGTGCGAGGCACCGCGAGCGGATGGTCGTCTGCGCCGTGCTGAGGCGCTCGAGCAGCGTCCCGGAGGAGCGGCGGCCCGTCTCACCGAGCGGCGTGACGCGGATGGGTGCCTGCGCGAGGACGTGGAGGCGTCCTCCGTCGTCGTCGAGCTCGACCGCGACATCGGACGCGGCCACGTCCAGCGCCTCCGCGGTGACGACCGAGACGACCCGGCGCACAGCGCGCGAGCTGATCGTCGTGCGGCCGCGGCGGGCGTCGTCGGCCATCACCGCCGCGGTCATGACGACCGCCGCCCGCGGAGGGTGTCGCCGAGCGAGCGCAGATCGAGCTTGCCCTCGACGACCCTCCCGACGCCGTAGCCGATCGCCATCGCGAGGGCGACCCACAGGAGCGCCCAGAAGCCGAAGACGAGGGCCGTCAGCGCGAGGACAGCGCCGAGGACCAGGCCGAGGTGGGACGGAGTCACTTGACGCGGCTCTCGGTCTCGTCGTCCTTGTCCTTGTCGTCCGAGGGGATGTACACGTCGGAGACGGTGACGTTCACCTCGGTGACCTCCATGCCGACGACCGAGGAGATGGCCTCGGACACGGCGGAGCGGATGCTGTCAGCGAGCTTCTGGAGCGCGACGGGGTACTCGGCGACGACGGTGATGTCGGCGGCGACCTGCTTCTCGCCGACCTCGACCGAGATGCCCTGGCCGCGGTCCTGCGCGTTGATCGCGCTGCGGATCGCGCCGATCGCGCGGGCCGCTCCGTTGCCGAGGTCGTGCACGCCGGGGACCTCGCGGGCGGCGATGCCGGCGACCTTCTCGACGACGCCGTCGGCGATGGTGTTCTTGCCGGCCGAGGTGGCGGTGCCGTGCTTGGCGGAGGAGCCGTTGGCGATGCTGGTGGGGGTGACGGTGGTCATGGTCTTCTCCTGAGGGCAGTGGTCGCGGCCCTTCGGCCGCGGTGCTCACGATCCGTGGCACATGATGAAGACGTGGCCCGGGGCCCGGACGTCCCGCTGGTTCAGCCAAGGTGCAGGGAACACCGCGCACGGATGCGTTTCGCGGCCAGAGGTGTGCACAGGGTCGGAGGAGCTGCCGTGCAGCTGCGGTCAGCACCGCGGCACCGATGCCTCACCGTGCGAAAATCGCGCCGGCGCTCTCGAAACGTCCGAGGTCGCGGCAGCGCCCGTCGCGCGGGAGCAGGCGGGCCGGTAGACCCGATTCGCACGATCGCTCGCAAAGAAGAACGAATCCAGGGGCGATCAACGGTCGAGCTGAATTGTCGCGTCCTGGGCGATGTGGTCCAGGGCCCGCAGAGCGAGACGGTGTGCGCAGAGTGCCCGGGTGCCACCCCACCGGTCGAGCCAACTGGCCAAGAGCGGGGAAACGACCCGCAGCAGCTCTTGAGTGTCCTCGAAGATGAGCTGCGGAGCTCGCCGGACTTGAATGACAGGCGTTCCCAGCCCGGGCATCGGCAGGCCGAAGACGACCGGTTCGCAGTGACTGATCCGATTGCGCGCCCAATTCATCCTTTGTGCGAGCCGGGCGACGTCCTTCCGTGGCGCAGAGAAGCACTGCTTCAACGCCGGCTCCCAGAGGTCGGCGACGTAAGAGGATCGAGTGCCGTCGAACCTCTCCCCACCTTTCCCGAGAAGGTTCACCCATGTCCCGAGCATGACTTGAGCCACGATCTTCCCGGCGGGAGCTCCGATTCCTACAGCCCCCTCTGCATTCGCGAACGCCTCGTTCGCTTTGTTGAGGCTTATGCAAAACTCCGATTTGTCGACCCGGATGGCGCCCCCGACCAGGCCTTTCGTGGGGTGTGCTGAGGGTTTTGCATAAGCCTCGTTGTCCAAGAGG
>NZ_LIIN01000120.1 GCF_001634385.1 Rathayibacter tanaceti | reverse complement strand
GCGTGTGCAGGCGGGCGCGGGCGTAGTGGGCTCCGTTCAGACGGCGCTGCGCGTCGGCACCGAGGTCGCCGTCCGCACCACCCGCGATCAGGAGGGCCGGCACGGCACTGAGCGCCGCCTCGCCGGTGCGGTCCTCGCGGCTGCCGTGCTCGAGCCAGTCGCGCCACCCGTCAGGGGAGGAACGGCGCAGCTCGGCCCGCACTTCTGCGTCGACCTCGGCCGGGAGCGGAGCCCCGACGTTCTGCTCGACGAACGTGCCCGCCTGCTCCTCGTCGAGCGGACCGTCGGCGACCCACGCGAGCATCTGCTCGCGCCGCTCCTGTGCCATGGGCTCTGGCGAGAGCGGCGAGCCGGCCAGCAGGACGACGCCGGCCAGGCCGAACAGTCCTGAGCGGCCGGTCATCGTGCGGGAGGCGACCAGCGACGCGATCTTGCCGCCGCGGCTGTGGCCCAGAAGTAGCCAGCGGGAGGCGCCGTGCTCGCGGATCCGGCGCACGACAGAGGTCGTCATCGCTTCGAGCGAGGTCCCGGTCGCATCGGGGAGGTCGAGCGCCACCACATCGGCGACATCGGCGAGTGCGGCCGCCAGCGCATCGAAGGCGCGGCCGTCCAGGCCCAGTCCGGGCAGGGCGAAGAGCGTGGGGCGGACGGACACAGGCGTCCTCTCGGATCGGCCGCGCCACGGCGGTGGGGAGCGGGAGGCGTGCGGCGGCGGGGGCCCGCCACCCTCATCCGATCACACCCCGGCCGCGCCCCCGGCCCCTTGCGTCCGCCCGTCCCGCGTGCACCATCCCGAGCCCCTCCCGCTCGCGGTGCGACCGGCGGCGGGCTCACGCAGGAGAGGCGAACACCACGAGGTTGTCCTCGTAGCGGCCCACGGTCCTGTCGTACTCGCCCGAGCAGGTGACCAGCACCAGCTCCTCCTCCAGCGTCGCCCCGAACACCCGGGCGGTGGGGAAGTCGGCTTTCGGATGCGCCTCGGCGGCGGTCACCCGGTAGCGGTGCTCGGAGCCGTCGACGCCGGTGACCACGACGTCGTCGCCCGGAGCCAGTTCGTCGAGGCGGAAGAACACGGCCGGGCCGGAGCGCGAGTCGACGTGCCCGGCGATCACCGTGCGGCCGCTGCCTCCGGGGCGCCCGCCGCCCGAGAACCAGCCGACGTCGTCGTAGTCGACCGGCACCTCCATCGCCCCGTCGGCCTGGATGCCCAGGCCGATCAGCGGCTCGTCGAGCCCCATCGCGGGCGCGGCGATGCGGGCCGGCTCGACACCCAGGGTGCGCTGCACGGCCGGGGCGGCGACAGGGGGTGCGGTTGCGAGGGGCGCGGTTGCAGGAGGCGGTCGGCTCGGGAGGCGTCGACGCCGCGGGCCGGCGGGCCTCCGCCGAGCCCCCCGCGCTTGCGCACCCGCCGAGGAGCAGCACCCCCGCAGAGCGCCGCCGCGACGGTGCCGCTCCTCGAGCGAGTGCCCACGGTCAGGAGGCGGTGCGCCGACGGGCGACGACGACGACGCCGGCTGCTCCGAGCGCCGCGGTCGCGCCGAGGCCGGCCAAGCTCCACGCTCCGGCGTCGTTGCCGGCCGCCGCGGCGCCTCCGCCGGTCTGCAGACCCCCGACGGGGACCTGCGAGAGCTGGCCGCGCACGACTCCTGCCGCGAACGATGCGGTGTGCGAGTCGCCGGCGAAGCCCGCGGGGTCGGCTTCGATCGCCGTGAGCGAGAAACCCGCTCCGGTGTCGGCGCCGTTCGCCTGGATGCCGGTGGTGAACGGACCCTGGAGGCAGCCGGAGCTGGTGCGCGGCCCGTCGCCCACGGGAGCGGGGTTCGGGAACGCGATCCGCGGCGGGCCGGCCTTGCCGACGGCGGCCTGGTGGATGTGGGTGGCGGTCTTGGCCGGGCTCTGGTACTCGCCGGTCACCCCGGTGAGCGTGATGTCGTAGCAAATGATCTCGAGGTCGCTGTTGATGCGGAACGTCATCTCGCCCGTGGCCCCGGGCTGGCCCGGAGTCGCGACGGAGTCGTTGTTCACGACCTGGTCGGGCGTCGCCATCACGGTGAACGCGCTCGTGAAGCTCGACGGCTCGGCGACCTCGGTCTCGGCGTGGGCCGGCGCGGCGGCGAAGAAGGAGGCGGCGGCGACGGCGGTGATGCCGCCGAGGGCGAGGGTCCGGCGGGCGCTCGTGCGGTTCCGGGTGGGGGACGTCTTCGTCATGGTGGAGCCTTTCGTTCGCGGGCGACCGGGTGGGCCCGATGCAGGGGGTACGGCGCGGGCGGGCTCGGCGTTCATCCGATCTGAGAAGATCTTCATGGAGCGGCTCGCGCCTCCCGATGAACGCCGCACCCGCCGCGGCCGTACCCCTCGTCGACGGACCTTCGGTCCTCGAGAGGAGGCGATGTGGCGCAGACGGCGACGGCACCACGACGGGAGGGGCCCGCGATGACCAGGCCCGCCCGCGAGCAGCCGCGCGCCGCTGCTGCGCCCGTGCCCCTGCACGCTCCGGCGCCCGTGCTCGATCTCTCGGCCGCCTTCGACGAGCACGCTCCCGCCCTGCTCGGGTTCGCCATGAACGCCCTCCACGATCGCGGCCTCGCTGAGGACTGCGTGCAGGAGACGTTCCTGCGCGCGTGGCGGTCGCGTGAGAGCTACTCCGCCGAGCGGGCGAGCGCCCGCACCTGGCTGTTCGCGATCGCCCGCAACGTCGTCATCGACGTGCACCGCTCGCTCCAGCGCCTCCCGCGCCTGGTCGCCACCGAGGTCCTGGAGGAGGTGCCGGGCGACGAGCGCGACCCCCTCGAGCCGCTCGCGATGGCGGAGGCGCTCGCGCGGCTCTCGGAGCAGCACCGGCAGGTGGTGGTCGCGATCCACCTCCGCGGCGAGAGCTACGCCGACCTCTCCTCGGCGACGGGCGTGCCGGTCGCGACCCTGCGCACCCGCGCCTTCTACGCTCTGCGAGCGCTCCGCGATCACCTCGCGAGCGCCGACCCCACCGATGAGGAGCGATCGTGACGGACGTCGAGCAGCCCGGGGGCCGCCGCGAGGAACTCCTCGCCGCAGCCCTCGCCGGCGACCTCTCTTCCGAGGAGGCGATCGAGTTCGACCGCTTGCGCGCCGCGGACCCGACGCTCGACCGCGAGCTGGCTTCGTTCGGTGTGGTCCTCGACCGGCTCGGCGGCCTCGTCCGCTGGGACGAGGCCGAGCCCTCGGCGCAGCTGCGCTCGCGGGTGCTGGGCCTCGCTGCTGCGGAGGAGGCGGCCCCGCCCTCCCGACGCGGTCGCCTCGCCCTCGCGGTCGGCGCCGCTGCGGCCTGCCTCGTGCTGGGTGTCGTCGCGGGCTCGGCGTTCCAGGCCGCCGGCGAGCGCCCCGTCACCGGGCCGCCCGGCACCCTCGGCGCGGTCGAGGCGATCGCGTTCGACGAGCGTGCGTCCGGGGTCCGGCTCGACGGTTCGCTGGTCGCGCACACCTGGGGCACCGAGACGATCCTCCGCGGCACCGGCTTCGAGCTCGGTGCGAGCTACGACCTGGTCCTGGTGACGGGCGAGGGGGAGCGCCTGGCGTCGGGCTCGTTCCTGGGCAGCTCCGCCGAGCTCGACTGCGAGATGAACGCGGCCGTGCTGCGCGATGCTGTCGCCGCCGTCGAGATCACCGACGCCGCCGGCACCGTCGTCGCGTCCGCGGCCCTGCCCGCGGTCACCGGCTGAGGCCGGGAGAGCCGCGAAGGCGTGGAGACCGGCTGACGTGTGGAGAGCCGCGAAGGCGTGGACACCGGCCGAAGCGTGGAGACCGGCTGAGGCTCGACCGGCTGAGGCGTCACGAGAGCGCCAGCGACACCGCCAGCACCACCATCACCACCGCGACGCCCGCGTCGAGCACCCGCCACGCCGTCCGACTGCGGAACAGCGGCCGCAGCACCCGGGCGCCGAAGCCCAGGGCCGTGAACCACAGCACGCTCCCGAGCGCGGCTCCGGCCCCGAACCACCAGCGCTCGTCGCCGTGGCTGGCGGCCACCGAGCCCAGCAGCACCACCGTGTCGAGGTACACATGCGGGTTGAGCAGCGTGAGCGCCAGGCAGGTGCCGATCGCCGTGCGGAGCGACGTGGAGGCGCCGGCCGGGTCGCCCTCGAGGGTCCCCGGCCGCAGGGCGCGCCGCGCCGCCAATCCTGCGTAGGCCAGGAGGAAGAGGACGCCGCCCCAGCGGATCACCGCGAGCAGCCAGAGCGCCGACTCGAGGAGGGCGCCGATCCCGGCGATGCCGAGCACGATCAGCGCGGCGTCGGCCACAGCGCAGATCGCGACGACGGCCGGCACATGCTCGCGGCGGAGGCCCTGGCGCAGCACGAACGCATTCTGCGCGCCGATGGCGATGATGAGCGAGAAGCCGAAACCGAGTCCGGAGAGGGCGGCGAGGAGGGGCGGCATGCTCTGACGCTACGAGCGGGGAGAACTGTAGACCAGCTCATGCTCCTTCAGTACCGTAAGCCGTACTGATGTTGACCGACGACCTCGATCTCTCTCGGCTGCGTGCGCTGGCCGCCTCCGTCCGACACGGCTCCTTCGACGCCGCCGCGCGTGCGCTGCACATCACCCCCTCCGCGCTCAGTCAGCGGATCAAGGCGCTCGAGACCGCGGCCGGGCGCGTGCTGCTGGTGCGCTCCCGGCCGGTCGTCGCAACGGAGGCCGGCGCCGGCCTGCTCCGCCTCGCCCGGCAGATCGAGCTGCTCGCCGAGGACGCCGTGCGGGCCCTCGGTGGCGAGGACGCCCAGGGCGCCGGTCCGGTCGTCCTCCCGCTCGCCGTCAACGCCGACTCGCTCGCCACCTGGGTACTGCCGGCGCTCGCCTCCGTCCCCGATGTCGTGGTGGAGCTGCACCGGGAGGACCAGGAGCACACCGCCGCGTTCCTGCGCAACGGCACCGTGCTGGCCGCCGTCACCGGCGAGGCGGAGGCGGTGCTCGGCTGCACCGTCGCGCCTCTCGGAGTGATGAGGTACCGCGCGATGGCCGCGCCGGCCTTCGCCGAGCGCTGGTTCCCCTCCGGCGACCTCTCGGCCCTCGGTTCCGCTCCGCTCGTCGTCTTCGACGAGAAGGACCGGTTGCAGGAGCGCTTCCTCCGCTCCGCAGGCGTCGAGGGCGGCCCTCCGCAGCATCGCGTGCCGGGCTCCACCGACTTCGCCCAAGCGGTCCGCCTCGGCCTCGGCTGGGGGATGCTCCCCGAACTCCAGGCGCCCGTCGGCAGCGAGGGGCTGGTGGCACTCGGCGGCGCTCCCGTCGACGTGCCCCTCTACTGGCAGCAGTGGGCGCTGCGCACCCCGGCCCTCGACGCGGTCGCCGTCGCCGTCGCCTCCGCCGCCCGCGCCCGCCTCCGCCGACCTCTCACGGGGGATGCCGACGAGCGGCGCTGAATGCGCGTCAGGGGAGCCGCGAGCCGGAGCGCCCTCGGCTCCCGTGACGTCCGCTCAACGCCGTCGGCTCCGCGCCCACACGAAGCAGAAAGCAGCCGTCCGTCGCCCCCGGCGGGTGAGGACGACGACGATCCAGAGCAGCGGGTAGGGCAGCACGACCCGCAGTCGCCGCCACGACAGGGGAGCACCGTCGGTCAGCAGCACCCAGTCGAGGAGGGAGAGGGCGGGACGTGCGCCGTGCAGCACGGCGCTGACCCAGGGCAGAGCGGTTCCCGTTCCGGGGACGAGGGCGGGGATCGACACCGGAAGGCTCATGGGGCAAGCCCAGGGGTACCGGTCTCCCCGCTCCCCGAGTACCGGTCTCCCCGCTCCCGGAGCGTGTGTTGCGGTCGCCTCGTCCGCTCGCGTACCCTAGTGAAGTTGCGTGCATCTGCACGCGCTTGCGCGCTGCCCGCCGGGCCGGAGCCCCGGCTCCCATCGAACGGCCGGGCGGTGCGCCGACAAGTGACCTTGGGTGGGTCGGGCGGGGCCTCGTGCCGCGCGTGATCCACGGTAACCACACATGGAGGAACCCATGGCAGCAGTCTGCCAGGTGACCGGAGCCGTCCCCGGCTTCGGGCACGCCATCTCGCACTCGCACCGGCGCACCAAGCGCCGCTTCGACCCCAACGTGCAGAAGAAGACGTACTACGTGCCGTCGCTTCGCCGTAACGTCACCCTGACCCTCTCGGCCAAGGGCATCAAGGTCATCGACGCCCGTGGCATCGAGTCCGTCGTCAAGGACATTCTCGCTCGTGGGGTGAAGATCTAATGGCAAAGCAGCAGGACGTCCGTCCCATCATCAAGCTCCGTTCGACGGCCGGCACCGGGTACACCTACGTGACCAAGAAGAACCGCCGCAACGACCCCGACCGTCTCGTGCTCAAGAAGTACGACCCCGTAGTGCGCAAGCACGTCGACTTCCGCGAGGAGCGCTAAGAATGGCCAAGAAGAGCAAGATCGCCCGCAACGAGCAGCGCAAGGTGGTCGTCGACCGCTACGCCGCCAAGCGCCTCGAGCTGAAGAAGGCCCTCGTCGACCCGGCCGGGACCGACGAGTCCCGCGAGGCCGCCCGCACCGGCCTCCAGAAGCTCCCCCGCAACGCCTCGCCCGTCCGCGTGCGTTCGCGCGACGCCGTCGACGGCCGCCCCCGCGGCAACCTCACGAAGTTCGGCATCTCCCGTGTCCGCTTCCGTGACATGGCGCACCGCGGCGAGCTGCCCGGCATCACCAAGTCGAGCTGGTAGCACTCGCGCAGCGACGCTACCCCGTCGGCTGCGCTCACGAGTGAGGGCCTGCGATCCGATGGATCGCGGGCCCTCGCCCGTTCACCGGAGGGCGCGTCCCAGCTGCGCTGCGTCGGTGGCGAATCCGGCGATAAAATGGCCGGATGACCGAGTCCAGCCTGCCCAGTGTCGCCGAGGTCGCGGCCCTCATCGACCACGCGATCCTCAAGCCCGAGTTCACCCGCGCCGAGGTCGACGCCCAGCTCGACGAGGCGCGCGCGGCCGGCGTCTTCAGCGTGTGCGTCCGCCCCTCCGACATCGCCCACTCTGTCGCGCGGCTCGAGGGCTCAGGTGTCCTGGTCGGCACGGTGATCGGCTTCCCCCACGGCACCACCTCGACCCCCGCGAAGGTGGCGGAGGCGCGCCAGGCGCTCGCCGACGGCGCCTCCGAGCTCGACATGGTCGTCAACATCGGCCGCCTGCGCAGCGGTCTGCTCGAGGACGTCGAGGACGACATCCGCGCGGTCGTCGAGGCGGCCGAGGGTCGCATCGTCAAGGTGATCCTTGAGACCGGCCTCCTCGACGACGAGCAAATCGTCGAGGGCAGCCGGGCGTCCGAGCGCGCAGGAGCCGACTTCGTCAAGACCGCGACCGGGTTCGCCGGCAGCGGTGCCAACGAGCACGATCTGCGCCTCATGCGCGGCGCGGTCTCCGACGCCGTCCAGGTGAAGGCCTCGGGAGGCGTCCGCGACCTCGACACGCTCCTCGCCTACCGCGCTCTCGGCGTCACCCGCTTCGGCACCAGCGGCTCCGCCACGATCCTCGGCGACCTGTCGGCGCGCCTGGCGGGCGACTCCTCCGCCGCCCGTGTCGACTCCGCCTCCTACTGAGCCGGCGATGACTCCCGACCAGCCCGCGGCAGCCGATCACTCGCCGACACGGCCCGGTCCCGTGAGCCGCTGGGTCGCCCGCACGCGGCGTCCGCTCGACGAGACAGCCCGCGCCCTCAAGGAGCGGATCTACGCGACGTTCACCGGTCTCGCCGTGGTGATGATCTACGTGGTCGGCGATCATCCCGACGCGGCGCAGGCACTGCGGAGCCTGGCGATCTCGATCGTCGGGATCTCGGCCGCCGGATTCGTGGCCGAGGTGGTCTCGCACCAGGTCGTGCACGCGGCGACGCCCTCGGGTGCCGAGGTGCGGATCATGCTGCGGATCGCCGCGGGAGCCCTCGCCTCGGCATCCCTCCCCCTCCTCGCCCTCGCGGGGGCGGCGCTGGGCCTGATCGACGCGACCGCCGCCCTGCGGATCGGCGCTGGCGTCTACGTCGCGACCCTCGCCGCGATCGCGCTGATCGCCGTGGCACGAGCGGGGCTCCCCCTGCGGCAGAGCCTGGTCTCGCTGCTCGGGATCGTCGGCCTCGGCGCCCTGGTCGTCGGTGTCCTCGCGCTCGCGCACTGAGGCCGGCCCGCGGAGGGCCCCGCGCGTAGTCTCGGAGCGATGACGTCACGCACAAGAGTCGAGCTCGGCCGCCGAGCGGATCTCGGCGCCGACTGCGCGAACTGCTTCGGCCTCTGCTGCGTGGCCCTGGCCTTCTCCCGCTCGGCCGACTTCCCGGTCGACAAGCCCGCGGGCGATCCGTGCGTCCATCTCGACGGCGAGGACGCGTGCACGATCCATCGCCGGCTTCGGCCGGAGGGCTTCGCCGGGTGCACCGTTTTCGACTGTTTCGGTGCGGGTCAGAAGGTTTCGGCCCAGACCTTCGGGGGCGTCTCCTGGCGAGCGGATCCGGTCGTGCGCGAGCGGATGTTCGCCGTGTTCCCCCTGATGCGCCGCCTGCACGAGCTGCTCTGGTACCTCGATGTGGCGCTCGCGCTCCCCGGCGGCGACGCGGCGCTGCGTCGAGCGCTCGACGAGCGCTTCGCCGCGGTGCACGAGCGGACGCTCGGCGATGCCGAGGCGGTGCTGGCCGTCGACGTGGACGCCGAGTACGGCGCCTCCCGACCGCTGCTGATCACCGCGAGCGCC
>NZ_LIIN01000119.1 GCF_001634385.1 Rathayibacter tanaceti | reverse complement strand
CCCTCCCCGCCTCCCGCCTACGGGACGCCCGCCCCGCCGCTGAACCCCGCCGACGAGAAGACCTGGGCGATCGTCACCCACCTCGTCGGCATCTTCTTCAGCTTCCTGCCGTCGCTGATCGTCTACCTGGTTTTCAAGGGGCGCGGTCCGTTCTTGGAGGCGCACGCAAAGTCGGCGCTGAACTTCCAGCTGACCATGCTGATCTGCTACATCGCGGGGACGATCCTGACCGCGGTGTTCGTGGGGTTCCTCGTCCTGTTCGCGGTACCGATCCTGGTGCTGATCTTCGCGATCATCGCGTCGGTCCGAGCGAGCGCGGGCGAGTACTACTCGTATCCGCTCAGCATCCCGTTCTTCAAGTAGGTCGGAGCCGGCCTCGCCGCAACGAGCCGCCAATCCTGGCGCTCCCAGGGATCCTGCTGATCGGGCAGCCGCGGGACGCGAGGCGGCCGGTCCCGGTAGCGGACGGGCAGCGCCTCAGCCGTCGGTGAGCCGCCGGACCACCGCGTCCGCCAGCAGGCGCCCCCGCAGCGTCAGCACGACGCGGCCCCGCAGCGCCGCCCGTCCATCGACCAGCCCGTCGGCGATGAGACCGGCGACCTCGCGCCGACGATCCGGGGCGACCGCGTCGATCGGCAGTCCGTCCGCCAGCCGTGAGCGCAGCAGCACATCCTCGACGCGCCGGGTGACCGCGTCGAGCGTCTCGCGACCGGCCGCCGGTGAGGATCCGGCGCTCAGCCGGTCGGCGTAGGCCGCCGGGTGCTTCACGTTCCACCAGCGCACGCCGCCCACGTGACTGTGCGCACCGGGGCCGACGCCCCACCAGTCGTGGCCGAGCCAGTAGGAGAGGTTGTGCCGTGAGCGGTACGCGTCGTCGCGCGACCAGTTGCTCACCTCGTACCAGGAGTAGCCGGCAGCGGCGAGCCGGGCATCGGCGAGCTCGTACATGTCGGCGGTGAGGTCGTCGTCCGGAGTCGCGAACTCGCCGCGGCGGATCTGCCGGGCGAGTTTCGTGCCGTCCTCGACGATCAGCGCGTAGGCCGACAGGTGGTCGGGGTGGTTCGCGAGAGCGGAGTCGAGCGAGAGCTCCCAGTCGGCGAGCGACTCCCCCGGCGTCCCGTAGATCAGGTCGAGACTGACCTGCAGCCCCGCCTCGCGCGCCCACTCGACCACAAACGGCACGCGCTCCGGATCGTGGGTGCGTTCGAGGGTTGCGAGCACGTGGGGAACGGCCGACTGCATCCCGAAGCTGACCCGGGTGAATCCGGCGTCGGCCAGCGCCCGCAGGTAGGCGGCGTCGACGGAGTCGGGGTTCGCCTCGGTCGTGATCTCGGCGCCGGGTGCGACGCCGAAGTGCCCGCGCAGCCCGTCGAGCATCCGCACGAGATCGCCCGCGGGCAGGAGCGTGGGGGTGCCGCCTCCGAAGAACACCGTCGCTGCCGGGCGCCGCGGCAGGCCCGCGCGCTCAAGGACACCGGCGCCGAGCGCCATCTCGGCGATCGCCTCGTCGGCGTAGTCCTGCTGGCGTGCTCCGCGCAGTTCGGTGGCGGTGTAGGTGTTGAAGTCGCAATACCCGCAGCGCACCCGGCAGAACGGGACGTGCACGTACAGTCCGAGGTCGCGGTTCTCGGCCCCCTCGGCGACCGAGCCGGGCAGGAGTCCGTCGAGGGGGGCCGGATCGGCGAGCGGGAGGGCGCTGCCCACGTCAGCTGACGCGCGCCGGCAGCAGAGCGCGCAGGTACTTCTTGACCTGGCGCTTCTGCACGGCACGCAGCACCGGCGCGCCCAGGCGGTACAGGCGGGTGGAAGGGCGGGAGAAGACACGGATGACGAGCCAGACCGAGTCGTCGGCGCGCCGCTCGACGACGAACGACTCCTCGCCGCTCTCGGGGTGGCCCTCGAGGGTGCCGTAGGCGAAGCCGATCTGGTCGGGCTCGTCGACGACGTAGACGACCCGCACGGGAGCGTCGAAGGTGCGGCCGAGGAGGACGACCTTGAGCACCGCGGTGACACCCGCCGTGATGTAGGGGGTGCCGTCCGGCGCGAAGTGCTCCTCGGTCGGTCGGCTGACCAGATCGATCGGCGTGCCTGCGGAGTCGAAGTTCACGCCGGTGTACTGCACGCCGCTGCCGGTGGAGATGTCGGTGACCTCGATGCCGCTGCCGCGCTGAACGCCCCACGTCATCAGTGAGGCGGAGGTGATGGCGAACCGCTCGTCGCCGGAGCCGAGGCGCGCCTCGAAGCGCTCGGCGGTGAAGCCGTCCGGCGGGTACTCGAGCAGATCGGGCGCCAACGTGCCGCCGACGGCCGCGTAGGTGACCTGCGGCTGGCCCTCGAAGTTGGAGCGGCGGATGCTCACGTCCCGACCTTCTTCCCGGACACGTCGCGCACGGCGTGCGTCGGCTTCGCCCGCCGGGCCGTGCTGTCCATCCGACCCAGACTATCCGACGTGACGGGGAGGCGACGCGGGGGCGGGTGCCCCTACTTCTTGTCCTTCGTCTCGACGTCGCCCGAGAGCGCGGCGATGAACGCCTCCTGGGGGACCTCGACGCGGCCGACCATCTTCATCCGCTTCTTGCCCTCCTTCTGCTTCTCGAGGAGCTTACGCTTGCGGGTGATGTCGCCGCCGTAGCATTTGGCCAGGACGTCCTTGCGCATCGCGCTGATCGACTCCCGCGCGATGATCCGGGCGCCGATGGCGGCCTGGATCGGGACCTCGAACTGCTGCCGCGGGATGAGTTTGCGCAGCCGCCCTGTCATCAGCACGCCGTACGCGTAGGCCTTCTCGCGGTGCACGATCGCGCTGAAGGCGTCGACTTGCTCGCCCTGGAGCAGGATGTCGACCTTCACCAGGTCGGCCTCCTGCGAGCCGGCGGGCTCGTAGTCGAGCGAGGCGTAGCCGGCGGTCTTCGACTTGAGGTTGTCGAAGAAGTCGAAGACGATCTCGCCGAGGGGCATGTGGTAGCGGATCTCGACGCGGTCCTCGCCCAGGTACTCCATGCCGATCAGCGTGCCGCGGCGGCTCTGACAGAGCTCCATGATCGTGCCGACGTAGTCCTTGGGCGCGAGGATCGCGGCCTTAACGATCGGCTCGGTCACAGCCGCGATCTTGCCGACCGGGAACTCGCTCGGGTTGGTGACGGTGACGGTCTTCTTGTCCTCCGTCGAGACCTCGTAGATGACCGAGGGCGCCGTCGTGATCAGGTCGAGGCCGAATTCGCGCTGGAGGCGCTCGGTGATGATCTCGAGGTGCAGGAGCCCCAGGAATCCGCAGCGGAAGCCAAAGCCGAGCGCGACGGAGGTCTCTGGCTCGTACACGAGCGCGGCGTCCGAGAGCTTCAGCTTGTCGAGAGCCTCGCGCAGATCCGGGTAGTCGCTGCCGTCGATCGGGTACAGGCCGGAGAAGACCATCGGCAGCGGCTCGGTGTAGCCGGGGAGCGCCTCGGTCGCGGGCTTGGATGCCGTGGTGACGGTGTCGCCGACCTTCGACTGGCGGACGTCCTTCACTCCGGTGATCAGGTAGCCGACCTCGCCGACCGCGAGCCCCTTGGTGGCGACCGGCTCGGGGCTCGAGACGCCGATCTCGAGGATCTCGTGCGTCGCACGGGTCGACATCATCTGGATCTTCTCGCGCGGCGAGAGCTTGCCGTCGATCATCCGGACGTAGGTGACGACTCCGCGGTAGGCGTCGTACACGGAGTCGAAGATCATCGCGCGTGCGGGGGCGTCGGCGTCGCCGACAGGCGGCGGGATGAGCTCGGTGACGCGGTCGAGGAGCGCCTCGACGCCCACGCCGGTCTTGCCGGAGACGCGGAGCACGTCGTCGGGGTCGCCGCCGATCAGGCTCGCGAGCTCCTTCGCGTATTTGTCGGGATCGGCAGCGGGGAGGTCGATCTTGTTGAGGACCGGAATGATCGTGAGGTCGTTCTCGAGCGCGAGGTAGAGGTTGGCGAGGGTCTGCGCCTCGATGCCCTGCGCGGCGTCGACCAGGAGGATCGCGCCCTCGCAGGCGGCGAGCGAGCGGCTGACCTCGTAGGAGAAGTCGACGTGGCCCGGGGTGTCGATCATGTTGAGGGCGAAGGTGCGGCCGTCGCGCTCCCACGGCATCCGCACGGCCTGCGACTTGATCGTGATGCCGCGCTCGCGCTCGATGTCCATCCGGTCGAGGTACTGCGCGCGCATCGCCCGGTCCTCCACGACCCCCGTGATGCCGAGCATGCGGTCGGCGAGAGTGGACTTGCCGTGATCGATGTGGGCGATGATGCAGAAGTTGCGGAGGGACGCCGGATCGGTCGCGGCGGGCTCGAGGCCGGTGTGTGCACGTGGAGACATCGTGGGACCAGTGTCCCATGCCCGGCGGCGGGGGCCGGGCTACAGCTCGAGCCCATAGGTGCGGGTCGGTTCCACGCCGGGCGGGTTCTCGCGATCGCCGAGCCGGACGAAGCCCATGCTCTCGTAGAGGGCGTGCGCCGCGGTCATCAGGCTGCCGCTGTTCATCACGACCCGGTCGAGACCTCGCTCAACGGCGAGCATCACGACGAACTCGGTCAGGAGGCGCCCGAGGCCGCGCCCGCGCGCCTCCGGATGGACCGCGAGCAGCCGCCAGTCCAGCTCCCCCGGCCGGCCGAGCTCGTAGAGGTTGGCTCCCTGGCGCGCAGTGGTCACGGTGGCGAGCATGCGGCCGTCGACGTCCACAGCGACCCACACCTCGCCCTCACGGTCGTGCCGGGCGACTGCGGCGATGTCGGCCGCATACTCCTCCCCCAGCTCGTAGTCGTGGGCGTATGCGGCGAGGCGCAGGCGTGAGACCTCGTCGTACTCCTCCGCCCAGACCCGGCGGACCAGGACGTCGCCGGGGCTCATGCGCGCACGACCGTGATCGCGCGGCGCAGTGCTGACGCGTCGGGCTCGGTCCTCGCGAGCGGCGCTCCGTCGACCCGCAGCGCGCTCTCGACCGGTCGGCCGACGCCCGCGGGCGGCTCCGTGGAGACGTGGTCGGCGAGACGGGGCACGGTCGTCACGCTACCGGCGCGCCTCCCCCGCGAGATGCCTCTTCGGTACGCCTTCCCCGGCGTGTCGCGTACCGAAGAGGCATCTTGAGGGGCGAGCAGGAGGCGGGTGCGGCGCGGTTGAAGGGCGACGGCGGGTGCGCTAAAGTTCCTTGTTGGCTTGCGCTCCCCCTCCGGACACCCGGCAGGCGTGGAGTGATCAGAAGCCGGCGACCTCCAGTCGCACCGCAGGGCGTTCAGACACCCGCGGAAGGGGCACTCCGTCGAGTAGCCGGCTGCACACACGCACATCCGAGAAGAAGGTAATCCACGTGGCAAACATCAAGTCGCAGATCAAGCGCAACCTCACCAACAAGAAGGCGAACGAGCGCAACAAGGCCGTGAAGAGCGAGCTGAAGACCGCCATCCGCTCGGTCCACACCGCCATCGCCGCCGGCGACGCCACCACGGCCTCGACGGCCCTCGCGTTCGCCGCGAAGAAGCTCGACAAGGCCGCCAGCAAGGGCGTCATCCACAAGAACCAGGCCGCGAACCGCAAGTCGGCCATCGCGAAGCGGGTCGCGGCGCTGTAACTCTGCGCTTCGCTGCAACGACGACGGGGTCCGGCCGATGGCCGGGCCCCGTCGTCGTTGCAGCTCCGCCGTCGACAGGCTCCTCGTGCGCCTCGTCGCTCGTGTGCCTCGTCGCTGCTCGTCGCGCGGTCGGCCTCGCGCGATGGTCACGCCGGCAGGAGCGGGGGGACGTACCGGGTAGGACGATCCGAGGAACCACGCCTAGAGGCCTCGGGCGGAGACGACGGAGACCATGCGCTCGAGCGCGTAGACCGGGTCGCGAGTGGCGCCCTTGACGTTGGCATCGGTGTCGGCGACCGTGAGGATCGCCGTGCCCAGTCCCTCGCCGGTCCAGCCCTGCAGGTCGCGGCGGGCGCGGTCCACCTGCCACGGGGCGAGCCCGAGGCGGGAGGCGACCTGGCCGGAGCCCTCGCGGGTGCCGGCGACCTTCGCCATCGTGCGCAGCTTGCTCGCGAAGGCGGCCACGATCGGGACGGGGTCCGCGCCGGACGCAAGGGCGTGGCGGAGCCCGAGCAGCGCCTCCCCGTGCCGTCCCGCGATGGCGGAGTCCGCGACGGTGAACGCGGTCGTCTCGACCCGGCCGCCGTAGTACTTCGCGACAGTCGCCTCGGTGATCTCGCCGGTCACGTCCGAGAGCAGCTGCTGGCAGGCGGAGGCGAGTTCGTCCAGGTCGTCCGAGAAGGCCGAGACGAGAGCGCGGACGGCACCGGTCGTCGCCGTGCGCCCGGCGGTGCGGAACTCGGCGATCGCGAAGTCGACCTTGTCGCTCTCGCGCTTGAGCTCTGCGCAGACGATCTCGATCCCGCCCCCCGTGCCCGAGCGGATCGCGTCGAGCAGCTTCTTGCCGCGGTTGCCGCCGCCGTGGCGGAGCACCACGGTCGCTCCATCGGCGGGCGCCGCGAGGTAGTCGAGCGTCTCGAGGAGGAACGCGTCGGTGCACTTCTCGACGTTCGAGACCCGGATGAGCCGCGGCTCGTCGAAGAGGGACGGGCTCGCGAGCGTCAGCAGCTCGCCCGGCGCGTAGCCGCCGGCGTCGATGTCACTGACCTCCAGGCTCGGGTCCTCCGCGCGGAGGAACTCGCGGAGGAAGCGCAGCGCGCGGTCCGCGAGGAACTGCTCCGGACCGGTGATCAGCACGATCGGCGCGGGCCGCGTCTGGTTCCAGGCGAGCTGCGGGATCGCCGCCTTCGCGGGCGCCGCTTTCGCGCGCGCCGGGGCCCTACCTGCCATCCGTCGTCCCTTCGTGCCGCGCCGTTCGAGCGCCCTCCACCCTACGTCCCGCCTCCGACACTGAGCCGCCGTCGGGAGGCGATCCGACGATCAGCGAGGTGAGTCGTGCCAGCGCGCGGAATCCGGCCACAGTGGGCGAGGTACACCGTCGATCTCGCGCCGACATGTCGAGCGGCGCGGCGTACGTCCACTCGAGCTTTCCTGAGCGACCACCCTTCACCGCCATCCACTCATTCGACGAAGCACATTCTTGAAACGCACCGAAGCAGCATCACGATGCCATCGACTCTCGCTTCCGTCACCATCTCGGTATTCCGACCGATCAGCGGCGTACAGCTGGATGTCCTCACACCCACGACCCTGCTCATCGGCGCCCATGAAGCGGAGAAAGGCAACGTCACCGACGCTGTCGCATTCCGAGGTCTCACCGTGGGTCGCGCTCTGCAGAATTACCGTGCCCTGGGTGGCACACCGGGGAGAACGGCTCAAGGAAAAGATACCGGCAGGGCCTGCACGTGCAGATCGGATCCGATCTGCACGGCCACCTGCCCTGCATCTCCAGCCCTCTGCCCGGCGCGTTCCACGACCGCGCCGCGATGAGGCGCTGCGGCTGGGAGTCGATCCTGGACGCATCCGCCTGGAGCCGAGAGAGCATCGGGGGGGCCGGACCGATGAGCGGCACGCCGATCCTCTCGGGAGAAGGGGGGAGGCGCTCAGCCTTCGGACGGCCGTCATCACGGAGGGACGGCGCTCGCGCCACTCGTCCAGACCACGACCCCTTCGCTGCGGGACGCGAGCACGACCGTACCCTCGACATCCGATCTCAGCGTCTCGACGCCGCGCGCGGCCAGCAGCGCCAGGAGCGAAGGGGTCGGGTGCCCGTAGTCGTTCCCCGCCCCGACCGAGATCAGACCGATCCGCGCACCGAGCACGTCGTAGAGCGCAGGGGCCTGGTCGGCCGAGCCGTGGTGCGCGACCTTCACCACGTCGACCCGGCCGACGGGAAGCCGCGCGACGCGCCCCTGCTCCTCTGCGCCGAGATCGCCAAGCAGAGCAACCGAGAGCGGTCCGCCTCGCGCATCCGGCCCGATGTCGACGCGGAGGGTCACGCTCGCCTCGTTCCCGCGGAGCGCGCTCCCCCGCTCCGGCCACTCCACGCGCCAGCGGAGTGACCCGAGCGAGCCGGAGTCGCCGCGCGCGGCCTCCTGCACCGCCGCTCCCGAGCCGGTCAGCGCCGCCCGATCGCGCTCGTCGTCGCGGGCTGCCACCGGGCCGACCAGAGCGGAGTCGGTGCGGCCGAGCGCAGCCGTGAGCCCGCCCACGTGGTCGAGGTCGTAGTGCGTGAGCACCAGCAGCGCCACGCGGTCCACCCCCATCATGCGGAGGCAGGCGTCCAGCCGATCGGGTTCCGGCCCGGTGTCGACGAGCAGGACACCGGCGTCGCCGCGCAGGAGCAGGGCGTCTCCCTGTCCGACGTCGCACATCGCCACCCGCCAGTCGGCGGGGACCGCCGCCGTGCGCAGCAGCGGCGTCGCGGCCGTCGTCCCGCCCATCGCCGCCAGCGCGCAAGCGAGACCGACCGCCGCCGTCCTCCTGAGCCGCGCGAGGCGCGGAGAGCGGGTGACCAGCACCAGGGCCAGGAGCGTCAGCGCGGTCAAGGCGAGCGCGCCGACGAGGCCGGGCCACCACGCGAAACGGGCTGTGGCCACGAGCGACCGCCCGCGCGATCGACGCGATCCACCAGGCGGGCACAGCGGCGAGCCGGATCGCGATGTCAGCTCCGGAGGGCCACCAGGGCGCGAGAAGGCAGCCGATCAGCCCGAGTCCCGTCGCCGCCGGAGCGGCCGGCTCGGCGAGCAGGTTGGCGAGCACGCCGTAGACGGGCAGCGACGGATCCACGAGCAGCACCACCGGCTGGCACGCCAGCTGCGCGGCCGTCGGCACGGCCAGCACGAGCGCGAGCGGTCGCGGTAGCACCCGG
>NZ_LIIN01000118.1 GCF_001634385.1 Rathayibacter tanaceti | reverse complement strand
AGACGGGCGACACCGGCGTTGCCCGCCGCGAGGTGCTCGGCCAGCACCCGGCGCGCGCCCGGCGTCTCGAGGTCGCGCAGCGCGTCGGCGACCTCGGCGACGTCGTCGCGGAAGGCGTCGAGCACGGCGACGACGTGCTCGCGGTTGGCGGTGAGGATCTGCACCCAGAGTTCCGGAGCGGAGGCCGCGAGACGCGAGACGTCGCGCACGCCCTGCCCGGCTAGGCGGAGCGCCGCGTTCGGGGCGTCGAGGAGTCGCTGTCCGAGGAGGGACGAGATCACCTGCGGGGCGTGCGAGACGAGTCCGACCGAGAGGTCGTGCTCCTCCGGGTCCATCTCGACGATCGTGCCGCCGAGGTCGAGCGCGAGCGCCTCGACCCGCGCGAGCGCCTCGGGGGTGGTCTCGCCGTCGCGGCAGATCACCCACGGGCGGCCCACGAAGAGGTCGCCACGCGCCGACACCGGACCGCCGCGCTCGCGTCCGGCCATGGGGTGGGAGCCGATGTAGCGGGTGAGATCGACGCCGCGGGAGCGCAGCTCGCGGAGCGGCTGGATCTTGACGCTCGCCACGTCGGTGACGACCGCCTCGGGGTGCGCCGCGAGCTCGCGCTCCACGACACCCGCGGTGACGTCCGGAGGCACGCACACGACGACCACGGACGGCCGGTCGTCGACGGAAGCGGCCCGGCCGGCCCCGTAGTCGATGGCGAGGGACAGGCTCGCGGGCGACGCGTCATCGAGCACGACGTCGATCCCGCGGGAGGCGAGCCCGAGGCCGATGGAGGCTCCCAGCAGTCCGGAGCCGACCACCCGCACCGTCCCGCTCGTCCGCATCGCGGGCGGGGCGGGGTGCAGGAGCTCGTTCACCCGGACAGCCTAGCGATCGGGGCGGCGCTGCTTGTCGGCGCCGGAGCGGCGCGGAGGAGCGTCCCGCCGCTGACCGCCTGTGGAGGAGCCTCCCTGGTCGGAGGACCGCCCCGTGGAACCGCGTCCGGCCGACCCGCTGCGTTCCCCGGAGTCCGGCCGCGGACGCCTGGCCCCGGCGCTCGCCTTCTTCGTCGGTTGCGGAGGCGCGGCCGCCACGGCCTCGCCGCCCTGCCGTGCGATCGTCAGCAGCGCGCCCAGCTCGTCGCGGGTCAGATCGCGCAGGTCTCCCGAGCGCAGGGTCCCCAGGTGCAGCGGCCCGAACTGCCGGCGCACGAGCTCGATCACCGGATGCCCGACGGCGGCCATCATCCGCCGCACGATCCTGTTGCGCCCCGAGTGCAGCGTGATCTCGACCAGCGACGCGTTCGAGCGCCCCTCCGGTCGGCCCAGCAGCCGTGCCTTGTCGGCCGCGACCGGCCCGTCGTCGAGCTCGATGCCCGCCGTCAGCGTCGCGATCGTCTGCGGGAGGACCTGCCCGTGCACCTTGGCGATGTACGTCTTCGTCACGCCGAACGACGGATGCGCGAGCACGTGCGCCAGCTCGCCGTCGTTCGTCAGCACCAGGAGGCCCGAGGTCTCGGCGTCGAGGCGTCCGACATTGAACAGCCGCTCCTCGAAATTCTGCGTATAGGTACTGAGGTCGGCGCGCCCGTTCTCATCGGCCAGCGAGCTGACGACTCCGACCGGCTTATTCAGCATCACGTAGCGGCGGGAGGTGTCGAGCTGCACCGCGACCCCGTCCACCTCGATCCGGTCGGTCGCCGGGTCGATGCGGCGACCGAGCTCTCCCGCCACCTCGCCGTTCACGCGGATCCTCCGCGCCACGATCATCTCCTCGACCACTCGGCGGGAGGCGACCCCCGCTGCCGCGAGGACCTTCTGCAGTCGTTCACCCTCGGGGCCGCTGTCAGGCGCGCTCATCGAATCCGTCTCTTCCGTCGCTCAGTAAGGGGGAGATCTTCGGCAGCTCGTCGAGCGAGGCGAGGCCGAGGTGCACGAGCAGTTGCTCGGTGGTGCCGTAGAGGACCGCACCCGTCTCGGGGTCGTGGCCGACCTCCGCTATCAGGCCGCGGCCGAGGAGTGTGCGCGCGACGGAGTCGACGTTGACCGCGCGGATCTGCGCGACCTGGCCGCGCGAGACGGGCTGCTTGTACGCGATGACCGCCAGCGTTTCGAGCGCCGCCTGCGAGAGCCGCGTCGGATTCTGCGTCAGCACGAAGTCCGAGACGACCGGGTCGTACTCGCGGCGCACGTAGATGCGCCAGCCTCCGCCGACCTCGCGCAGCTCGAAGCCGCGACGGATCGACCCGTCGGTGCCGTCGAAGTCGGCGACGAGGCGCTCGATCGACTGGCGCACCACGGCGATCGGGCGCGAGAGAGCGGTCGCGAGCGCCGCGAGCGGCTGCGGTTCGTCGGCGACCATCAGGATCGCCTCGACCGCGCGGTCGATCTCGAAGGCCACGGTGCCCGCTCCGGCGTCAGGAGTCATAGTCGGCTCCGAGCGCGGCGAGGCTCTCGTCGTTCCAGCTCTCGGCGACCCAGCGCAGAGTGAGCTCGCCGAGCGGCTCCTCCTGCTCGAAGGAGAGCGCGGCGTGCCGGTACAGCTCGAGGACCGCGATGAAGCGCGCGACGATCACGCCCCGCTCCTCAGCGCCCGCGACCAGCTCGCCGAAGGTCGCCGACTCCTGCCCGCGGAGCACGGCGACCACGTGGGCGGCCTGCTCGCGGATGCTGATACGGGGTGCGTGCAGGTGCTCGAGCCCCACGGTGGGCAGCTCGCGGGGAGCGAGCGCCACGGTGGCGAGGGCCGCGAAGTCGGCGGCCGAGAGTGTCCAGACGAGTTCCGGCTTCCGAGCGCGGTACTCCTCTTCCAGCGGCACGTCGCGCACATGCCGCCCCGCCTCGATCTCCATCCGCTCGGCGAACCACGTCGAGACCTGCTTGAACGCGCGGTACTGCAGGAGGCGGGCGAACAGCAGGTCTCGCGCCTCCAGCAGCGCGGCGTCCTCGGCATCGACCAGCTCGCCCTGCGGGAGCAGCCCGGCGATCTTCAGATCGAGGAGGGTCGCAGCGACGACCAGGAACTCGGACGCGCGGTCCAGCCCCTCGATCGTGTCGATCCCGTGCAGGTAGGACAGGAACTCGTCCGTCACCGCGCTCAGCGCGATCTCCGTGATGTCGACCTGGTGCTTCGCGATGAGGCTCAGCAGCAGGTCGAACGGGCCCTCGAAATTGGTCAGCGCGAGATGGAAACCGGGCGGAGCAGGACGCTCCTCGAGCACGGCCTCAGGCGACCGCGCCACGCGAGATCAGCTCCCTGGCGAGCTTGCGGTACGCCTTCGCAGCGTTGTGCTCGGGCGCGAACTGGGTGATCGGCACACCGGACACGCTGGCGTCCGGGAACTTCACCGTGCGTCCGATCACGGTCTCGAGCACGCTGTCCCCGAAGGCGTCGACCACGCGGTCGAGCACCTCGCGCGAGTGCAGGGTGCGGGAGTCGTACATCGTGGGCAGGATGCCGTCGAGCTCGATCACAGGGTTGAGCCGGTCCCGCACCTTGTCGATCGTCTCGATCAGCAGCGCCACCCCCCGCAGGGCGAAGAACTCGCACTCGAGCGGGATGAGGACGCCGTGGCTCGCAGTGAGAGCGTTGACCGTCAGGAGCCCGAGCGACGGCTGGCAGTCGATGAGGATCACGTCGTAGTCGGCGCTGACCTTGCGCAGCACGCGCGCGAGGATCTGCTCGCGGGCGCCTCGTTGACGAGGTGCACCTCCGCGGCCGAGAGATCGATGTTGGCCGGAATGACGTCCAGACCGGGCACACGGGTCGTCCGGATCGCTTCGGCGGGGTCCTTCACGGTGCCCAGAAGGAGGTCGTAGATCGTCACCGCGTCGTAGGTGGCGACTCCCAGACCGGCCGAGAGCGCCCCCTGGGGGTCGAAGTCGATCGCCAGCACGCGGCGGCCGTATTCGGCCAGCGTCGCGCCCAGGTTGATGGTGGTCGTCGTCTTGCCGACGCCGCCCTTCTGGTTGCAGAGCGAGATGATCCGCGCGGGGCCGTGACCGGTGAGCTCCACCGGCAGCGGGAAGTCGCGCAGGGGGCGGCCGGTCGGGCCGAGCGTCGGGGCTTCGAGACCGGAGAGCTCGGCCTTGTCGTCCGTCTTGCGTGTCACCTGCGTCGCCCTCGCTTCCCTGTCGGCATGCGCTCCCGCGCGGCCTGCGTCGAGTGTACCGGCGCCCCGCGGCTCGACCGCCGCGCCCGCCGGTCGAGCCGCGCAGCTCAACGACGCGCACGCGGGTGCGCCGAGGTGTACACGTCTCGGAGCGTGTCCGCGGTCACCAGCGTGTAGATCTGCGTGGTCGCCACGGAGGCGTGCCCCAGCAGCTCCTGCACGACACGCACGTCGGCGCCTCCCGCCAGCAGGTGCGTCGCGAACGAGTGCCGGAAGGTGTGCGGCGAGATCTCGCGGTCGAGCCCGGCCTTCTCGGCGACCGCCCTGATCACGAGCCAGGCGCTCTGCCGGGAGAGGCGGCTGCCGCGTACCCCGAGGAAGAGCGCCGGAGTCGCCCGGCCGCGCCGCGAGAGCTCCGGCCGCGCGCGCACCAGGTAGTCGTCCACCGCCTCCCGTGCGTAGCGCCCGAGGGGCACCATCCGCTGCTTCGAGCCCTTGCCCGTGAGCCGCACGACGTCCGCGTCGACAACGTCGTCCACGTTCAGGTCGACCGCCTCCGAGATGCGCGCGCCGGTGGCGTAGAGCAGCTCGAGCAGCGCACGGTCGCGGAGGTCGGCGAGCTCCTCGCCGCGTGCCGCCTCGAGCAGCCCCGCCATCTGCTCGACGGTCACAGCCTTCGGGAGTGTCATCGGGAGCTTCGGCGGCACCACGTCGTGCGCGACGTCATCGGCGACGACGCCCTCCTCCAGGGCGAACCGATGCAGGCCGCGCACGCTCGAGAGGATCCGCGCCCGCGAGCTCGCCGCGAGCGGCCGCTCCGGTCGGGCCGCGAGCCAGGAGGAGAACTCCCCGACGTCGCGCGCCGCAGGGTCCCGAGATCGTCGGTCCCCCGGGAGTCGAGCCAGCCAGGTAGAGCTCGAGGTCGCGCCGGTAGGCGGAGAGGGTGTGCGCCGAGAGACCGCGCTCGACGCTCGCCTGGCGGAGATAGGCGTCGGCGCAGGCGCGCGGGGTCACCCCGGCGCGCCCGCGGGTGCCGCGTCCACTCTGAGGAGGCGTCGCCGAGTCCGCGCCAGTCGCGGGCGCGCAACGCGTGCGCCGCCAGCACCGCGATGGTCAGCGACGGGTTCTGCACCCGGCGGGCGAGCACCGCCTCGACGACCCCGTCCAGTGGTACCCAGCGCAGCTCCATGTCCGCTTCCTCCGCCTCACGCTCAAAGGCGGAGCCGGTGGCGGAGAGGCCTCGTGCGAGGTAGATCCGGATCGCCTCGTCGCTACCCCCCGGCGAGGTCGCGAACTCGGCGAGCAGGTCCCAGCGCTCGGCCTGCAGGTCGGTCTCCTCGCCGAGCTCCCGCTGCGCGGCGAGGAGGGCGTCTTCGCCGTCGATGTCGAGCAGTCCCGCGGGGATCTCCCACTCGCGGGCGCGAACCGGGTGCCGGTACTGCTTGATCAGGGCGACCCGGTCCTCGTCGTCGAGCGCCAGCACCGCGACGGCACCGGTGTGGTCGAGGAACTCGCGGCGCAGCTCCCCTCCGCCGTAGCGGAAGGTCTCGGCGCGGACGCCCCAGACCATGCCGTTGAAGACGCGCTCGCTGGTGAGGATCTCGGGTTCGACCGGCTCGTCCGAGAGCGGCTCACTCATCGGCGTCCGCATCCGAGGCGGGGAAGAGGCGCGAGGACTCCTGGCGCTCGAGGGCCGCGGTCACCAGGCCGCGGAAGAGCGGATGCGCGTCGTTCGGTCGCGAGCGGAGCTCCGGGTGCGCTTGGGTGCCGACGTAGTAGGGGTGCTTCTCGCGCGGCAGCTCGACGTACTCGACGAGATGCCCGTCGGGCGAGGTGCCAGAGAACCACAGCCCGGCCTCGGCGATGCGATCGCGGTATCCGTTGTTCACCTCGTAGCGGTGGCGGTGGCGCTCCGCCGCCTCCGGGGCACCGTACACCTCGGCCACGATGGAGCCCTCGGCGAGCGTCGCGGTGTACAGCCCCAGCCGCATCGTGCCGCCCATGTCGCCGGAGGCGAGGATCTCGACCTGCTCGGCCATCGTCGCGATCACCGGGAACTCGGTGTCCGGGTCGAACTCCGACGAGGAGGCGCCCTCGAGTCCCGCCTCGTGGCGCGCGTACTCGATCACCATGCACTGCAACCCCAGGCAGAGCCCGAGCGTGGGGATTCCGTTCTCGCGTGCGAAGCGGAGCGCACCGAGCTTGCCCTCGATGCCGCGGATTCCGAAGCCCCCGGGCACGCAGATCCCGTCGAGTTCCGAGAGCGCCTTCGCCGCGACCTCCGGGTCCTCGAGCCCGTCCGACGCGATCCAGCGGATGGCGACCTTCGTCTGCTGCGCGAAACCGCCGGCCCGCAGCGCCTCCGTCACCGACAGGTAGGCGTCCGGCAGGTCGATGTACTTGCCGACCAGTCCGATGGTCACCTCGTGCTTGGGCTCGTGGACGGCCTGGAGCAGCGTGGCCCAGCCGTCCCAGACCACCTCGCCGGCCGGGAGCCGGAGCTGGTCGATGATGTAGGAGTCGAGGCCCTGCTCGTTGAGCATCTGCGGGATCTCGTAGATCGAGGCGACGTCCTTGGCGTTCACCACGGCCTGCTCGTCGACATCGCACATCAGCGCGATCTTGCGCTTGTTCGACTCCGAGACGGGCCGGTCGCTGCGGAGCACCAGGGCGTCCGGCTGGATGCCGATCGAGCGGAGCGCGGCGACGGAGTGCTGCGTCGGCTTCGTCTTCTGCTCACCGGAGGCGCCCATGAACGGCACGAGCGACACATGGACGAAGAACACGTTCGCGCGGCCGAGCTCGTGCCGCACCTGACGTGCGGACTCGATGAACGGCTGGCTCTCGATGTCGCCGACGGTGCCGCCGATCTCCGTGATGATGACGTCGGGCTGCGGGTCGTCCTCGGCCTGGAGCCGCATCCGACGCTTGATCTCGTCGGTGATGTGCGGGATGACCTGCACTGTGTCGCCGAGGTACTCGCCGGCGCGCTCGCGGGCGATGACCCGCGAGTAGATCTGGCCGGTCGTGACGTTAGCGGCCTGATTCAGGTTGATGTCGAGGAAGCGCTCGTAGTGCCCGATGTCGAGGTCGGTCTCGGCGCCGTCGTCGGTGACGAAGACCTCTCCGTGCTGGAACGGGTTCATCGTGCCCGGGTCCACGTTGAGGTACGGGTCGAGCTTCTGCATGACGACGCGCAGTCCGCGCGCCGTGAGCAGGTTGCCCAGGCTGGCCGCCGTCAGCCCCTTGCCGAGCGATGAGACGACACCGCCCGTGACGAAGATGTGCTTCGTGACCTTCGTGGGGGCGTCCTGCCCGGCCTGCGAAGCATCCCGGCTCGACGCTCGGGAGGATCCCCCGGAATCCGAGGGAGAAGAAGAGGAAAGGCCCGCGTTCGTAAAGTCCACCACGGGCTTCCACCCTAACAGCAGATCAGGAGCAGCGGCCGTCCAGGGCCGGATCGGTCGCTCGACGCCGCGGTGCCGGTGTCAGAGCACCCGGCTCGTCTCGAGCAGCTCGCGTGCGTGGGCGAGGGCGTTCGCCGAGTCGGTGAGCCCCGAAAGCAGCCGCGCCATCTCCGAGACCCGCTCCTCCGCGTCGAGCTGCGTCACCGCACTCGACGTCACCGAGCCGTCCGAGCCCTTCTCGACCCGGAGGTGGTTGGTCGCGAAAGCCGCCACCTGCGCCAGGTGCGTCACCACGATGACCTGCGAGGTCTCGGCCAGCCGTGCCAGGCGCCGTCCGATCTCGATCGCGGCGGCGCCGCCCACCCCGGCGTCGACCTCGTCGAACACGAAGGTCGGCACGGGGTCGTTCGCGGCGACGACGACCTCGAGCGCGAGCATCACCCTCGAGAGCTCGCCGCCCGAGGCGCCGCGGGCCAGTGGCCGCGGGGTCGCGCCGGCGTGCGGCTGGAGCATCATCTCGACGGAGTCGCGGCCATGAGCCGCCGGTTCACCGGTCGCCGTCACTTGGACCCGCAGTCGGGCGTCCGCCATCGCGAGCGCGGTCAGCTCCCCACTGACCCGCTCCCCCAACTGCGCCGCCGCCGCTATGCGCAGCTCGGTGAGCCTCGTCGCCAGCCGGTCGACGAGGTCCGCGTCGGCCGCGGTCTCGGCCTCCAGCGCGGCAATCCTCTCGTCATCGCCGTCCAGCTCCAGCAGGCGCAATCCGGAGGAGTCGACGAGGTCGAGGACGTCGTCGAGCGTCGGCCCGTAGGCACGGGCAAGCAGCGAGAGCTGGGCACGCCGTTCCTCGATGAGCTCGAGATCGTGGGCTCCGTCGAGATCGAGCTCGGCAAGGTAGGACGAGAGGCTGCCCGCAGCGTCGGCGAGCAGCACGGAGGCGTCTCCGAGCGTCTGCACCGTCGGCTGGAGAGCGGCGTCGTGCCCGGCTGCCCGCTCCAGCACTCGGCGCGCGTCTCGACGAGTCCGAGGGCGTCTCGTCCGTCCAGCTCGTCCGACGACACGGCCTCCCTCGCCTCGCCGGCAGCCAGCCGCAACTGCTCGATGCTGCCGAGGCGCTCCGACTGCGCGGCGAGCTCGACGTCCTCCCCCCGCTGCGGGGCGACCGCCTCGATCTCGGCCAGGGCCGCACGGAGGCGCTCCGCCTCCTGAGCGCGCGCCTCGCGGGCCGCGGTGAGCCCGTCGAGCTCGTCGCGTCTCGCACGCCAGCGCTCGAAGGCGCGCGTGTACTCGCGCAGCGCCTCGCCGAGCTCCGGCCCGCCGAAGCGGT
>NZ_LIIN01000117.1 GCF_001634385.1 Rathayibacter tanaceti | reverse complement strand
GAGCGCGCGCAGCGCCCCTCCGTGCCGGTGAACGCGGGCCAGCACGAGCGTGCTGACCTCCGCCAGCCCGAGGCTCGCGGCGAAGCGGCCCAGCGTGTCGGAGGCGGCACCGCGGTAGGCGCTCGTCGCCACGTCGGGATCGCCGAAGGCCACGACGGTGACGCCGCGCTCGGCCAGAGCGCGTAGCAGCACGAGGGTCGATCCGCTCGCCTCCTGAAGGTCGTCGACCACGACGAGGCGCAGCGCGTCGATCCGCTCGCCGCCCCTGCCCGAGCGGATCGCCTCGGCCGCGAAGGCAGCGAGCTCTGCGGAGTCGAGCCTGGTGCCGGCCAGGGGTGCCATCCAGTCGACGACCTCGCGCAGCTCGTCGAGCACGTCGGCGGCGGCGCACCACTCACCGCGGTCCGCGTCGACTCCGAGCGCGCGGATCGCCGCGGTGTCGAGCCCGTGCTCGGTGGCGCGCATCCCGAACTCGCGCAGCTCGGTGCGGAAGGTGCGCAGACGCCGCACCTCGGGGCTGAACTCGTCCGGCCAGCGCGGCCCGGTGCCCTCCTCGAGGTGGCCCTCGATCACCTCGGCGAGCAGGGCGTCCTGCTCGCCGCCGGTCAGGAGGGTGGGCCGCTCGAGTCGTTGCCCCTTCGCCGACGCGGTGACGGCCTCGAACGCGAGCGAGGTGGCCGTGCGCGCCAGCGGGCCCTGCGTCGGCACGCCCAGCCTCAGGGCGAGCACATCGCGCAGGCTCGTCGCGGTGGTGCGGCTCGCCGTCAGGACGAGGATCGACTCGGGCGCGTACCCGCGCTCGTGGACGCGTTCGGCGACCAGCTCGATCGCCGTGGTGGTCTTGCCGGTACCCGGTGCTCCGAGGACCGCGGCGCTGCGCCCGTCCGGCAGGGCGAGCACCGCACGCTGCGATGAGTCCGGCTCGATCCTCGACCCGGGCGCAGTGGCGGTCGACCTGGCGGCCGGCAGCTCGTCCGCGGGCAGCGAGGTCGCAGGAGCAGTCACACGCACACGCTAGCCACGACCACCGACACTCCCGTGCGCACCACCGGAGAGCATCGCGCCGCCCACTCCGCTCAGCGCGAAACCGGAGCCGGCGCGCCTGCCCGGTCCCGTATCCTGACACCCTCGTCCCCTCCCGAAAGGCACTGCTGGTGGAAATCCGTATTGGAATGGTCAACACCCCTCGCGAGCTCAACTTCGAGTCGTCGATGTCCGTGACCGAGGTCGAGAAGACGGTGACCACCGCTCTCGAGGCGGGCACCGCCGTCCTGCGTCTGCGCGATGAGAAGGGCAAGATCTACATCGTCCCGACCGACACCATCGCCTTCGTCGAGGTCGGCTCCGAGGAGTCGCGCCGCGTCGGCTTCGTCGCCTAGCCCGCCGGCCGCGGACACGTCGTGGAGCTCCTCTTCATCACCCTGTTCGGGGGCCTGATCGGCCTCGGCGCCCGCTACGCACTGCCGAACCGCCACCTGCACGGCTCGGTCCTCGTCCCCGCGCTCGGCGGTCTCGTGGCCGCAGCGGTGTGGGTGGCACTCACGTGGGCGGGGCTGCCGTGGGACGGCGGCCTGATCTGGGTGATCACTCTGGTGGTCGCGGCGATCGCGGTCGTGCTGATCGACCTGTCTCTCGGCCGCTCGCGCGCCCGCCACGACGAGGCGTCGCTCCAGGCGATGCTGTCCGGCCGCGTCGCACCGTGATCGTGCCGGGTGAGGCGCGGGAGTCGTCGGCTCCCCCGCCTCACCCGGCTCCGGGCTCGGACGTCGCAGTCCTCATCCCCGCGCCACAGAGATGCCGCGACGGCCCGCCGAGGGCCGATTCCCGCGCCGCGGAGAGCGATACCGACAGGTCGGCAGGCGCGATCGAGAGCGATCACGACGAGGGATCCGCGACATCGCGCCACGGATCTCGCACCGCTCGCGTGCACGCGCTATGCCCGACAAGAATCGGATAAGCATCACTCATACGGGGGGTACACGATGCTCTATCGACTCGGACGAACCGTCACCACGACCCGGCGTGCTGTGCTCCGCGCAGCGTCGGTCGGACTCGCCGGCGCCACCGCCCAGACGGTGCTGGCGCCCGCCGCGGAGGGCGGAGAAGCGCAGCCCGGGGCCAACGCACCGGTGAGCCGGGCCGTGCCCGTCCGCTCCTCCGCTGCATCGTTGACGGGATCCCGGGTCCCGCAGTCCATCGCGCTCTACACACCGATCTGGTCCGACGCCGACGCCGTCTACGTCGCCGACTCGATCCCTGAGGGGCAGTGGTGGACGATCCAGAACCGCCACCCCCTCGCCCGCTCCGGCGTCTGGCGCTTCCCCAAGAACGGGGCCGCTGCGACATTCACCGAGCTCACGACCGGCAGCGGAGTGGAGTTCGACGGCACCAACCCCGGGCACCGCGGGGCCAGCGTCACGGTCACCGACTCCGGACGCGTGCTGGTGCAGCCGCCCCTCCACAAGCTGGTGTCCCGGGGAGGAACGGGTTGGCGCAACGCGCCGCTCTCGGTGGCTGCCTCCCGTGCGCCGCACGACCTCGCCTCCTTCTCCCCGGTCCCGGCGCCGTCGGGCGCGCGCACCGGAGTCTCGTACTCGCGCTTCTTCCGCGACCCGGCGAGCCGGATCACCTACCTGCTGATCCGCGGCTCCGACTACCAGGCCCTCCTCTTCACCTGGGACGACACCGCGGGCATGCTCCGCCCCCTCCACCGCGAGGACACCCGGTACGACGCGTCGCAGCCCGACGGCTACGGCGTCCGGGACGGGCTGAACCTCCATCCGCTGACGGGCCTGCGAACCGGAGCGTACGGGCACGAACTCGCCTTCCACCGTCCCGCAGGAGCGACGACGAGCACTCTGTGGTGCGCGGCGGAGTTCCGGGTCAACTCCGATCTCGATCAGTCCGGCTTCCCGCGCCGAGACATCGCCCTGGCGCGCAGCGACGACGGCGGCCGCACCTGGAAGGACCCGCGCACCGGAGTGACCGCGGCGCAGCTCTTCCGGCCCGCGATCCCGGCTGCGGCGAACTCCAACCTCCTCATCGTCTTCGACGGGCCGACCGCCACGACCGGCGTCTCTGATGACGCCCGCCATGACAGCGTCGGCGCCCGGATCGGAGTGGCCACCGGCGGAAATGTCGTGGTCGTCGCCGCCTGGGCGCGGCGCCCGGCCGACTCCCGCGACACCGGCGTCGCCCTCGGCACCCCCCTACCGACCGACTACCGTTCGCTCTGGGCCGCGGTGTGGGATCCGAGCACGAAGACGCTCGAACGCACCTGCCTGCACAACCCGGGATCCCGGCTCGCCGACGGCACCTGGATCTCGAACCACCACGTCGGGCTGCCCACGCTCGCCTACTCTCAGTCGGGAACGGTCGTGGTCGTCGCATCGACCCACGACGACCACGAGCACTGGCCGGGCCGGGAGAACTGGGGCCTGGTGTCCGAGGACGGCCAGCAGACCGCCTTCCCCTCTGATGCGCGGCTGCATGTCTACTCGAGCACCGACGGGCGGAACTGGACCGATTCCGCGGTCACCACCGCCTCCGGCTCCACCCTGGACACGTCCGGCACCTCGGGCGCCGCGATCGACCCCGAGTGCCTCGACCGCGACGGGCTGCTGCGGATCTACCCCGTGTTCCCGAACGACCCGTCGCGCGCCGACTTCTGGGAGCTGCCCGTTCCCGGCCGCTCGTTCACCACGGTGTCCAAGCGGCTCGACCGGCCCGCGGTCGTCGCCCGGCCCCTCGCCGGGGGCATCTCGGTCACGTGGAGCCCTCCTCCGTCGGACGCCGGCTCGACGATCTCGCAGTACGTCGTGCATTACAGCAACGGCACGAGCGCGAACAGCGCATCGCCCGCGTTGGCGGTCGTCGCGGGCACGTCGCGCGGCCTCGTCGACAGGAGCGCGCCGACGGGGAGCCCCCGCAGCTACGTCGTCTTCGCGCGGAACTCCGCGGGGATGTCGCTCGCCTCCAACACCGTCACCGCGACCCGCGGCGCGGTCACGGAGGTCCGGCCTCCGGACGTCCCGCCGGCCTACTGGTACCGCGCGAGCGATCTCGCGCTCGGTGAGGGAGATCGCATCGCCTCGGCCCCCGCCGCGCCGGGGGCGACGACGCGCACAGCCGCGGTCCAGTCCGTCGTCACCCGGCAACCGCGGTTCCTGGCCGACGGCCCGGGAGGCATGCCCGCGATGCGGTTCGACCGAGGCGACGCGAGCCAGCTGCTCCTCCCGGTCCCACTCCGGTTCGCGGGAGTCTCGACGGTCCTGATCGTCGCCCGGGTGCGCGACTACGACTGGTCGCAGCTGCTGGCGGCGACCGACGCGAGCGGAGTCGTGGTGCCTCGCGCTCCCTCCGCCCGGACGAGCTATGTCGGGCACGAGACGCGCTCGGCCGGCACTGCGGCGGACGGTACCCAGGCTTGAGCGTCCCTGACACCAGGCTCGAGATCTCGCACAGGGTCGAGACGTCCGCCGGGATCGGGGCCTGGAAGGTCTACGTCTCCCAGTGGCGGGTCGATCCGTGGTCGAAGCTGCGGGTCAGTGGGCAGATCAACCGCTGCGGCGGATCGCAGATCGAGCTCCCGGCGACGGCCGGCGCGATCCTCACCGGGTCGGACGAGCCCGCAACGGCGCAGATGGCGATCGGCAGCGCCCGCTCGCGTACCGGCAGCGTGCTCACCAGTGCGGTCGACATCGCCGAGATCATGCGCTTCGACGGCGCGATGCCGCGCGAGCGGATCCAGGACACCGTCCTCTACCTGTTGGCCCGGCACCGCCTGCCGTCCACCAACGTCGTCGAGTCCGAGCTGCGCCGGCGCTGGGATCGGAGCACGCCGCCGGACTGCTTCGACGTCGTGCGCACCGAAGCGGCGATGTCCGCCGGATCCACAGCGGGAGCGCTCCAGCACGACTCCTGCACGCGCCTGCTCCCGACGGGCACCTACCGGCCGTCCTGATCCCTGGGCGCTGCTGGTCAGGCCGTCAGGCCGAGCGCGTCCATCCGCCGCGTGTGCGAGGCGATCAGCTCGGTGAACACCGGCTCGATGCGCGACTCGTCGGAGTCGTGGTTGCCCGACCCCATCAGTGCCGAGCGGGCGACGAGGAGGGTGTCGCCGACCAGGCGGCGGCCCCAGACCGCGAGCCGCGAGCCGAGGCGCTCGTCGGCCCCGATCTCGCGACGCAGGATCGCGACCACTCCCTCGACACCGGTGTCGGCCCCGAGGGTCTGCGCGATCCGCGGGCCGACATCGCTCGGCAGACCGCCCGTGAGGCGGATGAAGAAGTCGTCGAGCAGTCCGGCGGTGATGTAGGCCGAGAGCAGGGTCTCGTGCAGATCCGCACCGCGGGTGAGACGCTCGAAGGTGTCGATCGCCGGCCGGAACGGCGCCATCGCCTCGCCCGGCTCCACCTCTCGTCGGCGCAGCTCAGCGACCACCGCGTGGTGCTTGGCGAGCGCCGTTCCTGCGGCGGAGGAGATCGCCTCCTTGTCGGCGAGGTCCTCGGACTCGGCGACGGCGCGGGCCAGCGCCTCGAAGACCGCGAGCTGGAGATACGCCACCTGGCCGAGGTACGGCAGCACCTCGGGGGTGAGGTCGGCGAGGTCGACGCGGTCGCGCTTGAGCGAGGGCTCGCCGCGGGGCGTCAGGCGGGGGACGTCGAGCAGGGGACGTCGACGTCGGAACCAGGCAGCCATTTCTTCAGCATAGGGCGACGGGCGAGGCCGCCTCCCGGGCCGACGCGGGCGGGAGCAGTAGACTCGCCGGGACGTCACCGGCGCTGGATCGGTGACCCTGCGCCCGGAGTCGTAACAGGGGCGTAGACCGTTCGACACGACAGGCGCTTCACTCCCGTGACTTTCTCCGATCTGACCATCGACGACGACATCGTCGCCGCTCTCGCCGCCAAGGGCATCCTCGAGCCGTTCCCCATCCAGGAGCAGACCATCCCGCTGGCCCTGCAGAAGCAGGACATCATCGGCCAGGCGAAGACCGGCACCGGCAAGACCTTCGGCTTCGGCCTCCCCCTCATCCAGGCCCTCGGCACCGATCCGGAACCGGGCGTCAAGGCGCTCATCGTCGTCCCGACCCGCGAGCTCGCGGTCCAGGTGACCGAGGACATCGAGCTCGCCGCCTCGAACCGGCCGACCAAGATCGTCTCGATCTACGGCGGCAAGGCCTACGAGGGCCAGATCGAGCAGCTGAAGGCGGGGGCACAGATCGTCGTCGGCACGCCCGGCCGGCTTCTCGACCTCGCCGGCCAGCGCCTGCTCTCGCTCGCGAACGTGCAGGTGATGGTCCTCGACGAGGCCGACAAGATGCTCGACCTCGGCTTCCTCTCGGACATCGAGAAGCTGTTCGCGCAGACGCCCGCCACCCGACACACCATGCTCTTCTCGGCGACGATGCCGGGGGCGATCGTCGCCCTCGCGCGCCGGTTCATGAACAAGCCGATCCACATCCGCGCGACCGACCCCGACGAGGGCATCACGCAGGCCAACATCAAGCACATCGTCTACAGGGCGCACTCGCTCGACAAGGACGAGGTCATCGCTCGCATCCTGCAGTCGGAGGGTCGCGGCAAGACGGTCATCTTCACCCGCACCAAGCGCGCGGCCGCCCGCATCGTCGAGGAGCTGAACGACCGCGGCTTCAACGCGGCGGCCGTGCACGGCGACCTGAACCAGGAGCAGCGCGAGCGCGCGATGGCAGCGTTCAAGGCCGGCAAGAAGGACATCCTCATCGCGACCGACGTCGCAGCGCGCGGCATCGACGTCAACGACGTCACCCACGTCATCAACCACACCATCCCGGACGACGACCAGACCTACCTGCACCGCGTCGGCCGCACCGGGCGTGCGGGCAAGACGGGCATCGCCGTGACGTTCGTCGACTGGGAGGATCTGCACAAGTGGGCCCTGATCAACCGCGCCCTCGAGTTCGGCCAGCCGGATCCGGTCGAGACCTACTCCTCCTCACCGCACCTCTACACCGACCTCGACATCCCCGCGGGCACGAAGGGCCGACTGAAGCCGACTCCGATCCCCGCGGAGGCGAAGGCCGACGCCCGCCCCGAGCGCGGTGACCGCCAGCGCGAGCCTCGCCGCCGCACCCGTGGAGACTCCGCCGAGGCTGCGGCCCCGCAGACCGGGCCCGCGCCCTCGAGCGAGAGCAGGGAGCACCACGACGGCAACAGCGAGCCTCGCCGCCGCACCCGCTCGCGGCGCCGCGCCCCGCGCCCGGACACGCAGGTCTGAGCCGCCTCGCGGCTGCGACGTCAGCGGGCGGAGGAGCGGATGGCGTCCACTGTCGCGCGCGACGTCGTGTTCTCGCCGAGCCGGTTCGGCTTGCCCGTGCCGTGGTAGTCGCTCGAGCCGGTGGTGACGAGGGAGTAGCGGGCAGCCAGCTCGCGCAGACGGATCTTGCCGCCGGCGGTGTTCTCTCGGTGCTCGACCTCGAGCCCGAACAGGCCGGCCTCGACGAGCTGCGGGAGGATCGGCTCCACGGCGATCCCGCGCGTGCTGGCGGCGGGATGCGCGATCACCGGGACCCCGCCCGCGGCGCGTACGAGCCGCACCGCGTCGATGGGATCGGGCGCGTAGTGCGGCCGGTAGTAGCCGCCGCGCCAGTCGAGGATCCCCGCGAAGGCGGCGGAGCGGTCGGTCGCCAGCCCCCGCGCCACGAGAGCGTCGGCGATGTGCGGCCGGCCGATGGTCGTCCCCGGGCTGGTCTGCGCGAGCACGTCCGCCCAGGTGAGGTCGTAGTCGGCCGCGATGGCGGTCACGATCGCCTCCGCCCGGTGGGCGCGCGCCGAGCGGATCCGCGCGGTCTCGGCGAGGAGCCCCGGATCGTCCGGATCGACGAGGTAGGCGAGCACGTGCACGCTCATCCAACCGACGCGCGACGACAGCTCCATGCCGGGGAGCAGGTCGATGCCCGCATCGACGGCGGCAGCGAGCGCCTTCGTCCAGCCCCCCGTCGTGTCGTGGTCGGTGAGCGCCACTCCGGCGAGGCCCGCCTGGGCGGCGGCTCGCACGAGGACTTCGGGCGCCTCGGTGCCGTCGGAGACGACGGAGTGGGTGTGGAGGTCGTACGCGCCTCCGTCGACATGCATGCGCCCCATCGTAGACGCGCCGCCCGCATCCCCTCCGATGCCCTAGCCTGAGCCGGGATGGGGACGAGACTGGTGAAAGCCGCTGTGGCGGTCGTAGCGGCGATCGCGCTGCTGGTGGTGGCCGCTCCGGCCTTCTTCGGCGTCGCGAGGGAGGCGCCGTTCGCTCAGCTCGTGCCGTTCCGGCTGGCGACCGGGCTGGCCGCGGTCGGCGCCGCTGCCGTGCTGGTCGTGATCGCCGTCCTGGTCGCACCGATCCGCCGCCTCTCGCTCGCACTGGCGGCGCTGGGAGTCGTCTTCGCGCTGATCCTCACCGGCGTGCAGGGGGTGCGCGGCTACGAGTCCGCTCCTGCGCGCGCGCACCGGTTGGCCGATGTCCGTGTCGCGAGCTGGAACATCCTTCACGACGGCGTGCCCGCCGAGACGATCACCGCGCTCGCGCAGGAGAACGCCGTCGATGCCGTGGCGCTGCTCGAAGTGTCGACCTCCCGTGCGCAGGAGGTGGTGGACGCCCTCGCCGCCGCCGGCCGTCAGATGACGCTGCACTACGCGGGCCAGGGCGGTGACGACGGCACGGCGCTGCTGCTCTCGCCGTCGCTCGGCGGCTACAGCGTCGACACCGCGAGTCTCGTCACGGGCGTCACCCCCTCCCTCGTGGTGCGTCCGGACACGCCCGACCGACCAGTCCTCGCCGCCGTTCACACGATGGCCCCGGTCCCCGGGCGCCTCGCCGAGTGGCGGAACGACCTGACCGCCCTGTCCGGCCTCTGCGCCGCGGAGGAGGACGTGGTCGTGATGGGCGACCTCAACTCCACCGCCGACCACTGGGCCGGGCTGCCGGGCTCGGCGGCACTCGGCGGTTGCGAGGATGCGGCGGAGCGCGCGGG
>NZ_LIIN01000116.1 GCF_001634385.1 Rathayibacter tanaceti | reverse complement strand
CGGTCCCCGCTCTGGGCGCTGTGCTCCGGCCGGCCCTCGGCGCGGCGCTCGCAGGCCGGCGGGTGGCGCTGATCGCCCCGCCGAGCTCCTCCGCGAGCCGGGTGCGCCGTGGCGTCGATCCCGTCGCGCTGCTGGTGAGCGCGGCAGGCGGGAGCCTCGGGCCGTCGCTCGCCCGCACTCGGGTGGTACGAGACCAGGTGGGGCTCGGCCGGGTCGAGCGCAGCAGCAACCTCGATGGGGCCTTCCGCGCACGCCGACCCCTCTCGACCTCGTCGCCGATCGTGCTGGTCGACGATGTCGTCACGTCGGGCGCCACCCTGCTCGAGCTGCGCCGCGCCGTGCGCGCAGCCGGTGGCACGGTGCTCGGCGCGGCGGCGCTCGCCGGGACACCGCTGCGATCGGAGGCCGTACCAGCAGCACCCCCAGGAACTCCCGGTGCCGATCCGGGGGCCGGGGTCTACGGTGGGGGCACGGCGTGAACGGTCCGCCCCGGAGAAAGGCGGCACGCCGTACTCGACTGGGAGGTTGTCATGGACATCGACATCACAGGACGCAACATCGACATCACCGACCGCTTCCGCGCGTATGCGACGGAGAAGTCGGACAAGGTCGCGCACCTCGCCGATCGTGCTCTCGCGCTCGAGATCAAGGCGAGCCGGCACGCCGAGGGCAAGGGCTCGAGCGGCGGCGACCGGGTGGAGCTCACGCTGATCGGCAAGGGGCCCGTCGTGCGGGCAGAGGCGAGCGGAGCCGACAAGTACGCGGCCTTCGACATCGCCATCGGGCGCCTCCTCGAACGGGTGAGACGCGCCAAGGACCGCAAGAAGGTCCATCGGGGCCAGCATCGGCCGACCTCGCTCCGGGATGCGGCCGCCGACGACTTCAGCGTCGTCGCGATCCAGCCCGCCGACGCCGCGGTGCTGGAGCAGCTCAGCACCGGGGTCGTGCCCGTCCAGGAGGCACCCGAGCCGGCGGAGGACGAGGTGGAGGAGCCGTACTGCCCCGTCGTCATCCGCAAGAAGGTCTTCCCCTCCGTGTCGATGACGGTCGACGACGCCGTCGACTACATGGAGCTCGTGGGTCACGACTTCTACCTCTTCATCGACTCCGAGACCGACCGCCCGAGCGTCGTCTACCGTCGCAAGGGCTGGGACTACGGGGTGATCGGTCTCGGCGACGAGGCCGACGCGCTCTCCGAGCAGGCCGCCGGCTGAGGTCGGCGCCCCGCACAGAGGGCCCCGGAGCGAGCCGCTCCGGGGCCCTCCTCGTCCCGGACCCGGTGAGCCGCCCGGGAGTCCGCCCAGGGCGGACGCGACGCCCGGGCAGCGCACGGCCCGCCCCGGCTAGGCTGGTCGGGGTCCGCGCTCCGGCGTGCGACTCCTGTCTTCTACTTATTTGGAGTACCCGTGGCCTCTGTCCTCGAAAAGGTCCTTCGCGTCGGGGAGGGGCGGGTCATCCGCCGCCTCGAGAACTACGCGAAGGCCGTCAACGCCCTCGAAGAGGACTTCACGCACCTCAGCGACGAGGAGTTGAAGAACGAGACCGTCGAGCTGCGCGAGCGCTACTCGAACGGCGAGACCCTCGACGACCTCCTCCCGGAGGCGTTCGCCGCCGTCCGTGAGGCCTCGCGCCGCACGCTCGGCCTCCGCCACTTCGACGTGCAGCTCATGGGCGGCGCCGCCCTGCACCTGGGCAACATCGCCGAGATGAAGACCGGAGAGGGCAAGACCCTCGTCGCGACCCTCCCGGCCTACCTCAACGCCATCGCCAGCCGCGGCGTGCACATCGTGACGGTCAACGACTTCCTCGCGTCCTACCAGTCCGAGCTCATGGGCCGCGTCTTCCGCGCCCTCGGCATGACGACCGGCGTGATCCTCTCGGGTCAGACCCCGGAGCAGCGCCGCGAGCAGTACGCGGCCGACATCACCTACGGCACGAACAACGAGTTCGGCTTCGACTACCTCCGCGACAACATGGCCTGGCAGGCGCAGGACATGGTCCAGCGCGGTCACTTCTACGCGATCGTCGACGAGGTCGACTCCATCCTCATCGACGAGGCCCGCACCCCGCTGATCATCTCCGGCCCGGCGTCGGGTGAGGCCAACCGCTGGTTCGCCGAGTTCGCCAACCTCGCCAAGCGCCTCGTCGAGGACGAGGACTTCGAGGTCGACGAGAAGAAGCGCACCGTCGGCGTGCTCGAGCCCGGAATCGAGAAGGTCGAGGACTACCTCGGCATCGACAACCTCTACGAGTCGGCGAACACTCCGCTCATCTCGTTCCTCAACAACGCGATCAAGGCGCGCGCGCTGTTCAAGAAGGACAAGGACTACGTCGTGCTCAACGGCGAGGTCCTGATCGTCGACGAGCACACCGGCCGCATCCTCGCCGGTCGCCGCTACAACGAGGGCATCCACCAGGCCATCGAGGCGAAGGAGGGTGTGCAGGTCAAGGCGGAGAACCAGACCCTCGCCACCGTCACGCTGCAGAACTACTTCCGCCTCTACTCCAAGCTCTCCGGCATGACCGGCACGGCCGAGACCGAGGCAGCCGAGTTCATGTCGACCTACAAGCTCGGCGTGGTCCCGATCCCGACGAACCGCAAGATGCAGCGCATCGACAACGCCGACCTCGTCTACAAGAACGAGGAGGTCAAATTCGCCCAGGTCGTGGAGGACATCGCGGAGCGCCACGCGGCCGGGCAGCCCGTCCTCGTCGGCACGACCAGCGTCGAGAAGAGCGAGTACCTCTCGCGCCTGCTCGCCAAGAAGGGCGTGCGCCACGAGGTCCTGAACGCGAAGAACCACGCGCGGGAGGCGGCGATCGTCGCGCAGGCCGGCCGCCTGGGCGCCGTCACCGTGGCGACGAACATGGCTGGTCGCGGCACCGACATCATGCTCGGCGGCAACGCCGAGTTCCTCGCGGTCGCAGAGCTGTCCGGCAAGGGCCTCAGCCCCTCGGAGACTCCTGAGGAGTACGAGGCCGCCTGGGACGACGTGTTCGCTGCCGTGAAGGCGAAGGTCGCCGAGGAGGCGGAGAAGGTCCAGGCCGCCGGCGGTCTCTACGTGCTCGGCACGGAGCGGCACGAGTCACGTCGCATCGACAACCAGCTCCGCGGCCGTTCCGGCCGCCAGGGCGACCCCGGCGAGAGCCGGTTCTACCTGTCGTTGACCGACGATCTGATGCGCCTGTTCAACTCGGGGGCGGCCGAGGCTTTGATGGGGCGCGGCAACGTCCCCGACGACATCGCGATCGAGTCGAAGGTCGTCTCGCGCGCCATCCGCAGCGCTCAGTCGCAGGTCGAGGCGCGCAACGCTGAGATCCGCAAGAACGTCCTCAAGTACGACGATGTCCTCAACCGCCAGCGCGAGGCCATCTACTCCGACCGCCGCCACATCCTCGAGGGCGACGATCTCCACGAGCGCACCCAGAAGTTCCTCGTCGACGTGATCGACGAGATCCTCGAGGTGCACACCGGTGAGGGCAACGGCGACGACTGGGACTTCGACGCCCTCTGGACCGAGCTGAAGACGCTTTACCCGATCAGCCTCACGATCGACGAGGTCGTGCAGGAGGCGGGCAGCCGCGGCCGCATCAACCGGGAGTTCATGCGCCGCGAGATCCTCTCGGATGCGACGCTCGCCTATCAGCGCCGCGAGGAGCAGCTCGGCTCCGTGGCCATGCGGGAGCTCGAGCGCCGCGTCGTGCTCTCGGTGATCGACCGCCGCTGGCGCGACCACCTCTACGAGATGGACTACCTCAAGGACGGCATCGGCCTGCGCGCGATGGCGCAGCGCGACCCGCTGGTCGAGTACCAGCGGGAGGGCTTCGCGCTGTTCCAGCAGATGATGGGCCAGATCCGCGAGGAGACCGTCGGCTTCCTGTTCAACCTCGAGGTCGAGGTCACCCAGAAGCAGGGCGAGGTCGCCGGAGTCGCCGCCAAGGGTCTCTCGCAGCCCGTCGCTCCCGCCGAGAAGCTCAGCTATTCGGCGCCGAGCGATTCGGGAGGGGTCGAGGTGCGCAACCAGCGTGGCCAGGTGCAGCAGGCTGCCACGGCCAAGGCCCGCGCCGAGGAGACCCGCAAGGCCCAGCCCGAGGGCGAGCCCGAGAGCGCGGCGACCACGGGGGCGTTCGGCCAGAAGTCCGGCGGCTCCGAGGCTGTTCCCGCTAACCGGGAGGAGCGTCGCGCGCAGGCAAAGCGCCGCTGAGCCCCGTCCCGGACGACGTCGCCCCGGTCCCGCAGCACGCGGGAGTCGGGGCGACCTCGTCTCAGGCGGTGCCGCCCCCGATCGACACCCCTCCCGGGCCGTTGCCGAGCGTCTGCAGGGGCGGCTTCGTCGATGGAGTCGCCGAGGTCGACCGGCAGCCGGTCCCTCGCTGATGACGAGCCCACCGGGCCGACGACCCCGGCGTGACTCCAGCGCCGCCCCGTGCCCCTTCGTCGGCATCGGCTCGCGGTCGACGACGAGGCAGTGGGCGGCGACTCGCTTGCCGCCTCCGCAGACGGCGTCGCACGCGAGGGGAACAACGACCGAGCCCCGACCGCGACCGGTTGCGCGGCCCTGATCGAGCGGATGTCGACGGGCGCCCAGGCGCATCGTCGAGGCCGAGCCCCGTCGTCGACCACCGACCCGAGGGCGATCCTCGATTCGTGGGTGCCGTGCCGGCGACGGGGTCGCTGTCACAGCACGTTGATCGCGGTCGCGCGCCAGCGGGCGTCCATCCCCTCGAGGCGGATGGCGACGGCCCGGGTGCGCACGCGGCTGTGCACGAGCACCACTCCCTCAATCACGCCGTCGCGCGGCTCTGCCATCACGACGCGGCCGATCGTGAACGGGATCCGCTGCCCCGTGCGGCGCGCGAGGCTGCGCGAGCGAGCGGCGAGCACGACCCGCTTCTGCAGGTGGCGGTACACCTCGTCCGTGAGCCATCGGGCGATCTGATCGATCTCGCGCGAACCCTCGAGGATCTCGATCACCACGAGCGTGAGACGCGCGAGGATCGGCTCGGGGTCCGGCAACTCGGCCCGCGTCGCTGGCTGCGGCGCGAAGAACGCCGCGACCGCCGGCTTCTCTCCGGTGGGCACCGCATCGAAGGGGAGGGTGCGGTAATCGAAGGCGTGGAGGGGCAGGCTCATGGGGCGGTCTCCAGTAGCAGGGCGAGCGACTCACGGGTCCAGGGTCACCTCTCGGCTCGGACGGATGGAGCGCGCCGGGGGCGAAGCGCGCGGGAACACCTTCATCGAATCAGTCGAGCGATGCTCACGGTCCTTCAATGCCAAGACTGTGGATAACCAGGGTCAACCCGAACCAGTGCGGTATGTGCCCGGCGGTCGAGGGCTGACGAGCGCCCTAGGCTTGACGGGTGTCGACCCTCAGCGATCTCGTCCTCTCCCACGGCCGGTCCGACGAAGCGGATGTGGAGTGGCTGCACCTGCTGGTCGGTGACCTGCAGCTGCTCGCCGACCTCGCCTTCGCCGACATCGTGCTCTGGGTGCCGACCGCCGACGAGAGCTTCGTCGCCGTCGCGCACGCGCGTCCCTCCAGCGCAGCGACGCTCTTCTATCGCGACTTCGTCGGGCAGCGGATCAAGTCCGAGTGGCGGGCGCAGGTCGTCGAGGCGTTCGAGACCGCGCGCATCGTCGACACCTCTGCGCCCGACTGGTTCGAGGAGACGCCCACGCGCGTCCGCGCCGTTCCCGTGCTGCGTCGACTCGGCGCCTCGGACGGGGCGACCACGGACCGGCCGATCGCCGTGGTCACGCGTCACACCAATCTGAGCGAGACGCGCACACCGAGCCGCCAGGAACTGACGTTCAACGACTGCGCGAACGACCTCTTCTCGATGATCGCCTCGGGAGACTTCCCGGATCTGGGTGCGCCGACCGGACCGCGCCGCGGGGCTCCGCGCGCCTCCGACGGCCTGATCAGGCTCGACGTCGACGGCATCACCACCTTCGCCAGCCCCAACGCCCTGTCGGCGTTCAACCGCATCGGCTTCGCCGATGAGCTCGAGGGGGAGTCGCTCGCCGAGGTCACCACGACCCTCATCGCCGGCAAGGTCGTCGTCGACGAGTCCCTCCCTCTGGTGGTGACCGGGCGCGCGCCCTGGCGCACTGATATCGAGGCGCGGGGAGTCACGGTCTCGCTGCGGGCGATCCCCATCCGCGACCGGGGTGAGCGGGTCGGCGCGGTCGTGCTCTGCCGCGACGTCACCGAGCTGCGCCACCAGGAGCGCGAGCTGATCACCAAGGACGCCACCATCCGCGAGATCCACCACCGGGTCAAGAACAACCTGCAGACGGTCGCGTCGCTGCTGCGGATCCAGGCCCGCCGGACGCACTCGGACCTCGCCCGGGAGGCGCTCACGCAGGCGATGCGCCGTGTCGCAGCGATCGCGGTCGTGCACGACACGCTCTCGGAGGGGCTCAACCAGAACGTCGACTTCGACGCCGTGTTCGACCGGGTGCTGCTGCTGATCGCCGAGGTCGCCTCGACCCACAACACCACCGTGCACCCGAAGCTGACGGGGAGCTTCGGCAACCTGCCCAGCGAGTACGCGACTCCGCTCGCCCTGGCCCTCACCGAGCTGGTGACGAACGCCGTCGAACACGGGCTCGCCGGCCGTGAGGGCGATGTCGAGATCGTCGCCTCGCGCAGCGAGGACGAGCTGACGGTCAAGGTGCGCGACACCGGCGTCGGCCTGCCTGAGGGCAAGGTCGGTTCCGGCCTCGGGACTCAGATCGTGCGCACTCTCATCCAGGGCGAGCTCGGCGGCACGATCGACTGGCACACGCTGGTCGGGCGCGGCACCGAGGTGACCATCGAGGTGCCGCTGCGCTGGCTGGAGCGGGCCCGCTCCTGACACGGGCGGCCGCTGGAGGTCCGGGTCCGGTGGGGACGAGGGCCGTCGGGGGAGGGCGCTGCGTTCCCACGCCTGCGTCCGGCTCCCGCGCCGGGGACGACGAGACCCCCCGCCCGCCGTAGGGCGAACCGGGGGGTCGGAGGTCGTGCCGCCGAGCGGCTAGGAGGCGCGGCGGGCGCGGGCCGCGCGGCGCTTGAGTGCGCGGCGCTCGTCCTCACTGAGGCCGCCCCACACGCCCGAGTCCTGGCCGGTCTCGAGGGCGTACTGGAGGCAGACCTCGGTGACGGTGCAGCGAGCGCACACCGACTTCGCCTTCTCGATCTGGTCGACCGCCGGGCCGGTGTTGCCGACCGGGAAGAAAAGCTCGGGGTCAGCGGTGAGGCAAGCGGCCTTGTCGCGCCAGTCCATGCGGGTGCTCCTTGTGTGACGGCGTGCGTGGAGGAACCACGCAGTGTTCGGGTGGGATGATCGATCCACGCCGACGATCTCGACCGGCACGTCGACCTCCGCGCCTTCACCGGTGCACGCCACGACCGCCTGCGCGCGTGCGCAGGGCGGTTCGGTGCGGTGGACGGGACGGCGCTCGGTTCTTGCCCGGTGCACTCGGCGCTGTGCGGGGGCACGGCGCTGGTCACCCGGCTCCAGTGCTGGTCACCCGGCTCGCCTCCGGCCTGACGGCGCGGTGGGATCGGATGTTCACATCGGCGGAAACCCACGACCCTGTGAGCGGTGAAACGAACTGGACTAGCCTGTCACGGGGATGAGCCCGAATCAAGAGTCCTGGATGGGATGTGGCTGTGATCGCTGATGCGAACGGGTCCCGCGGACCCCGCTCGAACGCCTCCTGGCCGGCCGGGCTGCTGGTCCTGATCTCCGTCCTCACTCTCGAGACCCTGGCCGTCGCGGCGCTCGCGGGCTGGCTCGTGATCGAGCTCCTGACCACTCGTGCCGACACCGTCGGCGGAGGCGTGGCGATCGTGGTGCTTGCGCTGATCGCGCTCGGCTGGGCCGCCGCCACCACGCTCGCCGCGATTCGCCGGCGCAGCTGGATGCGCGGCTCGGCACTCACGATGCAGCTCGTGCAGATGGCGGTCGCCCTCGGTGCCTTCCAGGGGCAGTACGCGGCCCCCGACATCGGATGGGCGCTCCTGGCTCCTGCGCTGGTCGCCGTCGCGACCCTCTTCCTCCCGAGCGTCGTCTCGGTCACCCGCCGCGATCCCAGGGCCGGCTCGGTGTAGGTCCTCGTAAGGCCATGGGCGCGGGACGACCTGTCGGTCACCGGCAGGCCGCATCCGCACCTGCGCTCTCTGCCGCGCCACCGTCCGCGGACGCGATCGATCGCCGCTACGCTTCCAGGCGGAGTCGACAGAATCTCGGATCGGGGGGCGGTATGGCGGCGAGCCCTGGCGACGCTCTGGGCGCGCGTTATCGGCTGATCGAGCGGATCGGCGCGGGCGCCGCGGGCGAGGTGTGGCGCGCGGGTGACGCTCAGGGGCCCGACCTCGCTGCGAAACTGCTCCGTCGCGAGCACGCACAGGACGCGGGGCTGGTCGAGAGGTTCGTCCGCGAGCGGTCCGTGCTCACACGGCTGCGGCATCCGCACGTCGTCGAGGTCCGCGACCTGGTGGTCGAGGGAGAGACGCTCGCGATCGTGATGGAGCTCGTCGGCGGAGGCTCGCTGCGCGAGCTCCTGCGAGCCGAGGGGCCGCTGGCCGCCGCCCGTGCGCTTCCGGCGGCCGCCTCGATCCTCGATGCGCTCGCGGCGGCCCATGCGATCGGCACGGTCCATCGCGATGTGAAGCCCGACAACGTCCTGCTCGCCGAGGGTGCGGATGATCTCGGATCCGCCGTCCGTGTCTCCGACTTCGGCATCGCCCACGTCGTCGCCGAAGGACCGCGCGCGACCACGGGCATCATCGGGACGCCCGAGTACCTCTCGCCCGAGATGCTCGCCACAGGCGCGGCCGGTCCGCCGAGCGACGTCTACTCGACCGGGATACTGCTCTACGAGCTGCTCTGCGGGCGCACTCCCTTCGCGGGAGTCGGCACCGACTTCGCCGTCGCCTACCGGCACGTCTCGATGCTCCCGCCCCCGCTCGACCTGCCGCCGCGGCTGACGTCGCTCCTCGACCGGATGCTCGCGAAGGATCCGGCGTCCCGGCCGACAGCTCCGGAGGCGGCGGGGATCCTCCGCAGGCTCGCGCCGGAGCTGGCGGGGCTGCCGGCGCTCCCGCTCGCGACGGGTGTCCCGACGTTCGAAGAGGCCGATCGTCCAGGCACGGTCCTGCGCGGAGCCGTTGTCGTGGCGGAGCCGCTGCCGGTCGAGGAGGGGCCCGCGCCCGAACTCGGTCCGTCCTCGCAGGCGACGATGCTGCGCTCGGTGCCGCGTCGGGAACTGCGGGCGGCGGAGCGCGCGCCGGAGGCGGTTCCGGCGAG
>NZ_LIIN01000115.1 GCF_001634385.1 Rathayibacter tanaceti | reverse complement strand
CAAGATAGTAGATCTTTGGATTATTGATCTATATCTGGACTCTGCAGAGTACCATTAAGCGCGATAAGCACAAGAGCCAATAATGAGGCTCAAACAGAACTCGCGTGGCAGTTCCGGTCACATCACGCATCATCATGCGCAGGAGAACCGTGGACGATCAGCGACTCCGCCGTGTGCGCACCGACCTCCGCACGGTGCTCCACCGGGTGCGACGGCGACTCGATCTCTAGACCGAGGTGTACCTGCGGCATCCCCCGAGCCGAGAAGATTTCGCCCTCTGCCTGGAGGAGCTCCTCCACGGACTGGACAGCGAGAACTGGCCGGACGTCCTGACCCGGCACTACCCTGTCGCGTCCATCGTGAACCTTGACATAGTGATGGATCGAGTCCCGCGGTGTGCGGGTACCCATGCCTCGTCCGGGACGGAGGAGGAGGGAGCCGGGCCGATTGCTTCCCTCCGCGCGAGGGGCCTCTGGCGCCACAAGTACCGCGGGCCGATGCGTCCGGAGACCGAGCACATTCTGCGCAGGAGCCTAGGCATGCTGTACTCCGAACGGATGGAGCGCGCCCTCGACCACCTGCTCGATCGGCTGGAGGAGCGTTTCGATCCCGACTGGTTCGCCTGGTGCCGAGACTTCAACAAGCACACGGAGTACGTGCTCTGCCTGGAGACGGCCGTCGATGCCCTCGACGACTCCGACTCGAAAGTCCCCGCTCTGCTTCTCGACCGGATCCATGAGCTCGCGCGCATCATGAGGATGTCGGGTCGGGGTCTGGATCGCCTCCCATCGTTGTGAGCCGGGGCGACGCCGCGCGCATACCTCCGCACCGACGACGACCCGAGAAGGACCACGACCACGAGCGTCCGTCCAGGAGCCCGGACCTACGACCCGATCTCCTGATACGCCGCGAACAGCAGCGACGTCTCCGGCCCCTGCAGGATGCTCGGCCGGGCGATGTCGTCGAGAACCACGAAGCGGAGCATGCCCGCGCGGGTCTTCTTGTCGCGCTGCATGGCGGCGAGGAGCGTCTCCCACCGGCCGAGCGGGTAGCTCGTCGGTAGCGTCAGCGACTCGAGGACGCTGCGCTGCCGGTCGACCACAGCGTCGCTGAGCGAGCCAGTCAGGCGCGAGAGCTCGGCGGCGAACATCATCCCGACGGAGACTGCCGCACCGTGGCGCCACTGGTAGCGTTCGGCGTGCTCGACCGCGTGCCCGAGGGTGTGCCCGTAGTTCAGGATCTCGCGCAGGCCCTTCTCGGTGAAGTCCTCGCCCACGACGCGCGCCTTGATCCCGATCGAGAGTTCGACCAGGCTGCGGAACTCCTCGGATGTGGGATCGGTGGCCAGGTCGATGTCGGACTCGATGATGTCGAGGATGCGCGGCTCGGCGATCATCCCGTACTTCACGATCTCGCCGAAGCCGGCGAGGATCTCGTTGCGCGGGAGGCTGGTCAGCACGTCGAGGTCGGCCACGACGGCGCGCGGGGCGTGGAAGGCCCCAACCAGGTTCTTGCCCTCGGCCGTATTAATGCCGGTCTTACCGCCGACGGCCGCGTCGACCATCCCGAGCACGGTGGTCGGCACCTGCACCAGGTCCACACCGCGGAGCCAGGTGGCGGCGACGAAGCCGGCCAGATCGGTGATCGCGCCTCCGCCGAAGCCGACCACGACGTCCGTGCGGGTGAAGTCGGACTGGCCCATCACCTGCCAGCAGAAGGCCGCGACCTCGACGCGCTTCGCGGCCTCGGCGTCCGGCACCTCGGCGAGCAGCACCTCGTAGCGCTCGAGCAGGCTCTCGCGGATCTCGGCGGCCAGCACCGCGAGGGTCGGCGGGTGCACGATGAGCACCTTCGCGGCGCGCGGGCCGATCGCGTCGGCCAGGCCGTCGAGGAGTCCGCGCCCGACGTGGATGTCGTAGCCGTTCTCTCCGCTGACGGTGAGGGCGGTGGTGCCGTCGTTCATGACTGTCTTCCGCTCGGGCGGCTGGGCGCCGCCGGGTCCGATGGTGCAGGGATGTCGGAGGGACGCTGCGCGCGCACCCACTCCGCGGTCTCAGCAGCGATCACGGTGATCGGTCGCCGCGAGGTGTCGACGACGAAATCGGCGAGGGCCTCGTAGATCGGGCGTCGCGCGTCGAAGATGCGGGTCCAGTCGGCCACGCCGCCGCGCACCAGGGGTCGGGAGCCGGAGCCGAGCCGGTCGCGGACGGCCTCGGCCGTGGTGGTCAGTAGCACGACCGGCACGACCGCGAGGTCGGCGCGGGTGGCTGTGTCGAGCACCGCTCCCCCGCCGAGGCTGAGGACAACGTCGCGACGGACGGCGCGTTCGACGACGCGGCGCTCCTCTCGGCGGAAAGCGGCCTCGCCGTGGGCGCGAAGTAGGGGGCGATCGGTCCGTGGCTGCGCACGAACTCGGCGTCGGAGTCGACGAAGTCGGCGCTCAGCGCCTTCGCGACCCGCCTGCCGATCGTCGTCTTGCCGGCACCCATCGGGCCGATCAGGACGACGCGGGCGCGGGCCGCGCCGGTATCGTGTCCCGCCATCAGCGTGCGGCCGTCGGGCGCGGCATCAGGCGAGCCCGAGCGCCGGGTCGCTCTCGGACACCGTGCGCAGCTCGTCGGGGATGGCGGCGAGGTAGCCCCGGAGGTTGCGCCGGGTCTCCGCGACGCTGTCGCCGCCAAACTTCTCAAGGACCGCGTTCGCGAGAACCAGCGCGACCATCGCCTCGGCGACGACGCCCGAGGCGGGGACGGCGCAGACGTCGGAACGCTGGTGGTGCGCACCGGCCGCCTCCCCGGTCGCGACGTCGACGGTGCGCAGCGCGTGCGGCACCGTCGCGATCGGCTTCATCCCGGCGCGCACCCGCAGCACTGTGCCGGTGCTCATCCCGCCCTCGGTGCCGCCGGCCCGGTCGCTGGAGCGCGCGATGCCCGCTGCCGCCCGGAAGAGCTCGTCGTGCGCCTCGGAGCCGCGGCGGGTCGTGGTGAGGAACCCGTCGCCCACCTCGACGCCCTTGATGGCCTGGATCCCCATCACTGCGGCGGCGAGCTGTGCATCGAGGCGGCGGTCCCAGTGCACGGAGGAGCCGAGCCCGGGCGGGAGGTCGTAGGCGAGCACCTCGACGACCCCACCGAGGGTGTCGCCGTCGTCGTGGGCGCGGTCGACCTCCGCGACCATCAGCGCGCTCGTCGCGGCGTCGTGGCAGCGCAGCGGATCGGCGTCGAGCGTCCCGACGTCGGCGGGCGTCGGAAGCGGCGAACCCTCGGGCACGCGCACCGGGCCGATGGCGAGGGTGTGGCTCACGAGGGTGATGCCCAGCTCGCCGAGGAACCGACGTGCCACGGCGCCGAGCGCGACGCGCGCGGCTGTCTCGCGGGCAGAGGCGCGCTCCAGCACGTTGCGCGATTCGGAGAAGCCGTACTTCTGCATGCCGACGAGGTCGGCGTGACCGGGACGCGGCCGAGTGAGCGCCGCTCCCCGGCCCTTGGGCAGCGACTCCGGGTCCCGCGGTTCGGCCGACATGACGTCCACCCAGCGCGGCCACTCGGTGTTGCCGATCCGCAGGGCGATCGGGCTGCCCATAGTGGCGCCGTGACGGATGCCGGAGGAGATCGTCAGCTCATCCTGCTCGAAGTTCATGCGGGCGCCGCGACCGTAGCCGAGCTTCCGGCGCGCCAGATCGGCGCGGATGTCGTCGAGGGAGACGGGGACACCCGCCGGCAGTCCTTCGAGGACGGCGACGAGTTCGGGACCGTGGGATTCCCCGGCCGTGAGCCAACGGAGCATCCTCCGATTCTGGCATACGCCCTCAGTGCAGCGGGCCCGGTGCTACCGCTCGCCGCATCGCGGCCAGCACCTCGTCCTCGTGCTCGAGGGCCGCGGCGGGATCGCCGGCGACGAAGATGCGGACCTGGACGAGCGCCTGGTGGAGCAGCATTCCCAGGCCCGAGACGACCGGCGACCCGGCCGCCTCCCAGTGCCGCGCGAGTGCGCTCGGCCACGGGGAGTACGCGACGTCGAAGAGCGTCGAGGCGGCGACGACCGCCTCCGGGACCTCGAGCGCGTCGGCGGCCCCGCCCGGCAGGGTCGAGACCACCAGCGGAGCGGGCTCCCCCGCGGCCCACGCGGAGAATGGCCTCACGTCGAGCGCCAGGTCCAGCGCGGCCGCCACGGGAGCGAGAGCAGCCGCCTTCTCGGGCGAGCGCAACGTCAGTGTGACGCGGCTCGCGCCCAGCTCGGCGGCCGCGGCGAGTGCGGACGCGGCGGTCGCGCCTCCGCCCAGCACCTCGATGCGGGGGACGGAGCCGACTCCAGCGTCACGCAACGCCCGCACGATGCCCGCGACATCGGTGTTGAAGCCGCGGACCTGGGACCCGCGCCCGAGCGGTCGACGAGCACCGTGTTCACCGCTCCGGTCGTCCGCGCGACAGGGTCCTCCTCGGCGAGCAGAGGCCGGACGGCGTGCTTCAGGGGCATGGTCAGCGAGAGGCCGTGCCAGCGCTCGCCGGACACGACCGCGGCGAGCGTCGCCTCCGTGGTCTCGACGGCGCTGTAGCTCCAGTCGAGCCCGAGCACCCGGTAGGCCGCCGCATGCAGGGCGGGCGACTTCGAATGCGCGATCGGCGCGCCGAGGACCGCGAGGCGGTACCCGGCGGCCGTCACTGGTACTCCGGGTGGTCCCGCATCCACGCCTGCCACTGGGCGACGGCGGCGTTGTGCTCGGCGTCGGTCGTCGAGTAAACCGTCTCACCGGTCTGCAGGTTCACTGTGACGAAGTACATCCAGGTGCCGTCTGCCGGATGCAGGACCGCGTCGATCGCGACGTCGCCCGGGTTCGAGATCGGTGCGGGCGGCAGGCCGTCGCGCTGGTAGGTGTTGTAGACGTTGTTCACGTCGTTCCGCTCGGCGTCGGTCGTCGAGACCCGATCGGTCGCTCCGGTGCCGTAGGCGACCGTCGCATCGGACTGGAGGCGCCAACCCTGATCGAGCCGGTTCTGGAACACGCGCGCAACCTTCGGGAAGTCCTCCGCGACGCGGGCCTCGCGCTGCACGAGGGAGGCGAACACCACAACGCGGTAGCGGTCGTCGACGGGCACGCCGGCCCGGTCGAGGGAGGCGAACATCCGGTCGACGAGGGTCTTGAGGATGTCGTGCGCAGATGTGGACGGATTGATGTCGTACGTCGCGGGGAACAGGAATCCCTCGAGGCTGGTCGCGCCCGCCGGGAGTCCGAACGAGCCCCAGTCGGCGGCCGCGGCCTCGAGATCGGCCAGCGCCACACCGGTTCCGTCGGCGATCAGCGGCAACGCCGCCTTCAGTGCCGTCCCCTCGGGAATGACGAACGTGTTGGCGAGGCGGGTCGACTCGGAGTCGAGCAGCGCCGAGAGGGCGGCCTTCGCGCTCATCTCGGCCTTGAGCGAGTAGGCGCCGGCCTGGAACACGGGCTCCGGGCTCTGCGCGAGGAGAAGCTGGTAGAACGGCGCGTACGACCTGATGACGCCGTCCGAGACGAGATTGTTGGCGATATCGCTGCCGTCGTCCCCCTGATGGATGGTGAAGATCACCTCGCTCGTCCCCGTGCCGGTGAAATCCGCGGGCTCCGACTCCGCGAACAGGCCGCGGACGGGCTCGATGAAGATGGTGACGGCGATCGCCACGAGAGCGGCGAAGACGCCGAACGCGAGCAGCCCGCCGATCAGGCCCCGGCGCGTGCGGCGCTTCCGGGTGCTGCGCGAGCGGCGGCGGGAGGAGGAGGGCCGGGCGACCGGATCGATCGGGACCGCTTCGCCGCGGCCCCTCGCCTCCGGAACCGCCGGTCCGGTGAAGAGCCGGTCGAACGGATCGCGCGCTCCCGCCTCACTCAAGGCGTGGGCACGGTCCGGGTTCGGACGCTGCGGAGCCGACTGCGCGGACTCGGCGGCGCGGACGTCGCGGCGGCTCGGGGGGACGTCGGTCACGAATTGGTCCTTCGTTCGTTTCGAGCGCGGCTCCGGCCGGGGTGCCGGCCGAGCGTTCGGAATCGATGGCGTGCTGCAGGATCACCACGGCGGCGACCTGGTCGATCACGGCGCGGAAGCCGCGTGTACTGCGTCCGGAACGGTGCAGAGCGCTCTGGGCGGTCACCGTCGACAGCCGCTCGTCCACGAGCCGCACCGGGGCGGTCGGAATCGCTTCGGCGAGCCGTCGAGCGAATCCGCGTGCATCCTCGGTGGAGGCCGTCTCGGAACCCGACAACGACAACGGCAGGCCTACGATGATCGCCTCGGCATCGTACTCGGCCGCCAGGAGAGCGATCCTGGAGATGTCCGAGGAATCGCCGTCGCCCGAGCGGGCGACCGTCTCGATCGGCACGGCGAGCAGACCGTCGGCGTCGCAGCGGGCGACTCCGATGCGGGAGCGCCCACATCGATACCGAGCCTGACACCGAACCTCGGCATTCAGCGGGTCGCTTCCTGTACCACGACCTCGAGCGCGGAGCCGATCATCGAGCGTCCGAGCCGCCGCCCTGGGCGAGGTCGTCCTTGCCGCCGCCGCCACCACCGAGGATCCCGGCCGCGCGCTTCGCGAGTGCTCCGGCGCGGCGGCCCCGGTCGCGCGCCGCCTGGTTGGTCGCAACGATGACCGCCGGCTTGCCTCCGACCTCGGCCGCGAGGGCGACGACGACGGGGTCCTGGCCCAGCCGCTCCCGGACGGAGGTGACCAGCGAGCGCAGCTCGTCCGTCGAGCCCGCGGTACCGATGCTCTCGGCGACGACGGTCGTCCCGTTGATGCTGCGGCGGTTCGCGGTGATCGCGGGCACGCGATCGGCGAGCGCGCGCGCCTCGAAGGCGGCGATCCGCTTCTCGGCGGCCTTCAGGCTCGCGACGAGCTCGCCGATGCGCTCGGGCAGCTGCTCGCGAGGCGTCTTGAGCGACGACGAGATGGTGCTGACCAGTGCGCGCTCGGCGGCGAGTCCCCGGAACGCCTCACGGCCCACGAGCGACTCGACGCGGCGGTTCGTCGACCCGACGGAGGACTCGCTGACGACGCTGATCAGGCCGACCTCGGCGGAGCGACCGACGTGGGTGCCTGCGCAGAGCTCGCGCGACCACGGTCCGCCGATGTCGACCACGCGCACGACGTCGCCGTACTTCTCGCCGAAGAGTGCCATCGCGCCGAGCGCTTTGGCCTCGTCGAGCGGGAGCTCGCGGGTGACGACCTCGAGATTGTCGCGGATCGCGGAGTTCGCGATCTCCTCGATCTCGCTGCGCGTCTCGAGCGAGAGCGCCTGGTTCCAGGAGAAGTCCAGACGAAGGTACCCGGCCTTGTTGTAGGAGCCGGACTGGTGCGCCTGCGGGCCGAGCACCTGGCGCAGCGCGGCGTGGATGAGGTGCGTGCCCGAGTGGGCCTGCGTGGCGCCCCGGCGCCAGTCGCGGTCAACGACGGAGGTGGCGGCGTCGCCCACTCCGACCTCGCCGCTGGCGACCTGCACCGTGTGGCTGATGAGCCCCTTGACCGGCTTCTGCACGTCGAGGACCTCGAGATCGAAGCCCGAGCCGACGATCCGGCCGGCGTCCGCCTCCTGGCCGCCCGACTCCGCGTAGAGCGACGTGGCCTCGAGGATCACCTCGGCGATGTCACCCGCGACCGCCTTCGTCACGGAGTGACCGCCGACGATGAGGCCGACGATGCGCGACGGGGTGTCGAGCATGTCGTACCCGGTGAAGACCGTCTCGCCCTGCGCACGGAAGTCCGCGTAGACCGACAGATCGGCCAGCGCGGACTTCTTGGACTTCGCGTCGGCTTTCGCCCGCGTCCGCTGCGCCGTCATCAAGGAGTCGAACGCCTCGCGGTCGACCGAGAGGCCCGATTCCTCGGCGATCTCGAGGGTGAGGTCGATCGGGAAGCCGAAGGTGTCGTGCAGAAGGAACGCGGTGTCGCCCGGCAGCGTCGGCGATTCGGCCTTCTTCGTCTTGAGGACGGCGAGGTCGAGGATCTCGGTGCCTGCAGCGAGGGTGCGCAGGAACGCCTCCTCCTCGCCGTACGCGCTGGTCGACAGGCGCTCGAACTCGGTGGAGACCTCGGGGTAGGCCGCCGCCATCGCGTCGCGCGAGGCGGTGAAGAGCTCGGGGAACGTCGCGGTGTCCACGCCGAGCAGGCGCATGGCCCGTACGGTCCGGCGCATCAGACGGCGGAGGATGTAGCCGCGGCCCTCGTTCGAGGGCGTCACGCCGTCCGACAGGAGCATGAGCGAGGAGCGCACGTGGTCGGCGATGACGCGCATCCGCACATCGTCCTCGTGCACCGCGCCGTAGCGTCGGCCCGAGAGCTCGGCCGCGCGGTCGAGGACCGGGCGCACCTGGTCGATCTCGTACATGTTCTCGACACCCTGTTTGAGGAACGCGACCCGCTCGAGGCCCATGCCGGTGTCGATGTTCTTCCGCGGCAGCTCGCCCAGGATGTCGAAGTCGACCTTGCTCGTGCCCTCGCCGCGGAGGTACTGCATGAAGACGAGGTTCCAGATTTCGACGTAACGGTCATCGTCCGTGGCGGGGCCACCGTCGGCGCCGTAGGCGGGCCCGCGGTCGAAGAAGATCTCGGAGCACGGTCCGGCGGGGCCCGGCTGACCGGTGGACCAGTAGTTGGTGTCTCTCTCGAGGCGCTGGATGCGCTCGTCCGGCAGTCCCGCGATCTTCTTCCAGAGTGCGATGGCCTCGTCGTCGTCCTTGTAGACGGTGACCCAGAGGTCCTTCTCGTCGAAGCCGAGACTGCCGTCGCTCTCGGCGCCGGTCAGCAGCTCCCAGGCGTAGCCGATCGCGCCCTCCTTGAAGTAGTCCCCGAAGGAGAAGTTGCCGTTCATCTGGAAGAACGTGCCGTGACGCGGGGTCTTGCCGACCTCCTCGATGTCGTTCGTCCGGATGCACTTCTGCACACTCGTCGCTCGCGGGTACGGCGCTGGGACCACTCCGGTGAGGTACGGCACGAAGGGCACCATGCCGGCGACGGTGAAGAGGAGGCTCGGGTCCTCGCTGACGAGGGAGGCGGAGGGCACCACGGTGTGGCCGCGGCTTCCGAAGAAGTCGAGCCAGCGGTTGCGGATGTCTGCGGTCTGCATGGGTTCCGTTACGGTTCGGTCGGTGACGACGCGGATGTCGGACGGCGGGGCGTCAGCCCTCGCCGATGGCGGCCTTCAGCTCGGCCTCGCGCTGGTGGTAGCCCTCGGAGACGGCCTCGCCGAGCTCCTTCGCGGTGCGGTTGATGTCGGCGAAGAAGCGGGCGCCCGCCTCGGTGCGGGAGACCCGGTGGGCGAGAGCGAATCCGAGGCCGATCCCGAGGACGATCAGGGCGAGGTTCTTCACGGGGGTTCCTTCCACGGCG
>NZ_LIIN01000114.1 GCF_001634385.1 Rathayibacter tanaceti | reverse complement strand
CACCGGGGCACCGCCGTGCACGATCCGCTCGCCCAGCTGCCCGACGCCGTGCTCGAGCCGCTGCGCGAGCGGATGCCCGGGCAGGAACGGCGCGAGGTGCGCCTTCGCGGCGACCGGGCCGACGCCGGGGCCGCCTCCGCCGTGGGGGATGCAGAACGTCTTGTGCAGGTTGAGGTGCGAGACGTCGCCACCGAAGTCGCCGAAGCGGGCGAAGCCGAGCAGGGCGTTGAGGTTCGCGCCGTCGACGTAAACCTGGCCGCCGGCCTCGTGGACGAGGCGGCAGATCTCGGCGACCTCGTGTTCGTAGACGCCGTGCGTGGACGGGTAGGTGATCATCAGCGCGGCGAGCGCCTCGGCGTGCTCGCCGATCCTGGCGCGCAGGTCGTCGAGGTCGACGTTGCCCAGCTCGTCGCAGGCGACGACCACGACGCGCATCCCCGCGAGGACAGCGCTCGCCGCATTGGTGCCGTGCGCGCTGGAGGGGATCAGGCAGACGGTGCGGTCGGCGTCGCCGCGGGACCGGTGCCAGCCGCGGATCGCCAGGAGCCCGGCGAGCTCCCCCTGCGAGCCGGCGTTGGGCTGGAGCGAGACCGAGTCGTAGCCGGTGAGGTGGGCCAGCCACCCCTCCAGCTGGTCGATCAGCGCGAGCGAGCCCTGCACGTCGGCCTCGGGCGCGAACGGGTGCAGGTCCGCGAACTCGGGCCAGCTGACCGCCTCCATCTCAGCGGCGGCGTTGAGCTTCATCGTGCAGGAGCCGAGCGGGATCATGCCGCGGTCCAGCGCGTAGTCGGCATCGGCGAGGCGCTTGAGGAAGCGCATCATCGACGTCTCGCTGTGGTGGCTGCTGAAGACGGGGTGCACGAGGAAGGGAGTGCGCCGCTCGAGCGCGACGGGGATGCTGCGGGCCGCGCCGCCGACGAAGCCGAACGACGAGTCGAGGTCGCCGATGGCCGTCGCGACGGCGATCACCTCGAGGTCGGTGACGGTCTCGTCGATCGAGACGGCCACCGTGTCGGCGTCGACGAGCCGCACGTCGAACCCTGCGTCGCGCGCGCGGGCGACCGCCGCCTCCGCACCACCGGGGACGACGAGGGACACGGTGTCGAAGAAGTCGGCGTGACGCAGGGCGTGGCCGCGGTCGAGCAGGAGGCGCGCCAGAAGCGCGGCACGTCCGTGCACGCGCTCGGCGATCGCGGCGAGTCCGTCGGGGCCGTGGTAGACCGCGTACATCGCCGCCATCACGGCCAACAGCACCTGCGCGGTGCAGATGTTGGAGGTCGCCTTCTCGCGGCGGATGTGCTGCTCGCGGGCCTGCAGCGACAGGCGGTAGGCCGGGTGGCCCGCCGCGTCCTGGCTCACGCCGACCAGGCGGCCGGGGGAGCTGGCGCTCGAGTCCCGTGCGCACCGCGAGGTAGCCGGCGTGCGGTCCGCCGAAGCCCATCGGCACGCCGAAGCGCTGCGAGGTGCCGACCGCGATGTCCGCGCCGAGCTCGCCCGGCGAGCGGACGAGGGTGAGCGCGAGGAGGTCGGCGGCGACGACACCGAGACCGCCACGGGCCTTGACGGCGGCGAGGACGTCCGACGGGTCCCAGAGCTGGCCGGACGCGCCCGGGTACTGCACGAGGCGCCGAACGCCTCGGGCACCTCCTTGGCCGGGGTGCGCGAGAGCGGGAGCTCGACGATGCGGATACCGACCGCCTCCGCCCGGCCGCGCAGCAGCGCGAGCGTCTGGGGCAGGGCATCGGAGTCGGCGACGAAGACATCGGTGCGCGCCTTCGAGGCGCGGCGCGCCAGCAGCATCGCCTCGACGACCGCGGTGCCCTCGTCGAGCATCGAGGCGCCGGCCGTGTCGAGGCCGGTGAGCTCGGACACCATCGTCTGGAAGGTGATCAGGCCTCCAGGCGACCCTGAGAGATCTCGGGCTGGTAGGGCGTGTAAGCCGTGTACCAGCTGGGGTTCTCGAGCACGTTCCGCTTGATCACCGCGGGGGTGTGCGTGCCGTGGTAGCCGAGGCCGATCAGCGGGCGGCGCACCATGTTGCGGGCGGCGAGCGCGCGCAGCTCGGCGAGCGCCTCCGTCTCGGTGGCCGGCGCGGGCAGCACAGGAGCGAGCTCGCGCACGCGGATGGACTCGGGCACGGCCGCGGTGACGAGCTCCTCGACGCAGTCGTAGCCGAGGGCCGCGAGCATCGTGCGCTGGGCGTCGGCGTCGGTCCCGATGTGGCGGGACTCGAACGCGCCGGGGGCCCTGGTGGCCGCCATCTACTCGCCCACCAGCTCGGTGTAGGCGGCGGCGTCGAGCAGCCCTTCGGGGAGCGCGTCGACGCGCACCCGGATCAGCCACCCTTCGCCGAACGGGTCGGAGTTGACCAGCTCGGGGCTGTCGACGACGGCCGCATTGGTTTCGAGGACCTCGCCGTCGACCGGCGCGAAGAGCTCGCCGACCGACTTGGTCGACTCGATCTCGCCGACGACGCTGCCGCCCTCGACGCGGGAGCCCGCCTCCGGCAGCTCGACGAAGACGACGTCGCCCAGCTTGTCGGCGGCGTAGGACGTGATGCCGACGGTCGCGACATCGCCGTCGACGCGGATCCACTCATGGTCGGAGGTGTACTGCAGCGGGGAGGGCACGGCCATGTCAGTTCTTCTTTCTCGAGTAGAAGGGGAGCTCGGTGACGGTCATCGGGAGGCGTGTGCCGCGGATGTCGACGGCGAGCACCGTCCCCGGCTGCGCGGCGGAGGGCGCGACGTAGGCCATCGCGATCGGCAGTCCGAGGGTCGGCGAGAGGACGCCGCTGGTGACGACTCCGACCTCGTCGTCGCCGGAGAGGACGGTGTAGTCGGCACGGGCGGCGCGTCGACCATCGCCGACCAGGCCCACCAGGACGGGCGCGTCGCCTGCGGGCCCCTCCTCGGTCGCGGCGCGACCGACGAAGTCGATCGGCTTGCCCAGCGCGACGATGCGCCCCAGGCCCGCCTGGGCCGGAAAGATCTCGCGCGAGAGCTCGTGGCCGTAGAGCGGCATGCCCGCCTCGAGCCGGAGAGTGTCGCGAGCGGCAAGACCGGCGGGGACGAGGCCCGCTCCCCCGCCGGTCTCGGCGAGGGCCTGCCAGAGGGTGGGAGCGGTCTCGGGGGCCAGGTAGATCTCGAAGCCGTCCTCCCCCGTGTAGCCCGTGCGCGCGATCAGGACCGGGTGCGCCTCGAAGGTCGCGGGGACCGCGCGGTAGTAGCGCAGCTCGGCGAGGAGGCGGGCGGCGGCGGCGGTGTCGAGCACCGCCTCCTCGCCGTGCTCGACCGCGAGACCCGGCAGGTTCTGCAGGATCTCGAGCGAGCGGGGGCCCTGGATCGCGATGAGCGCGATGTCGTCGCTCTCGTCGAACAGCTCGCACTCGAACATCGCGGTGCGGTCGCGCAGGGTCTCGACGACGATGCGTCGGTTGGCGGCGTTCGCGACCACCATGAAGCGGTCCTCGCCTGTGCGATAGACGACCAGATCGTCGATCACGCCGCCGGTGCGCTCGAGCAGCAGGGTGTACTTCGCGCGGCCGACGGCCACCGCCGAGAGGTCGCTCGCGAGGGCGTAGTCGAGGGCGTCGACCGCCTCGGGCCCCACGAGGAGGATCTCGGCCATGTGCGAGAGGTCGAACAGGCCGGCGGCGGTGCGCACGGCGTGGTGCTCGGCGAGATCGCCGGAGTAGCGCACCGGCATCTGCCAGCCGGCGAAGTCGGTGAAGGACGCGCCCGCAGCGACATGCACCTCGTGCAGGGGCGAGTAGCGGACCTCGGTCGAGGGGGTCTCGGACATGAGTTCTCCAATTCATCGCAGTGCTGGACTCGCGCCGCCGATGCGGCAGAGCACAGCAGTGCCGTGGGAACTCCCCCTCTGTCGTGGAGCCTGAGAGATTCGCGCCGTCGCGGAGTGCGGCGCTTTCACCATCGGCGGATCCGAGCGGATCGCTTTCCAGAGTGGCCAGTTCGACGCGGTACAAGACCTGAGAGATTGGCGGGGAGGCTTGCTCCTTCGGTGCCGACCGGAGCCGGCTCTCCCGCGTCGCGTATGCGGCCCGGTATTCGATTGTCCGGTCAGCCTAGCGGGCGGCACGGACCGGCGTCGGGTCCCTCTCGCCACATCCTCGGGCTGGCGTTCGGGTCGCGACGACACTAAGGTTGCTCCCACACTTAAAGTCAGTGCGACTCACAGGCGGGAGCCGGCGTGGAGGCGATTCAGCTCGCGGTCTCGACCGTCATCTTCGCCCTGCGCCCCCACCCCGAGACCGGAGCCAGCACCGTCTGGATCCCCGTCGTCCGCCGTATCCGCGAACCCTTCGAGGGGCTCTGGGCACTGCCCGGCGGGCCGCTGCACCCGGAGGAGGACCTGGCGGAGTCCGCGCGCCGCACCCTCCGCGAGACCACCGCGCTCGCCCCGCGCTACCTCGAGCAGCTCTACGCCGTCGGCGGCACCGACCGCTCCCCCGGCGAGCGCCGCGTGGTCTCGATCGTCTACTGGGCGCTCGTGCGCACCTCCGAGGCCGACGAGGCGACCGTCGGCGAGAACGTCACGTGGCTGTGCACCGATCTCCCCCTCGATCTGGCCTTCGACCACGGAGTATCGTGGAGTACGCCCTGTGGCGGCTGCGCAACAAGATGGAGTACTCGCGCATCGCCCAGGCGTTCCTCGGCGACACCTTCACCCTCGCCCAGCTGCGGGAGGTGCACGAGGCCGTCCTGCAGAGACCGCTCGACCCGGCGAACTTCCGCCGGACGATCGAGGCCTCACGGGCCGTGGTGCCGACGGGACAGCGCCTGACCGGCACCCGCCACCGGCCGCCCCGCCTGTACCGCTACGACGCGTCGGCGGCCCTCGTCGACAACGGCCCGCTCCCCATCTGAGCCCGCCGACCCTCCATCCGCTTCCGCCCGCCTCCGCCACCGCCCGACACTCCGCCGCCTCCCGAGGAGACACCGTGACATCCGTCGACAGCACCATCCGGCTCATCGAGAGCGGGTCTGCCCCCGGCGCGACCTGCGCGCCCGAGCTGGCCGAGGCGCCCTGGTCGTTCGACCTGGGCCTGCCCGCGTACGGCCCCGGTGCCTCCCAGGCGGACCCGATCCCCCTCGACGCGCCTGTGCAGGGCAGGCTGCCCGAGGAGTACACGGCGGCGAGCGCCGAGGAGCTGCACCACCGCATCCTGAACGCGAAGCAGACGCTGGGCGGGCGCGTCCTCGTGCTGGGCCACTTCTACCAGCGCGACGAGGTGGTGCAGTACGCCGACTACGTGGGGGACTCGTTCCAGCTCGCGAAAGCGGCGACCGGCAACCCCGACGCCGAGGCGATCGTGTTCTGCGGCGTGCACTTCATGGCCGAGACGGCCGACATCCTCTCGGGGCCGGAGCAGGCGGTGATCCTGCCGAACCTCGCTGCGGGCTGCTCGATGGCCGACATGGCCGACATCGACTCGGTCGAGGACGCGTGGGCCGAGCTCACCGAGCTCTACGGCACCGACCCGGACGCCGACGGGCGCGTCCCATTGATCCCGGTGACGTACATGAACTCCTCCGCCGCGCTGAAGGCGTTCTGCGGGCGCAACGGCGGCGTGGTCTGCACCTCCTCGAACGCGGCGACGGTGCTCAAGGACGCGTTCGCGCGTGGACAGCGCGTGCTCTTCTTCCCCGACCAGCACCTCGGCCGCAACACCGCGAAGGCGATGGGGGTGCCGCTGGAGCGCATGCCGATGTGGAATCCGCGGAAGCCGCAGGGCGGGTCCGACACCGCGACGCTCCTCGACGCGCAGGTGATCCTCTGGCACGGCTTCTGCTCGGTGCACAAGCGCTTCACCGTCGCGCAGATCGCGAAGGCGCGCGCCGAGCACCCGGGCGTGCGCGTGATCGTGCATCCGGAGTGTCCGATGGCCGTGGTCGACGCGGCCGACGAGTACGGCTCGACCGACTACATCGTGAAGGCGATCCAGGCGGCGCCGGCGGGCTCGACCTTCGCGATCGGCACCGAGATCAACCTGGTGCAGCGCCTGGCCTCCCAGTACCCGCAGCACACGATCTTCTGCCTCGACGATGTGGTCTGCCCGTGCTCGACGATGTACCGCATCCACCCCGGCTACCTCGCCTGGGTGCTCGAGGGCCTGGTCTCGGGCACCGTCCTCAACCGCATCTCGGTGGAGGAGTCGGTGCAGGTCCAGGCGCGCGTCGCACTCGAGCGGATGCTGGCCGCGGTGCCGCCCGCGGGTCCGGCGGCCTGACGTGCGGGTCGTCGTGGTCGGCAGCGGGATCGCCGGCCTGGTCACCGCGCTGGTCGCCTCCCGTCGGCACGAGGTGCTGGTGGTCACCAAGGGCGCGCTCGCCGAGTCGTCCACCCCGGGCCGCACAGGGCGGGATCGCCGCGGTCACCGCTTCGGCCGACTCCGTGGCGCTGCACGTCGAGGACACGCTGACCGCCGGAGCAGGGCTGGCCGTGCGCGACGCGGTCGAGGTGCTCTGCGCCGGCGGTCCCGCGGCGATCACCGCTCTGCAGGAGTGGGGGGTGTGCTTCGATCGCTCCGGCAGCGAGCTCGCGCGCGGGCTCGAGGGTGCCCACTCCCGTCCGCGGATCCTGCACGCCGGCGGCGATGCGACCGGCGCCGCTCTCGAGGCGGCGCTCGTGCACGCGGTGCGCGGCGCCTCCGTCGAGCTGCAGGAGGACACGGCGCTGATCGACCTGCTGCGGGAGGGAGCGGCGGTGACGGGTGTCGAGGTGCTGGGGGGCGGCGCGATCGAGCGGCTGCACGCCGACGCGTGGTGCTCGCGACCGGCGGGGCGGGCCAGCTCTACCGGCACACCACCAACCCCTCGGTGGCGACCGGGGACGGGCTCGCCGCGGCGCTGCGCGCGGGAGCGGCCGCGGCCGACCTGGAGTTCTACCAGTTCCACCCCACCACGCTGGCCCTGCCCGGCGGGTTCCTGGTCTCGGAGGCGGTGCGCGGCGAGGGCGCGGTCCTCCGCGACGCCGCGGGCACGCGCTTCCTGCTCGACGTCCACCCCGATGCCGAGCTCGCCCCTCGCGACGTGGTGGCCCGCGCCATCGCCGAGCGGATGCGCGGGCAGGGCGGGCTCCCCGTGCACCTCGACGCCCGCGCGATCGACCCGGCGGTCCTGGCGCGGCGGTTCCCCACGATCTCGGCGGTCTGCCGGGCGAACGGGCTCTCGCTGAGCGGCGATCTGCTACCCGTCACTCCCGCCGCCCACTACTGGATGGGCGGGATCGCGACGGATCTCGACGGCAGGACGAGCCTCCCCGGGCTCTTCGCGGTCGGCGAGGTCGCCCGGACCGGCGTGCACGGTGCGAACCGGCTCGCCTCGAACAGCCTGCTCGAGGGCGTGGTCTTCGCCCGCCGTGTCGCGGCCGCCCTCGACTCCCTCCCGCCCCGCCCCGAGTCGGAGGCGGGACCCGCCGACCGGCTCGTGCCGATGAGGCTCGAGCGCGAAACGCTGCAGGAGGCGATGTGGTCCGGAGCCGGGCTCTCGCGCGATGCGGCCGGGCTGACGGACGCGCGCACGGCGCTCGCCGGCTCCGCCGTGCCGGCACCGCTCGATGTGCGGACTCTGGAGGACGCGAACCTGCTGACCTGCGCGCTCGCGCTGATCGACGCGGCGCTCGCGCGCACCGGATCTGTCGGCGCGCACCACCGCACCGATTCGCCCGACCACGTTGCGGCGCCCGCCGCCGAGCGCGGCAGAACCGATCCCCACTCCGCCCGGAGACCCGACACCAGGAGAGAGGCGGCCCTCCCGTGCTGACCAGCCAGAGCATCGACCGCGTCGTCGCCCTCGCCCTCGAGGAGGACGCACCCTGGGGCGACCTCACCACAGACACTCTGATCCCCGCCGACGCGACGGCGAGCGCCGCCCTCGTCGCCCGGGAGCCGGGCGTCTTCAGCGCGGGCGCGGTGCTCGAGGGCACCATGCGGCACGCCGACCCGCGCATCCGCTGCACGGTGCTGCTCAAGGACGGCGCGGCCTTCGAGGCCGGGGCGACGCTGGCGAGGATCGAGGGCCCGGCCGGAGGTGTGCTGCGCGGTGAGCGCGTGGCGCTCAACCTGGTGCAGCGGATGAGCGGCATCGCGACGCTCACCGCGCGCTACGTCGCCGCCGTCGAGGGCACCCGCGCCCGCATCGTCGACACCCGCAAGACCACTCCGGGCCTGCGCGCACTCGAGCGGTACGCCGTGCGCTGCGGAGGCGGCCGCAACCACCGCTTCTCGCTCTCGGACGCGATCCTCGCCAAGGACAACCATCTCGCGGTACTCGCTGAGCGCGGGATCGACCTGGCGTCCGCGCTGCGGGCGGCGCGCGCCTCCGTGCCGCACACCGCGCACATCGAGGTCGAGGTCGACCGCCTGGACCAGATCGAGCCGGCCCTCGCCGGGGGCGCGGACACGATCATGCTCGACAACTTCACGCCGGAGCTGCTGCGCCAGGGCGTCGCGCTCATCGGCGGGCGGGCGGTCGTGGAGGCGAGCGGCGGAGTCGACCTCTCGACGGTGCGTGCGATCGCCGAGGCCGGAGTGGATGTGATCTCGGTCGGCGCGCTGACGCACAGTGTCCGCTCGCTCGATCTCGGCCTCGACATCGCGGTCGCGTGATCTACCTCGACCACGCGGCGACCTCGCCGGTGCGCCGCGAGGTGCTGGAGGCGATGTGGCCCTTCCTAACCAGCGAGTACGGCAATCCCTCGAGCTCGCACGCGCTCGGCGGCACTGCGGCGCGGGCACTCGAGGAGGCGCGCAGCCGCGTCGCCCGGTTCCTCGGAGGGCGCGGCTCCGAGACGCTCTTCACGTCGGGCGGCACGGAGTCGATCAACGCCGCGGTGAAGGGGATCGCCCTGGGCGCCGCGCGCGGCCGACACCTGGTGCTCTCGGCGCTGGAGCACGAGGCGACGGTGGAGTCGGCCGAGCACCTGCGACGGCTGCACGGCTTCGAGATCTCGGTGGTGCCGGTCGACGGCGAGGGGCGGCTCGACCTCGACGCCCTCTCGGCGCTCGTGCGACCCGACACGACGCTGGTCTCGGTGCTCGCCGCGAGCAACGAGATCGGCACGGTGCAGGACGTCCCCGCGATCGCCTCCGTCTGCCGCTCGCAGGGCGTGCCGCTGCACGTGGACGCGGTGCAGGCCGCGGGCTGGCTGGATGTGGCGAGCTGGGGGGCCGACGCGGTCTCGATCTCGGGGCACAAGCTCGGTGCCCCCAAGGGGGTCGGGGCGCTTCTGCTGCGCAACCGACTGGCGTTCGAGCCGCTCGTGCACGGCGGGGGCCAGGAGCGGGGACGGCGCTCCGGCACCGAGAACGTCGCGTTCGCCGTGGCGCTCGGAGCGGCGGTCCGGCACCTCGATCCGGACCGGGCCGGCCGTGTC
>NZ_LIIN01000113.1 GCF_001634385.1 Rathayibacter tanaceti | reverse complement strand
ACTTCTCTCCTGATCAAGGAGCTCGGTCGACCAGATAGCGGCGCCGTGGAAAGAAGTCCTCGGACGCGAGCACTTAGTCTGGCCTAACTGGCATACCGCTCACCTCGTACGGAATAACGCGAAAATCGACGTACGGGTAACTAAGGACAAGCAGGCGAAAATTGGAACTAGCGGCATCTTGTCTCGGATGTGAACGCGGCGCGACACGATGACATCGAGGACGCATGCCACCGCAGGAGAGAACCAGACGCTTCCGGCGAACGAAGCACACCACCACTGCGCGTTACAGCCACCACCAGCGCCGCCGAGAACAATCTGCTGATAGTAGTGTGCAGACACGTATACTGCCACCGCACAAGTGGGCAAGAGAGTAATTGACCCAAGCAATGCGGTGACTCTTCGGAAGACCAACCAGCGACTCGAGGACATCCACTTCCCCGAAAAAACCATAATCAGGGCCACGGCGAGTAGGATTTGAAATAGAACCTTGAATCCATATTCAAGCAGAGCACGGCCTAATAGAGGAAGGCATGTGTAGTACGCGACTGGCGCCCACGTGGGGTATAGGGCGACGAATGCAACGCCTAACCCGACGACGGCGATCGCGGGTACAACAAGACTGTCAGCTCGACTCGACGACTTCACGATCGTAGTGTCCAGCTACGTCCCGCTGCGATCAACGCGTCCGCTCAAGCTCTGCCGACGGTATCGGCCTCTGTCGTCCGGACTGCGGCGCGAGGCGCTCCTGTACCGACGGCGCCCGGGGCCCGTTCACCCTTCAGGAGAGCCGAGGCCGCACTACCGTCCCACAGTGGCCACGCTTCGGTGAAGACAGATTTTGCTACTGCCACCGCGTGAGTGCGGTGTGAAAACCTACTGAGTAGAAGCTGCTTCGCGGCCCGCCCCGGATCAGCATTGATACTAAGCATCATGGGTGCGAATAATGGCATCGAGTCGCTCGGGATTCGACACAATCAATCGAGCAGCGAGCACATGACCGACTGCCTCCGCACGGAGGCATCGATAGAGAACTGATTTGTAACGCGTCTGACTTCTTGATGTGCGTTCGTGAGTACTCGCCAGAGCTATCTGGCCAGAACAACGAGCCAGGGTCCCCACTTCGCTGGCCAGCGTCTCGAAGCTCTTCTACCGCTTGAACAGGAACTCGACAGAATCAAAGATATTTGACTTTCCGACAGCATGACGACCAACATACCTGGTGGAGGCATGGTAATCCGTGCCACTGCGGCGCGCCACACCGATCGACACCCCGTGGACTTCCTGGCGTTCGCCGCAGGGCATCCTGCGGCACCGGGCCAGTACCCTCCCGCAAACCGCTGTGGAGCTCTTACGGACGACCCTGCCTCTCGCGGGTCGCACGGCAGCTGTCCCCGATCACGCCGCAGGGCCCGTCTCCTCCCTCCTCGTTGCACAGAACCCACTGACGACCCTCGTGACGAGTCGCCACGGCACCGTGAATCCGCGGTCCTCCGCGAGAAGGCGCCCCGCTGAGCGCTCAGCCCGCCGCGCGGCGCAGGGCGTCGTCCACGGAGGAGCGGACGAGGCTGGAGAGGAAGAAACCCGGCTTCTCGATGCCGATGCCCGCCAGCAGATCGGCTGCCTGGTCGACGATCGCCGTCGAGAACGTGGTCGCCGTCGAAACGGCCTCCGCGTAGGCGGCGCGGTCGGCCTCGGTGATCGTCACCGGCTCGCCTCCCATCTCGACGACGAGGGCCTGGGCGATCGGCAGCACCGGGCCGGGCGCCGAGACCGCGAAATACGTCTCGGCGAGGCGGGCGAGATCGAGGCTGGTGCCGCTGAACGCCATCGCCGGATGCACGGCCAGCGGGATGACTCCCGAGGCGAGCGCCGGCGCCAACACGCCGTAGCCGTGCTCGGGCGCGGTGTGCAGGACCAGCTGTCCAGGCTGCCAGGCACCGGTCGCGGCGAGTCCCGAGACGAGGGCCGCGATCTCCGATCCGGGAACGGCGACGATCACGAGCTCGCTGCGCTCCACCAGATCGGGGATCGCCAGGACCGGCACCCCCGGGAGCAGCGCATCGGCGCGCTCGCGGCCGGTCTCACTGGTGGTCGCGACGCCGATGACGGCGTGCCCGGCGCCGGCCAGCGCGGCGCCGAGCACCGGACCGACTCGGCCGGCGCCGATGATGCCGACGCCGAGGCGTCCGTCCCGGCGGTTCTCAGGCATACGGGTCCCCCTCCGGAGCGGGCCAGGTCACTGGTCCGCCAGCACGCCGCCCCCACAGGTGGCTGGCATCGCGCCCGGCAGCGCGCACACCCGAGACCGCGAGGCTCTCGAAGAACGCCAGCGCATCGACGACACTCATCACGGGCACGGTCGGAGTGACGGGTCCGGCCACGGTGTGCACGCGCGCCGAGGCCAGCCCCAGCAGCCGCTGCAGCGGACCCTGCTGTACGCCGATGCTCTGCATGCGCGCCAGCGGCACCACGGCGACCCGCCGCCAGACCGCCCCGCTGCGCAGGATCGCCGCCTCGTCGGTCAGTCGGTAGCCCGTCCTGCGGAAGGAGAAGGGCCGCAGCCACACCGCCGAGCGCGGTGCGCGGGTGAAGCCGGCCGCGTCACGGTGCCGCAGCGCGTCGCCGACCGGCGTCGACTCCGCTCCCTCACGCGTACCGGGCAGCAGCAGGCCGAGCACGCGCTCGACGGCCGCGAGATCGCCGACCGGGAGGATCGTGGTGTTCGGCTCGCCGTTCGCTCCGCGCGATGCGGCGTGGCCCGCGCGATCGATCTTGACCTGCCACCAGCCGAACGGGCGCCAGAGCAGCGGCTGGGTGATCTCGACCGCGTGGATCCGGCCCGGGGGCAGCGTGTCGCTGCTGGTCGAGAGGACGCCGTAGCCGACGCGCACGCCGTCGGGCGTCGCGGCGATGGAGTAGCGCAGCGAGCGCACGAACTGGCGGACGTAGTAGCTGCCCGAGCCGATCAGGCCGGGCAGGATCGCGAAGAGCACGAACGGCGAACCGTAGACGGCGACGAACACGACGGCGGCGGCCGACGCGGCCAGGAACAGCGTGAATCCGCTGAACACCAGCGAGCCGAAGAGCCGAGACGGCGGGATCGAGACGACCGATTCGGGCGGCGAGTCGTCCACCGGCTCGCCGAACTCCTCCAGTCGCCGCGCGAGGAACCCGCCGGAGGGCCCCTCCCCGGCGACGGCCTCACGCTCGCGTACCCCGGAGGCGAGTCGCAGGATGTCACGCCGCAGGGCGTCGACCAGGCGCGACCCGAGGTACGAGAGCTGCACGTTCGCGTCCTGCCCGGCGACACTCACCTCGAGCTTCGCTGCGCCGAAGAGCCGGGCGAACAGCGGCCGCTGCACCGCGATGCCCTGGATCCGGTCGAGCCGTGCCCGACGGTTGGTGCGGAAGAGCACGCCGGAGCGGACCTCAACGACCTCTTCGGTGATGCGGAAGGTGTGCATCCGCCACGACAGCCAGAAGGCGAAGACGGCCACCGCGAGCCCGACCGCCACCACGAGCAGCGCCCAGCCGACCAGCCCGCGACGCAGCAGCTCGTCGACGGGATCTCCGCTCTCGAATCCCTCCGGCCCGGGCAGGAAGAGCTCGACCAGGCGCTCGCGGAGGTTCGTGACGATGATGCCGAGCACGACGAGCAGGCCGATCCCGCCCTTGAGGACGGGCGTGGCCGGATGGAGACGGTGCCACTCGCCGTCGGCGAGATCGGTCTCGACCGCCGGGGCGGCGGGCTCGGTCACAGGCCGGCCCGACGCGACTCGGCGAGCTCGACGAGCCGGTCGCGGAGCTCCTCGGCATCGCCCTCGGTGAGCCCCGGGATGCTGACGCCCGTCGCGGCGGCGGCAGTGACGAAGCGGAGGTCGGCGAGGCCGAGCGCCCGGGCGAGCGGCCCGCGGTTGACGTCGATGAGCTGCATCCGACCGTAGGGCACTGAGACGAAGCGCTGGAACATGATGCCGCGGCGGAAGAGCAGATCGTCATGCCGCAGCAGGTAGCCGTACGCCCGAGCCCGGCGCGGCGCCACGATCAGGAGGGTCGCCGCGAGCACCGCGGCCGCGAGCACCAGGATCCACGCCCAGTCGACCCCGACCAGCAGCAGCACCACCGGCACCGCCAGGAGGACGACACTGGACACGACCGCCGAGACGACTTCGACAGCGACGTACCGCGGCGAGACCCGCCGCCACTCCCCCGCGACCTCCAGCCGGTCCTCGCTCCGCGAGCGGGTCTCGCGGCGGGTCTGGCGAGCGCTCTGCGCCGCATCCTCTGGCTGGTCGGGCATGGTGTCGTCCTCCCTGCCCGCATCCGATCGGGTGTCGGCGTCAGGCGTGGTTCACCTCGCCGACGGCGCTGTCGTCGTCATCGCTCGGTGGGATGGTGCACAGGTGCTCGGCGACCAGGCCGGCCACCAGCAGCACGAGCGCGCCCACGATGGTCGCGACGTCCTGCCACACGGAGCCTAGCGAAGGGATCGCCCTGCTCAGGAGGTAGACGAGGACGCCGCCCGAGGCTCCCAGCAGCAGTGCGCCGACGTGGCTGGACGCTTTCGCGAGCACCACCACCCGCATCGCCCGGAACGGATCGATCGGCCGGCGCACTGCTCCCGTGGTCGCCCGGTGGATGGGGATCGCGAAGCCGAGGACGACGGCGCCGACCACGACGAGGGTGACCGGCACGGTCAGCGGAGGGATGATCACGGGCCGGCCGGCCGCGGCGATGGCCAGGTCCAGGAGGAAACCGACGACGGCTCCGGCCAGCCCGAGACCGAGGAGGGTGCTGATGCGGGTGCGCCTCACGGGGTCCTGCTCTCGGGGTCGGAGTCGCTGCGCCGTGTCCAGGACAGCGCCGCGGCGTGGTCGGTCACCCGGTCGGTCGCCCGCGCGCGCAGCTCGGCCACCGGTCCGTGGCCGGGCAGCACCGCCGCGGGCTCGATGTCGAGCCAGGGGTCGAGCACGAAAGCGCGCTCGGCAGCCCGCGGGTGCGGGAGGGTAAGGCGGGCGTCGTCGCGGAGCACCCCTCCGACCGCGATGACGTCGATGTCGAGGGTGCGATCGCCCCAGCGCTGCTCGCCCTCGCCGCGGAGGCGTCCACCGGCCAGCTCGATCGCCGCAGTCGCCTCGAGCAGGTCGTCCGGGTCGAGCGTGGTCGAGCCGGCGACCACCGCGTTGAGGTAGCCCGGTGCGTCCGCGTCGACGCCCCCGGGCTTCCACGCCGGCGACTCGACCACTTTGGAGACCGCCTCGATCCGCAGACCGGGAGTCGTCGCGAGCGCCCGCACCGCCTCCTCCAGGTGCGCGAGCCGGTCGCCGAGGTTGCTGCCCAGAGCCAGCACCACGTGTCGCGCCGGGGCCAGACGCTGCTGCCGCGGCCTCACGAGCGGGCCCTCGTGATCTGCACGGCGACGTCCTCGAACGGCAGCGGGATCGGGGCGTCCGGCTTGTGCACGGTGATCCGCACGACGTCCGCCGCCGCGAAGCCGAGGGCGACGCGCGCGAGGCGCTCGGCCAGGGTCTCGATCAGGTCGACCGGATCGCGGGTCACGGCGTCCGCCAGCGCGATGGCGAGCTCGCCGTAGTGCACCGTCTCGCCCAGGGCGTCGCCCTCAGCCGCGGCCGCGGTGTCGAGCCAGACGGTCGCGTCGATCACGAAGTCCTGGCCGTTCTCGCGCTCGAAGTCGAAGACGCCGTGGTGGGCGCGCACCCGCAGGCCGGTGAGGGTGATGGAGTCGCGCAGGGCCAGGGCGGCGGAGTCGGGCACGGTCACGGGGTCTCCTCCTGGAGTCGGGCGGCGAGCGCGAGGGCCCGGGCGGACGAGCGGACGTCGTGCACGCGCACGCCCCAGGCTCCGTGCTCGGCGGCGAGCAGACTCAGCATCGCCGAGACATCGTCCCTCTCGGCGGCGGACGCGCCCGCGGGGGCGAACGGAGCGAGGAAGCGCTTGCGCGAGTGCCCTACCAGCACCGGGAATCCCAGTGCCACGATCGCCTCGAGGCGCGCCAGCAGGGCCCAGTCGTGCCCACCGTTCTTAGCGAAGCCGAGGCCCGGGTCGAGCACGAGGCGGTCGTCACGGATCCCCGCCGCGCAAGCGGCGTCCGCGCGGCGCTCCAGCTCGTCGCGCACGTCCGTCACGACGTCGACGTAAGAGGCGAGGCTGTTCATGCCTGCGCTGTGACCGCGCCAGTGCATCGCGATGTAGACGGCTCCGCGCTCCGCGACCAGGGGCAGCATGGCCGGGTCGGCGAGTCCGCCGGAGACGTCGTTGACCACCACTGCTCCCGCGTCGAGCGCGGCGCCCGCGGTGGAGGCGCTCATCGTGTCGATGCTGACGCGCACGCCCTCTGCGGCGAGGGCCCGCACCACGGGCAGCACGCGGCGCTGCTCGGCGGTGGAGTCGATACGCACCGCGCCCGGGCGGGTGCTCTCACCGCCCACATCGACCAGGTCTGCGCCGAAAGAGGCGGGGCCGTCGCCGACCGCCCGGGTCATCTCAAGGCCGTGGCGCACCGCGTCGTCGAGCGAGAGCCACCGGCCGCCGTCGCTGAACGAGTCCGGAGTGACGTTGAGGATCCCGAGGAGCGCGGCGCGTCCGGCCGGGACGAGGTCGGCGACGGAGGAGAGCACGTCACTGCCCCCGCGGAGCGCCGATCAGCGCGACGATCTCGGCACGGGCGGCCGGCTCGGCGAGCGAGCCCCGGGCGGCGACCGTGACGGTGGAGCTCGCGGTCTGGCGCGGTCCGCGCATCCGCACGCAGCCGTGCTCGGCGTCGACGACCACCAGCACGCCCTCGGGCGCGAGGCCCTCGACGAGGGCATCGGCGATCTGCTCGGTCAACCGCTCCTGGAGCTGCGGGCGGGAGGCGACCGTGTCGACCACCCGCGGCAGCCGGCCGAGCCCGACGACGCGCTCCCGCGGCCGGTAGGCGATGTGCGCGAAGCCCAGGAACGGCAGGAGGTGGTGCTCGCAGACCGAGCGGAAGGCCAGATCGCGCACGATCACCGTCTGGTCGAGTGCCGACTCCTGCCCGCCCTCGACCACGGCGAACGTCTCGGTCAGCTGCTCGGCGGCGTCAGCGCCGAACTCGCCGAAGAACTCCTCGCAGGCCTCGGCGACCCGGCGCGGGGTCGCCGCGAGACCCTCGCGACCCGGGTCGTCCCCGATGGCCGCGAGGATCTCGGCGACGGCCGCCTCGATGCGCGCCTTGTCGACGGGCACGCGCGCGCTACGCCGTCGCGGGGCGCGGGTTGATCAGCGGCGGGCGCTTCGGCGCGACCTCGTCGGCTCCGGCCGAGGTGACGCCTCCGTCGGTGGCACCCGAGTCGATCGGAGCCTTGGCGACCGGGACCGCGATGGGCGGCAGATCGGACAGCGGACGCTTGTCGCTCGAGAGCCACTGCGGGCGCTCGTCGATCTTGCGGACGTCCTTGAAGATCTCGGCCAGCTGGTCGTGGTCGAGGGTCTCCTTCTCGAGCAGCTCGGTCGCGAGCATGTCGAGGATGTCGCGGTTGGCGTTGATGACCTGCCACGCCTCGTCGTGCGCCTGCTCGATGAGCTGGCGGGTCTCGGCGTCGACCGTCTCGGCGATCTGCTCGGAGTAGTCGCGCTGGTGTCCCATGTCGCGGCCGAGGAACATCTCGCCCGAGGACTGGCCCAGCTTGACCGAGCCGATGTTCGCCGACATCCCGTAGTCGGTGACCATCTTGCGGGCGATCGAGGTCGCCTTCTCGATGTCGTTCGAGGCTCCCGTGGTCGGGTCGTGGAAGACAATCTCCTCCGCGACGCGGCCGCCCATGGCGTAGGTGAGCTGGTCGAGCAGCTCGTTGCGGGTGGTGGAGTACTTGTCCTCCAGCGGAAGCACCATCGTGTAGCCGAGGGCACGGCCGCGCGGGAGGATCGTGACCTTCGTCACGGGGTCCGTGTGGCGCATCGCCGCCGCAGCCAGGGCGTGGCCGCCCTCGTGGTAGGCGGTGATCAGCTTTTCCTTGTCGCGCATCACACGCGTGCGGCGCTGCGGCCCGGCGATGACGCGGTCGATCGCCTCGTCGAGCGCGCGATTGTCGATGAGTTGCGCGTTGGAGCGGGCGGTGAGCAGTGCGGCTTCGTTGAGCACGTTCGCCAGGTCGGCTCCGGTGAAGCCCGGCGTCTTGCGGGCGACGACCTCGAGGTCAACTCCACCGGCGAGGGGCTTGCCGCGGCCGTGCACCTCGAGGATCTTCTTGCGGCCGAGCAGGTCGGGGGCGTCGACGCCGATCTGCCGATCGAAGCGGCCGGGGCGCAGCAGCGCCGGGTCGAGGATGTCGGGCCGGTTGGTCGCCGCGATCAGGATGACGTTCGTCTTGACGTCGAAGCCGTCCATCTCGACGAGGAGCTGGTTGAGAGTCTGCTCGCGCTCGTCGTGACCGCCGCCCATGCCGGCGCCGCGGTGGCGGCCGACGGCGTCGATCTCGTCGACGAAGATGATCGCGGGCGAGTTCTCCTTCGCCTGCTGGAAGAGGTCGCGGACGCGGCTGGCGCCGACTCCGACGAACATCTCGACGAAGTCGGAGCCCGAGATGGAGTAGAAGGGCACGCCTGCCTCACCGGCGACTGCGCGGGCGAGCAGGGTCTTGCCGGTTCCGGGAGGGCCGTAGAGCAGGACGCCCTTGGGGATCCGCGCGCCGACGGCCTGGAACTTGGCGGGCTCCTTGAGGAACTCCTTGATCTCGTGCAGCTCCTCGATCGCCTCGTCGGCGCCCGCGACGTCGCCGAAGGTGACCTTGGGCGACTCCTTCGAGACCAGCTTTGCCTTCGACTTGCCGAACTGCATGACGCGGTTGCCACCGCCCTGCATGCCCGAGAGCATCAGCCAGAAGAAGGCGCCGATCAGGAGGATCGGCAGGAGGAAGCCGAGCGCCGACAGGAACCAGTTGGTCTGCGGGACCTCGTCGTTGTAGCCGTCCGACAGGTTCGCCTGCGTGACCGCGTCGACCACCTCGGTGCCGCGAGGAGCGACGTAGTAGAACTGCACCTGGGTGCCGTTGTCGCCGTCGGCCTGCGCCAGAGTGAGGTCGACGCGCTGCTCGCCGTCGACGATCTTGGCCGACTGGACCTTGCCGTCGTTGAGGAGGTCGAGACCCTCCTGCGTACTGACCGGTCGGAAGCCGGACATCGTGATCAGCGAGGAGCCGATCCACACCGCGACGATCGCCAGGACGACGTAGAGGAGAGGACCCCGGAAGATGCGCTTGACGTTCATGAATGTTGCGGGTGCGACACCCGGCGCCTTTCTGACGAGGAAATGTGAGTGACAGGCTACCTCCCGCTCTCTGAGCGGCGCCCACGCGTTCGCCCTGGGCCGAACGGTGTCGGATGGCGGGGATGCGGCGGGCCGCATCCCCGCTCGCAGTCGGCTTCTCGACGGGGTGCGTTCCGCAGAGCGGGTCGCGTCGGACTGCCGAGAAACGCTGGCACGCGTTTCTCGGTCCGCGTCCTCTGCCTTGCGGGGCCAGGGCGGGCGCGGGGGCG
>NZ_LIIN01000112.1 GCF_001634385.1 Rathayibacter tanaceti | reverse complement strand
CCCCGTCCGAGGGGGTCCGCGTGGCACGGGGCGTTTCGGCCTCGGCTCCGTGTTCGTCGACCCGCGCGGAGACGTCGTCGTCGTCGCCGGACCGGAGAGCGGGGTTTCGGGGCCCCCCCCGAGCTCGATGCGGGGCTGGCTCCGCGGCGAGCTCACCGAGCTCTCGCTGGCCGCCGCAGCGGCGGGGGAGTCCGACGCTGCCTGCGCTCGAGCGGCGGTGGCCTTCGACCGCGGCTACGCGGAGGCCGGCGGCGGCCCGCTCGATCCCGGCCTCCTCGACGCCGTGGTCGCCCTGCGCTTCGCCTTGCACCAGTGGGACTTCCACGAGACCCACGGCTCCCTCCCCTCGTCGACCGATCTGTCGTTCCTCGCGTGGCTGCTCGACCGCAGGCTCGTCGACCACTCCATCCAGCACACCACTACCCACCGGAGGTGACCATGAAGACCTCGCAGCACTCGCCGGCCATCAGCGTCGAGGATCTCCGCATGCGCTACGGCGCCAAGGACGTGCTCGCGGGCGTGACGCTCGACGTCGAGCGGGGCCAGCGCATCGCCGTGCTCGGCCCGAACGGCGCGGGCAAGAGCACCATGATCGAGATCCTGGAGGGATTCCGGCGCCCGTCGGCCGGACGCGTCCGCGTCCTGGACGCCGACCCTCTGGACGCGCCCTCCGTCTGGCGCTCCCGGATCGGGATCGTCCTCCAGGCGTGGCGCGATCACGGGACCTGGCGGGTCCGCGAGCTCCTCGAGCTCGTGGCCGCGTCGCACGACGCCGCCCGTCCGGGCGTCGCGCTGCCCGTCGGCGAGATGCTGCGCTCCGTGGGGCTCGAGGACCTCGCGGACCGGCGCCTCGCGACCCTCTCCGGGGGCCAGCGGCGTCGCGTCGACGTGGCCGCCGCGCTGATCGGGCGCCCGGAGCTGGTCTTCCTCGACGAGCCGACCACCGGGTTCGATCCGGAGATCCGCGCCGCGTTCCACGAGCTCATCCGTGCTCTGACGCCGGAGACGACGGTCCTCTGGGCGACGCATGACCTCCATGAGGCGGAGGCGATGTGCGACCGGATCGTCATCCTCGCCCGGGGCTCCGTCGAGGCCGACGGCTCCCCGGAGGAGCTCCGCGACCGCTTCGCCTCCGGGACGACCGTCCGCTGGCGCGCGGACGGCGGCCTGCACACCGAGCACGTGAGCGATCCGGCTCCCGTCCTCGCCCGGCTGTCGGCGCGCGGTGTGGACCTCTCCGGACTCGAGGTCCGTCGCGCCTCTCTCGAGGACGCCTACCTCGCCATCGTCGCCGGCTCGGAGGCCGTCGATGGCGCGCCCGAGCTCGCATCCACCGAGAAGGAGACCCGCCCGTGAGCACCGCAACCACGACCACGTCCGCCGCGCCTCGGAGCAGTCGCGCCCGCGCGGCCCGGGGCATCGCCCGCGTCGCCGCCGTCCAGGCCAGGATCGAGCTCCGCCGCCGGTTCCTCCGCTGGACCGCCGTCTCCTTCCTCGTGCCTCCCGTCGTCCTGGTCCTCGTCTTCCGCTTCCTCGATCTGGACCTGTTCGGAGGCGCGGACGGCGTGCGCTCCGTGCTCGCCGGCTTCGCCGCCGCGTCGATGTTCGTCGGCGGCATGGTCGGTATTGCGAGCGAGCTGGTGACGGAGCAGGAGGACGGTTCGGTCCTGCGGGCCAAGACCCTCCCGTTCGGGATGGCCTCCTACCTCTCGGGCAAGCTGATCGCGCTGAGCGTCACCAACCTCGTCGCGCTGGTCCTCATCCTGATCAGCTCCGACCTCGTCATCGGAAGCGTCCTGCCCCGCGACCCGGCGGGATGGATCGGAGTGGTGGGACTCGCGGTGCTCACCCTCGCCTGCACCGTCCCGCTCGGGGCGACCCTCGGGAGCCTCGTGTCCTCGCCCTTCGCGGTCCTGCCGCTCTCGCTGGTCGCCTACGGTCTGATGCTGGTCTCGGGCGTCTTCTTCCCGGTCGAGCTCCTCCCCGAGTGGCTCCGCGCCGTCGTCTCGGTCTTCCCCGTCTACTGGCTGGGCGAGCTCGCCCGCGCGGTCCTCCTGCCCGGGTTCGTGCTCGAGGGCGGGCGGCTCGTTCTGGCGGTCGTCGTCCCGCTCGCCTGGGGAGTCCTCGGCATGATCCTCGCGCCGCGCGCCCTGGGCGCGATGGCCCGCCGCCAGTCGGGTCGGCGCCTCGAGACGATTCAGGAGCGACGCGCTCAGCGCGGGTACTGACCCGCGGGTCAGGCCCCGCGGTGCATGTCGGTGATCAGCAGGGCGAGGGCGACGCGGCCGGAGATCTCGAGCTTGGCGTAGGAGTTCGACAGGTGGGTCTTCACCGTCGACTCAGAGAGGTGCAGGGCCTGCGCGATCTCGCCGTTCGAGCGGCCGTCCGCGACCAGGCGGACGACGTCGCGTTCCCGGTCGCTCAGCACGGCCAGGGTCTGCTCGATCCGCTCGGCAGCCCCGCGGTCCTCCGCCGGGTCGTCGAGCGTGAGCGCGAGTGCGCCGCGGCCGGCCAGCCGACGTGGCACGAGGACGCTCCCGGTCGCGACCGCCCTGATCGCGTTGACGACCGCGGTGGCCCCCGAATCGCGGAGGACGTAGCCGCTGGCGCCTGCGGCGAGCACGCGCGCTGCGAGCGCGTCGTCGTCGAGCGCCGAGAGGACGAGCACCGCGCAGGCCTCGTTTTCGGCGAGTCCGCGCACCGCGGGCTCGCCGCTCGGCTCGTCGATCGAGACGACGACGACGTCGGCGTCGCACACGTCCGCTCGCCCGTCGCCGTGATCGAGGAGCTCGAGGTCCTCCTCGGCGGAGATCAGGCGCTGCAGACCGGCGACCACGATCTCGTCGCCGACGAGGCTCACCCGGATGGTGTCTCGTCGAATCTCTGCCACCCCCCGGAAGCGTCTCGGGCGGAGGGATTCCCGACCGGCTGCCACCCTAGCCAAGGGGCCCACCGTTAACCTGAGAGAATCACGACACTCGTGCGGTCCACCCCCAAGGCACGTCCTAGTCCTCCGGGACGAGGCCGCCGGTTCAGAACGGCACTTCCGTCCCATGGCGGTCCGCGGACCGCGGGCGAAGATGAGGACGCGTGCGGTCTTCCGCGGCGCGCACCTCACGACGAGAGAAGGGAACTCACCATGGCATCTCCCCTCAGTGGTCTCCTCGGAGACCACGCCGACCCGACCGAGGAGCTCGTCTCCATCTTCGGTGACGGGGCATCGACCACCCCCGCGGCGGTCGCATCAGCGGTCGACTGGGGTCGCGGCGTCCTCGCGGAGCGCGGCATCGAGGCCCGGAAGCAGGTGGCCGCCATCCACGCCTTCCGTCAGGCGGAGCCCCGCCTGTCCCTCAAGCCCGCGACCTACCTGGCGAAGCTCGTCGCGGCCTGACCCCGCGAACATCGCCCATCACGCACGAGACCCCCAACCGGAACCGGGGGTCTCGTGCGTCGCGGGCGGGCGGAGCTCCCAAACCGGTTGCGTCAGGCCGACGCGAGCAGCGAGCGCAGCGCCGACGTGAAGAAGGTCAGCCCGTCCACGCCCGAGCGCATCGCGGCGGCCGTGTCGGGCCCGAAGCCCTCCTCGACCGCGTGCTCCGGGTGCGGCATGAGCCCCACCACGTTGCCGCGCCGGTTGCTGATGCCGGCGATGTCGTTCATCGAGCCGTTCGGGTTGTGCCCGAGGTAGCGGACGACGATCCGCCCCTCCGCCTCCAGCTCGAGCAGCGTCTCGGCCGAGGCGATGTAGCCGCCCTCGCCGTTCTTCAGCGGGATCGTGATCTCCTGGCCGGGCTCGAAGCCGTTCGTCCAGGCGGTCTCGGTGCTGGCGACGAGCAGGCGCTGGTCGCGGCAGACGAAGGATCCGATGTCGTTCGCGATCAGGCCGCCGGGCAGCAGGTGCGCCTCGGTCAGCATCTGGAAGCCGTTGCAGATGCCCAGGACCGGGGTCCCGGCGTTCGCCGCGTCGACCACCTCGCGCATGATCGGCGAGTGGGAGGCGATGGCGCCGCAGCGCAGGTAGTCGCCGTACGAGAATCCGCCGGGCAGCACGATCGCGTCCACCCCGTCGAGGTCGTGGTCGCCGTGCCAGAGCGCGACCGGCTCCGCACCCGCGAAGCGCACGGCGCGCTGGGCGTCGCGGTCGTCGAGCGAGCCGGGGAAGGTGATGACGCCGATCCTCATCGGGCGGCCTCCGCCGGGTAGTGGATCCCGACGACGTCCTCGATCACGGAGTTCGAGAGCATCTCGTCGGCGATCGCCTGCACCGAGGCGCGCACCTCGTCGGTCACCTCGTCGACGGTGATCTCGAAGCGCTTGCCCACCCGCACGCCGTGCAGTGCGGAGTGGCCCAGTCGCGCGAGTGCGCCGGCCACGGCCTTCCCCTGCGGGTCGAGCAGCTCGGCCTTGGGCATGACTTCAACGACGATCGTGGGCACCGTGTTCTCCGGAGTCTCGGGGGAGTGCGGTCTTCCGCGGATCCATCGTACCCGCGGCGTTCCGCTGTCCCCGGCGACGCCCTGGCCCGGCTCCCACCGCCGGAAGCGCCCGGCCCACGGAGCCGGACCTCAGCCCGCCGTCACGCGGATGGCGTTCGCCCACGGGTCCTCGAAGGCCAGCGTGCGCCCGTCGTCGCGGGTCGCGACTCCTGCTCGTCCGAGGCGCTCGCCGAGCGCTCCGAGGTCGTCGGCGCCGGGCACGACGATCTCGACCTGCCCGAGACCGAGCGCGAGCTGCCGCCGTCCCGCGCCCGCCGAGTTCCAGGTGTTCATCGCCATGTGGTGGTGGTAGCCGCCCGCCGACACGAACAGTGCCTGGCCGCCCGCGGCGATCGTCGTCTCGAAGCCGAGCCGGTCGACGTAGAACTCCTTCGCGGTGGCGACGTCTCCCACGCTGAGGTGCACGTGCCCCACGGAGGCTGCGCCCAGCCGGGGCTGCGCGATCGCCTCGTCGGTGAGGTGCTCGCGGAGGAAGGTGTTCGGGTCGAGGAACAGCGTTGCCATCTCGATCCGCCCGTGCGTCCACGACCACTGGGTGCGGTCGCGGTCCCAGTAGAGCTCGACGCCGTTGTGCTCCGGGTCGTCGAAGTAGAAGGCCTTGCTGACCAGGTGGTCTGCGCTGCCGGTGAAGGAGCCGGGGTGGCGCGTGGCGACGCTGTGCACGGCGGCCGCGAGCGCCGCCTCCGACTCGAAGAGGATCGCGGTGTGGAACAGGCCGGCGCTGCGGGGCGAGGCGTGCGTCAGCTCGGGGGCGTGCTGGAGGATCACAGTTGCCGTGCCGCCGCGGCCGAGGACGGCGACGGACCCCTCGTGCGAGAGCAGCTCGAGCGTCACGGCGTCGCGGTAGTAGGCGATCATCGCATCGAGGTCGGCGACGCGGAGGGTAACCGCGCCCATCGTGGTGTCGGGGGCGAGCAGGTCGGCGGGGTAGGTGGTCACCGCTGACACGCTAGTCCTCGATGGTTGTAGCCACAACCATCCAATCACTCATAGGTTCGGCATAGTTCATATCCAGCCGACGCGGAGTCCATGTCCAGTCGAAGCGGGGTGCGCGGTCGTGGAATGGGGGCCGGTCGCCGTCAAGGGCGGCCCCGGCCCCGAGGACGACATCATGAACGAGCGACACGAACCTGCGGAGCGCGAGCTTCCCACCCAGCCCGACGGAGATGCGGCGCACCTCGCCCCGACCGTCTCCGTTCCCGCCGAGAGCATCCGCGCCGACGAGAACCGGGCCTTGCGCCTCGACGACCGTCGCCGCCGCCGCCGCGCGCTGATCGCCGGAGGGGCGGGGCTCGCCGTGCTGATCGCGGTCGCGGCGGGAGGCGTCGCCTACGCAGGCAGCACCGAGGCGCCCGCCTCCGCCTCCCCGAACGCCACCACCACGGTCTACCCCGGCGATTCGCGCGGTGCCTTCGGCGGCGGCGTCGCGGTCTCGCCGTACGGGGGCGGTACCGCGGGCGGCTCGCCGCGACCCGACTCCGCCACGACCACCGCGAGCGCGCGCAGACCGCGGGAGTCGTCACCATCACCTCCGACCTCGGCTATCAGGACGCGCGGTCCGCGGGCACCGGCATCATCCTCACCGCCGACGGCATGATCCTCACCAACAACCACGTGGTCGAGGGCGCCACCGCCGTGTCGGTGACCGTCGAGTCGACCGGTCGCAGCTACTCCGCGCGTGTCGTCGGCACCGACTCGACGAACGACATCGCCGTTCTGCACCTCGACGACGCCTCGGGCCTCACTCCCGCGACCCTCGATGCCGACGGGGTGAGCGTGGGTGATGTGGTGACCGCCGTCGGCAACGCCGGGGGCACCGGCGACCTGGTCGCCGCCTCCGGCACGGTGACCGCGCTCGATCAGCGGATCACCACCCAGTCGGAGTCGGGGATCGCTGGAGAGACCCTCACCGGACTGATCCAGACCGACGCTGACATCGTGTCGGGCGACTCGGGCGGACCGCTCGTCGACTCCGCGGGTCGGGTGGTCGGGATCGATACCGCCGCGTCCAGTGGAACGGCCGACATCACTGGCTTCGCCATCCCGATCGCGCACGCGCTCGACATCGTGGCCGCGATCGAGGCCGGAGCCGACACGGCGACGGTGCAGATCGGCTACCCGGCGTTCCTCGGAGTCTCGCTCTCATCGGGTGCTGCGGCGACGAGCGGGGGCGGCGCGGTGATCGGCGGAGTCGTCGAGGGTGCGCCCGCCGCTGCTGCGGGCCTCGAGGCGGGCGACACGATCACCGCTGTCGACGGTGCGGCGATCACCTCCGCCGAAGCCCTGTCGGCGTCGCTCGCCCAGCGTGAGCCCGGCGAGTCGGTGACGATCGACTGGGTCGACACGGCCGGCGCCACCCACTCCGCGCAGGTTGTGCTGGCCGAGGGGCCGGTCGCGTGACCGGGCCGGAGTGGGAGGCCGCCCGTGCGTCCGGGGATGGTCGCCGACGGGACGCGCCACGGCATTGGTTGTTTTGAATCCGTCAAGACAACTCGGCTAGTGTGACCGGCATGACGACAGTGGACACACGACTCCGAGCCTCCGGGCTCAAGGTCACGTCCACCCGGCGTGCCGTGTTCCTCGCTCTCGAGGAGCATCCGCACGCCGGCGTCGACACGGTCCTCGCGACAGTGCGCGAGAGCCTGCCCGAGACCTCCGCACAGGCGGTCTACGGGGTCCTCTCGGCGTTCACCGACGCCGGGCTCGCCCGACGCATCGAGCCGGAGGGTCACCCCCGCCGGTTCGAGCTGCGGGTCGGCGACAACCACCACCATGTCGTCTGCCGCCGCTGCGGAGCCGTCGCCGACGTCGACTGCGTCGTCGGCGGAGCTCCGTGCCTGCACCCGTCGACGGCCAGCGGCTTCGCCGTCGACACCGCCGATGTCACGTTCTGGGGCACCTGCCCCGACTGTTTGACTGCGGCATCCCACTGAACGACATCCGCTCGACACCGCAGCGGCGGGCGCTCGCGCCCCTCGCCGACAGGAGGAACATGACCGAGGAACGATTCACCACCACCAACTCCGGGGCGCCGGTCGCCAGCGACGAGCACTCGCTGAGCGTCGGAGCCGACGGACCCGTCGCGCTCCACGACCACTACCTCGTCGAGAAGCTCGCGCAGTTCAACCGCGAGCGCATTCCGGAGCGCGTCGTCCACGCCAAAGGCGGAGGAGCCTTCGGCCGCTTCACCACCACCGGCGATGTCAGCGCCTACACCCGTGCCGCCCTCTTCCAGCCCGGGGTCGAGACCGAGATGCTCGCCCGCTTCTCCACCGTCGCCGGCGAGCAGGGATCGCCCGACACCTGGCGCGACCCGCGTGGTTTCGCGCTGAAGTTCTACACGAGCGAGGGCAACTACGACCTCGTAGGCAACAACACCCCGGTGTTCTTCCTCCGCGACGGCATCAAGTTCCCCGACTTCATCCGCTCGCAGAAGCGCCTCCCGGGCAGCCACCTGCGCGACCACGACATGCAGTGGGACTTCTGGACGCTCTCGCCCGAGTCGGCGCACCAGGTCACCTGGCTGATGGGCGACCGCGGTTTGCCCTCCTCCTGGCGCCACATGGACGGCTTCGGTTCGCACACTTACCAGTGGATCAACGCGGCCGGCGAGCGCTTCTGGGTCAAGTACCACTTCAAGACCGACCAGGGCATCGAGATCCTGAGCCAGGAGCAGGCCGACCAGATCGCCGGGGAGGACGCCGACTTCCACATCCGCGACCTCTCGTCCGCGATCGACCGCGGCGACTTCCCGTCCTGGACCCTCTCGGTGCAGGTCATGCCCTACGAGGACGCGAAGAGCTACCGGTTCAACCCGTTCGACCTCACCAAGGTCTGGCCGCACGCGGACTACCCGCTGATCGAGGTCGGCACCATGACGCTCGACCGCAACCCTGAGAACTACTTCGCGCAGATCGAGCAGGCGGCCTTCGCCCCCTCGAACTTCGTCCCCGGGATCGCGGCGAGCCCCGACAAGATGCTGCTCGCACGCATCTTCAGCTACGCGGATGCGCACCGTTACCGCGTGGGGACCAACCACGCGCAGCTCCCGGTCAACGCGCCGAAGTCGCCCGTGCACTCGTACTCGAAGGACGGCCCGATGCGGTTCGACTTCCAGAAGTCCGAGGTCCCGGTCTACGCGCCGAACACCACCGGCGGCGCCCACGCCGACCCCGCGCGTGCTGCGGAGTCGACGGGCTGGGACACCGACGGCGAGCTCACGCGTGCCGCGGCGACCCTGCACCCCGAGGACGACGACTTCGGTCAGGCCGGCACGCTCTACCGTGAGGTCCTCGACGATGCCGCGCGTGCGCGACTGGTCTCGAACATCGCCGGTCACGTGTCGAAGGTCACCCGTCCGGAGCTGCGCGAGCGCGTGCTCCAGTACTGGGCGAACGTCGACACCTCCCTCGCGCAGCGGGTCGCGGAGGCGCTCGAGCCGTCGGCCCCCGGGGCGGACGTCTCAGCGGAGGCGGTCGGCATCGGGGCGTAGCCCTCGCTCGCCCGCCGAGGAGCGCGCAGCACCGGAGTGATCCGGGCCGCGCGCTCCTCGTTCTCGTTGCGGGGCGGAGCGGAGCCGAGGGCCGGCGTGTCGGGAGCGCGGGACGTCGGCTGCGGGGACCTCGTCTCGACACGCCCGGGATGCGCGATTTGGGGTCTTCGTTTGACACCGCGCCGACCTCTGCGTAGCTTATTCCTAGTCGCCACAAAGGCCGCAGGGAAACGGAAAGAGCAGCAGCTCCCACGTCCCGGCCTCAATCGGGACCATCCCTTCGGCAAGACAAGCCTTCACGGCGGGTCTGCCGCGAGGATGTAAAGCCGCCGCAGGATCCTTCGGATCCGGCATCTTCGCCGCCTGGCGCAGGACTCAGGTCCTGAGTCAAGCAAGGTGGGAGCGCGAATTAGCGTGACGACAGAGCGAAGTGGCCGGATTTGACACGGCTTGCGGATGTGCTAGGTTATACAAGTTGCCACGGCGGCAGAGGGAAAGAAACTTCCTTCAGCCTAACCGGGTGAATGCGTATGACGCAAGCAACAAC
>NZ_LIIN01000111.1 GCF_001634385.1 Rathayibacter tanaceti | reverse complement strand
CCGGGCTGACGACGGTTCCCTCCCGACCGGCCGCCGACCCCCTGGCCGCGCTGATGACCGAGGCGGTGCTGCCCGAGCGCAAGCGCTTCTGCTCGCACTGCGGGACGGCTGTCGGCCGCGGCCGCGACGGCCGCCCCGGCCGCACAGAGGGCTTCTGCCCCAGCTGCCGCACGCCGTTCTCGTTCACTCCCCAGCTCTCCCGCGGCGACGTCGTCGGCGGGCAGTACGAGGTCGTCGGCTGCCTGCCTACGGCGGGCTCGGCTGGATCTACCTGGCGCGCGACCGCAACGTCTCGGGCCGCTGGGTCGTGCTGAAGGGCCTGCTCAACTCGGGCGACCCGGACGCCTCGGCGGCGGCGATCACCGAGCGCCAGTTCCTCGCCGAGGTCGAGCATCCGCTGATCGTCGAGATCTACAACTTCGTCCTGCACGACGGAGCGGGCTACATCGTGATGGAGTACGTCGGAGGTCCGAGCCTCAAGCAGATCCTCACGGAGCGGCTCGAGGCGAACGGTGGCGCTGCCGACCCGCTGCCGGTCGACCAGGCCCTCGCCTTCGTGCTCGAGGTGATGCCGGCCTTCGCCTACCTGCACGACCACGACCTGCTCTACTGCGACTTCAAGCCGGACAACATGATCCAGGTGGGCGATCAGGTCACGCTCATCGACCTCGGCGGAGTCCGCCGGATCGACGACGACGATTCCGCGATCTACGGCACGATCGGCTACCAGGCGCCCGAGGTCCCGGACGTCGGCCCGTCGGTCGCGTCGGACGTCTACACGATCGGACGCACGCTCGCCTCTCTCGTCCTCGATTTCCGCGGCAATCAGACCACGTACGTCGCCTCGCTCCCTCCCGTGTCCGAGACGCCGCTGTTCCAGCGCTACGACTCGTTCTACCGCCTGGTCGCGAAGGCCTGCGCGCCCGATCCGCAGGACCGCTTCGCGACCGTCGACGAGATGCGCGGCCAGCTCCTGGGCGTTCTGCGCGAGGTCGTCGCGACCGATCGCGGCCCCGGCCACCCCGCCCTGCACTCGACGGAGTCCGCGCTGTTCGAAGCGCCCGTCGCCGACGTCGTCGACCGTGTTCCGCCGTGGGATGCACTGCCGTCGCTGCGAGGGGACGAGTCCGACCCGGCGCGGGCCTGGCTCGCCGGCGTCAACGTCTCCGATCCGATCGTGCGGCTGCGGGCGCTCGCGCTCGCTCCCACCGTCACCGTCGAGGTGCGGCTCGCGCGTGCCAGGGCCGCCATCGAGGCCCAGCGCTGGGAGGAGGCGGCGCGCGCGACGGGCGAGATCCTCACCGAGGACCCGTGGGAGTGGCGGGCCGTCTGGATGAGCGGCCTCGCGCAGCTGTCGCGCGGCGATGTCGTCGGTGCGCGCGCCTCCTTCAACACCGTGTACGGCCAGGTCCCCGGTGAGCTCGCCCCCAAGCTGGCGCTCGCCGCCGCGTGCGAGGCGAGCGGCGAGCCGGAGGTGGCGGAGTCCCTCTACGTGATCTGCGCCCGCGCCGACGCGAATTACACGGCCCCGGCCGCCTTCGGCCTCGCCAGGGTCCGCCAGTTGCGCGACGACCTCGACGGGGCGTTGGACGCGCTCGACATCGTCACTCCGACCCGCTCCTCCTACGTCGACGCCCGGCGCCGACGGGCCGAGCTGCTCGCGGAGTCGGGGCGAGGTCTGCCCTCGCTCGCCGCCGCGCTCGCGAGCGTCGACTCGGTCGCCGTCGATCAGCGCACGCGGCTCGAGCTGACCACCCGGGTCCTCGCCTCCGCGCTCGAGCTCGTGCGTCGCGACGGCCCCGCAGAAGGGGCCACCGTGGGTGGTGTGGAGGCGAACGAGGCCGCGATCCGCGACGGTCTCGAAGCCTCCTACCGCGCGCTGGCCGCGTCGACCCGCGAGCGCGCCGAGCGCCTGCGCCTCGTCGACCGGGCCAATGAGGTGCGACGCTGGACCCTGACGTGAGCGCCGGGCTGGCGACGCCGTGCCCGACCTGCGGCGAACCGGTGACCACCGGCGACGCCTTCTGCGAGGCCTGTGGCACAGCCCTGATCGTGACCGCCGCCTCCTCCGCTCCGCCCGTCGCCGTCGCCGGCAGCGTCTCGTGCGTCTACTGCCGGGGAGTGGTCGCGGACGACGGCTACTGCGAGCAGTGCGGCCGTCCGGCTCCGAGCGAGCGCGAGCACTGGGCCGAGGCGCCGCACCGGCTCGTCGGCGTGTCTGCGACCGCGGACTCCGGCACGCGGCCAACGAGGACGCGATGGCGACCGGAGCCGCCGCCTCCGACGAGGGGGCGCTGCGGCTCGCGTTGCTCGTGGTCTGCGACGGCGTCTCATCGACTCCCGACTCGGACAAGGCCTCGCTCGCCGCTGCCCGGGCCGCACTGAGCGCTCTCGAGGCCGACGTCGGCGGGGAGCCGCGCGGGGCGGACCACTGGGGAGCGCTGCTGCAGATGGCCACGGCGCGCGCCTCCGGGGCGATCGACGCCGCCGTGCCCGAGAAGCGGGCGAACCCGCCGTCGTGCACGTTCACCGCCGCTGTGCTCGACGGCGCACTGCTGGTCACCGGCAACGTGGGCGACAGCCGCAGCTATTGGATCCCGGACACCGGGGTCCCTCGGCTGCTCACGGTCGACGACTCGTGGGCCCAGGAGCAGATCGCGGCGGGGGTGCCCAGGCAGCAGGCCGAGACGGCGCCCGACGCGCACGCCATCACCCGCTGGCTGGGAGCCGACGCTCACGACGAGGAGCCCCGGGTCTCCGCCGAGCTGCTCGACGAGCCGGGCTGGGTGCTCGCCTGCTCGGACGGCCTCTGGAACTACGCCTCGGCGGCCGAGGATCTCGCACGGGTCCTGCACGAGGCGCAGGCGCGGGTCGGCTCCGATCCGGTCGTGCTGGCGGAGGCACTGGTCGCGTGGGCGAACGAGCGCGGCGGCCACGACAACATCACGGCGGCGCTCGCTCGCTTCGAGCCGTCGCCGACGGCACGCTGACGACCGCCTCCGCGCTCCGATCGCCGCTGCGGGGCAGTTCGGCCGAACCGCTCGCGTGCGCGACTCCGGCAGGGCAGCATGGAGGCCATGACGTCCCCGACCACCCCCGCCGTCCGCGACAACGCCTCGGTCGCCGCCGCCGACCGCTCCCGCGTGTTCCACTCCTGGTCGGCGCAGGGTGCGCTGAACCCGCTGCCGATCGCGGGCGGGCTCGGCGCCGAGGTGTGGGATGTGGACGGCACCCGCTATCTCGACTTCTCGAGCCAGCTCGTGAACGTCACCATCGGCTATCAGCATCCCAAGGTCGTCGCCGCGATCCAGAAGCAGGCCGGCGTCCTCGCGACCATCGGCCCGGCCGCGGCGAACGAGACCAGGGCGGAGGCGGCGCGCCTGATCACCGAGCGGGCGCCTGACGGTTTCGAGAAGGTCTTCTTCACCAACGGAGGCGCGGACGCCAACGAGAACGCGATCCGCATGGCCCGCCTGTTCACGGGCCGCGACAAGGTCGTGTCGTTCTACCGCTCGTACCACGGCAACACCGGCGCGGCCATCGTCTCCACCGGCGACTGGCGGCGCGTCCCCAACGAGTTCGCACGCGGCCATGTGCACGCCTTCGGCCCCTACCTCTACCGCAGCGAGTTCTGGGCGGAGTCACCCGAGCAGGAGTGCGAGCGCGCTCTGCACCACCTCGAGCGTGTCGTGCAGGCCGAGGGGCCGGAGTCGATCGCGGCGTTCCTCCTCGAGACCATCCCCGGCACGGCGGGCGTGCTCACGCCTCCGCCCGGCTATCTCGCCGGCGTGCGCGAGATCGCCGACCGGTACGGGATCCAGCTGATCCTCGACGAGGTGATGGCCGGTTTCGGCCGCACGGGCGAGTGGTTCGCCTTCGACGCCTTCGACGTGCGCCCGGACCTGATCACCTTCGCGAAGGGCGTCAACTCCGGCTATGTGCCGATCGGCGGCGTCATCATCTCGGATCCGATCGCGCACCACTTCGACGAGCGCGTCTTCCCGGGCGGGCTCACCTATTCCGGCCACCCGCTCGCTGCGGCCAGCGTCGTCGCGACGCTCGAGGCGATGGCGGAGGAGGGCATCGTCGAGAACGCGCGGACCATCGGCTCCGAGCATCTCGCACCCGGCCTCGCTGCGCTTGAGGCGAAGCATGAGCTCGTCGGCGAGGTCCGCGGATCCGGAGTGTTCTGGGCTCTGGAGCTCGTGTCGGATCCCTCGACGCGAGAGCCGCTGCCGGTCGCGTCCGTCGCCCGCCTCAAGGCAGACCTGCTCGCGCGCGGCCTGCTGCCCTTCACCGCTGACAATCGGATCCACGTGGTCCCGCCGGCGGTCATCACCCCCGCCGAGGTCGTGCGCGGCCTAGCCCTGCTCGATGACGCGCTGACGGCGTTCGGCGGCTGACCGGCCCGCGCACCAGCTCCGGGTCCCCGTTCCCGGACCCGCGCCGTCCCCGGGATTCGCGTCCCGCCCGCTACGCCACCGCGTGCAGCGCGAACGCCGTCACGAACCCCAGAACCGCGTACATCCCCGTCATCACGTCGTCGCGGTCGAACGCCTCCGGGATCATCGTGTTCGAGATCATCGCGAGGATCGCTCCTGCCGCCACCGTCGTCACGAAGGCGACGACCGCGCCCGGTGCCGACGCGAAGACGAGGAAGCCGACGAGCGCGGCGGTCAGCTTCGCGGGCACGCGCACGAGCCAGGCGAGCGCCGCGCCGATCAGGAGGGTGGCGCCGCCGGCAGCGCCGCTGACGAGAGCGAGGGTCCAGGGAGGCATCGGGCCACTCTCTCAGCCGGCCGCGTCGTCGGCCTCGGGCTTGACGGCGGCCACGGGATCGGGAGCGCGAGGCCGGTAGACCGAGGTGACCAGCACCACCGAGACGATCATGAGGAGGAACCATGACACCAGCTTCGAGGGCGAGACCACGTGCCAGCCGTCGAGTTGATCGGGGTAGAGCCAGGCGCCGGCAGACGTGGCGATGTTCTCGGCCAGCCAGATGAAGGTCGCGACGAGCGCGAATGCCACGAGCAACGGCATCCGGTGGCTGCCGCGGTGGACCCGGTAGACCATTGTGCTGCGGACCCACAGTGCGCCGACCGCTGCCACGAGCAGCCAGCGGGCGTCGGGCAGAGAGTGGTGGCTGAAGAAGTTGACGTAGATCAGCACCGCGACCACCCCGGTCAGCCAGCGCCTCGGCCAGCGCTCGAAGCGCAGATCGAAGAGGCGGTGGATCCGCACCATGTACGAGCCGACGGAGGCGTAGAGGAAGCCGCTGAACAGCGGCACGGCGCCCAGTCGCAGCACGCCGTCCGCCGCGTAGCTCCATGAGCCGACATCGGTCTTGAACAGCTCCATGCCGGTGCCGACCACGTGGAACAGCACGACCACCCAGAGCTCCCGACCGGTCTCGAGGCGCGTGGCGATCATCACGATCTGCAGTGCCACGGCGGCGAGCGTGAGCAGGTCGTTGCGCGCGAGTGCGGCGTCGTCCGGGTACCAGAGCCGCGCGGCGAGGATCACCGCGAGTAGCGCGGCTCCGAAGACGCAGGCCCACGCCTGCTTGGCCCCGAAGACGAGGAACTCGATCAGGGCTGCGCGCGCTCCCGAAGCGGGTCCGCGCGCGAGCAGCCTCCGCGCGGCGTCGTCGATCCGCTGCTCGACCGGCGTGAAGGCCCGCATCCGTCCTCGCTCCCTCTCGGAGCCGACGATGCTACCCGGTCGCTCCGGGCCCTCTCAGCCCGGGAGACGACGCCTTCGTCCCCCCTCGGATCGCTCTGGCAGAGCAGAGACGGCGGGAACGTCATTGTGCCGACGACTCGGATGCCCTCGAACCATCGCCGAGCGAGTAGTCGAAGCGGGCGCCGGCGGGCGGTGCCACGGGTCCACCCTTGCCTGCACATCCCGTGGGCAGGAGCGCCGCCGCGAGCGCTGCTCCCCATAAACTGGCGGAATGGCGGAGTTCAGCGCGAGTGTGTTCCAGAACGAGTTCCTCTCGGACGGCGCCACCGATGTGCACGCGATCGTGACGGTCACCGCCTCGGGCACCGGTGCTGCCGGCTCGGACGGTGCAGCCGCCGAGATCATCATCGTCGACTGCTCCGGCTCGATGACTGGAGAGAATCTGACCGCCGCCAAGCGCGCCGCCGCTGTGGCCGTCGACCAGATCCTCGACGGCACTTTCTTCGCCGTCATCGCCGGCTCCGAGCGAGCCGACCGCGCGTTCCCCTACCCCAACGCCTCCGTCTCGATGGTGCGCATGGAGGCGGGCGCCCGTGCCGCCGCCAAGGAGGCGATCGGCTTCCTCCAGGCCGACGGCGGCACCGCGATGGGCACCTGGCTCACACTCGCGCGCCAGCTCTTCGCGACTGTTCCGGAGGCGACGCAGCGGCACGCGATCCTCCTCACCGACGGCAAGAACGAGCACGAGTCGCGGATGCAGCTCGATGCCGCGATCCGCGCCGCGGGCGGCGAGTTCCAGTGCGACGTCCGCGGCGTCGGCTCGCGCTGGATCGTCGAGGAGGCGCGGACGATCGCGAGCGCGCTGCTGGGCACTGTGGGCCTGATCGCGAACCCGGCCGACATGGCCGCCGACTTCGAGTCGCTGATGCGCGCCTCGATGGGCCGCGGAGTCGCGAACGGCGAGCTGCGTGTCTGGACGCCGCAGGGCGCTCAGCTGCTGTTCGTCCGTCAGGTCGCGCCGAACCTCGAGGATTTGAGCGCACGCCGCACCGCGGTGAACCCGCTCACCGGCGCTTACCCCACCGGCGCGTGGGGCGACGAGTCCCGCGAGTACCACGTGGCGGTGCGCGTCGCGTCGAAGCCGGTCGGCGCGGAGCAGCTCGCCGCGCGGGTCCAGCTCAGCGTGCGTGACCAGGTGGTCGCCTCCGCTCTGGTGAAGGCCCGGTGGACCGACGACTCCGCCCTGACCGCCCGTATCGATCCCGCCGTCGCCCACTACACCGGGCAGACCGAGCTGGCCTCGGCGATCCAGGACGGGCTCGCGGCGAAGGCGGTCGGCGACGACGCGACCGCGACGGTCAAGCTCGGCCGCGCCGTGCAGCTCGCCGCCGTCACCGGCAACGACGAGGCCACCGCGAAGCTCCGCAAGGTGGTCGAGATCGACAACCCGAACGAGGGGACCGTGCGGCTCAAGCGCGGCGCCACCCGTCTGGACGAGATGGCGCTGGACACCGCGTCGACCAAGACCACCCGGGTGCGCAAGTGAGCTTCCGCTGCCCCGAGGGGCACACCTCGGCCTCCGGCGACTACTGCGACGTCTGCGGAGCGCCGATCGGTGCCCCGTCCTCGCCGCCTCCGGCCGCTGCTGCGCCGACCACCGCGATCCCGACGGGACCCTCGGTCTGCCCGCACTGCTCGTTCCCCAACGAGCCCGGCGCGCTGTTCTGCGAGAACTGCGGTTACGACTTCACCACCGGCTCCCTGCCCGAGGTGGACCCCTTCACGGAGTCGGGGGCCCTGCGCGTGCCGGGCGGGGCGGGCGGCTCCGCGACGGCGGCCGGCGATCCGGCCTCGCACCTGGGCGAGGCGCCGCGGCGGGCGGAGACCCCGCCGCGGTCACCGAGCTGGTGCCGGAGCAGGAGGCGGGCTTCGACGTGCCCGTCGCCACGGCGCCTCCGGTGCCGTCGCCTCCCGCCGCGGCTGAGCCCCCGACCGAGGTGATCCCCTCGGTCGCCGGGTCGCCCGTCGCCGAGACGCTCGCTCCCGAGGCGCCCGCCGACCCGGACCGTCCGTGGATCGCCGAGCTCTGGGTCGACCCCGACTGGTACGCCGAGCAGCGCGCGGACGACCCGATGCCCTCTCCCGGACCTCCGGCGACCGTGGTACTCCGCGAGCGCTCGCTGCTGGTCGGCCGGCCCTCCGTCTCCCGCGGCATCTCGCCGCAGATCGACTGCGGCTCCGACTCCGGAGTCTCGCGCCGCCACTGCCAGCTGAGCACCGACGGCTACCGCTGGTGGGTCGAGGACCTGCAGTCGGCGAACGGCACCTACCTCGCGCAGGCCGGGGCCCCGATCCCGCAGACCCCGATCCCGGCGGGTCAGCGCCGCGAGGTCGAGGAGGGCGATCGGCTCTACGTGGGGGCCTGGACGCGCCTCGTTCTGCGGCCGGCGCTGCCCGGGGAGGCGTAGGGCCCGGGCCTGCCTGCCCTCCTTGCCGGTGACCCGCGAAGCCGTGACCGCGTTCGATCTGCGGCACTCCCGCGCCCTCTGCACGAGGATCTCCGACCTGCCGGACTCCGTGCGATCCGCAGGGGCCGAGGGCCCCCGTCAGCGCCCCGCCAGCGCCCCGAGCATCCAGGAGAGCGCCGCGATCGCGCCGACGCCGACGATGCTGGAGCCGATGATCACCGAGCGCCGCAGGCGCGCCGATCGCGACTCCGAGCCCACCGGCACCGAGCCGACGCCGCCGCGCAGCAGGTGCGCCACTTCGTCAGCCGTGGGCCGCACGGAGGGGTCGCGCGCGGTCATCGCCGCGAGCAGCGTCCGCCACTCCTCCGGCAGGGTGTCGGGGACTTTCGGGCTGCGGTGCAGCCGCGCGAGCGCCGCCTCGAGGACCGTGCCGGAGTACTCCCGGTGACCCGTCAGCGCCTCGAGGAGCACCAGCCCGAGCGAGAAGACGTCGCTCGCCCCGCTGATCGGCTCGCCGGCCACCTGCTCCGGGCTGACGAAGCTCGCCGTGCCGATGACGATGCCGTCGCTGGTGAGCCGTGAGCCGTCCATGAAGTGGGCGACGCCGAAGTCGGTCAGCTTGGCGGTGCGGTCGTAGCCGCTGGAGGCGACGTCGCTGACCAGGATGTTCGCGGGCTTCACATCGCGGTGGACGACGCCGCGCTCGTGCAGGTAGGCGAGCGCCTCGGCCAACTGCGTGCCGATCGCGGAGACCTCGTGTGCGGGAAGCGCGCCGGCATCCAGGCGCGCTTCCATCGTCGGGTCGGCGACGAGTTCCATCACGACGTAGCGGCGCACCTCTCCGCCGAAGTTGTGCAGGCCCGCGTCGAAGAGGTTCACGATGCCCGGATGCGCGAACGAGCTCAGCATCCGCACCTCGCGCTCCTGGCGCGCGACGTCCTCGGGGTTCGAGGCCTCTGCGCGGAACACCTTCACCGCGACGTCGCGCTGCACCGTCTCGTCGTGCGCGCGGTAGACCGAGCCCATGCCGCCCGAGCCGATCCGCTCGATGAGGTAGTAGCGCCCGGCGACCTTCTGCTTCGCGGCGTTGGCGGCGATCACACTCACGACGATCCCGCCTTCCGCTCGAACGGAGCGCCTGGAAGCGCACACGGTGGGCGCTTGCGACGACCGTACCCCGCGGGCGAGCCGTCCGCTCCGGCGGATCGGGGGATTGACGTGACCCGTCCCGAAAGGGGGGCGAAACCGACCGATCGGCGGGCTGCTGCCGGGCTGGGGGCGGCCGGACCGACTCGGCGAGGAGCCGCTGCCGACTCACCGCGTGCGCCTGTCTGGGAGCGGCCTCCCCGCGGACCCCGCTCCGCCGCCGCTCACCGCGACCGGCCGAGCATCCCTTCGA
>NZ_LIIN01000110.1 GCF_001634385.1 Rathayibacter tanaceti | reverse complement strand
GGTTTGCCTCCGAGCATCTTCGGGACACCAACGCGGTTGTCTGTGAATACGTTCATCATCCATGTAACCCCAAAGGGTGCGCTCTTCAAGTCGACCCGTAAGAATCTATCGCCAGCGTGCCACAATTCGATGTTTTGCGCCAGAACCCGCGACAGAAAATACACATCACGATATGCTCCGAATTTCTAGCCGAACTATTACGGGGGAAAATGCACCACAGCATCAATTCACGTCAAAAAAGCCAACGATCTTGGCGATCGCTGTAGTCGCAGCATCGCTCCTCGGCATAATTTCGACGCCTAGCTACGCAGCCAACAAGAATACAGCTCAATCCGGTAGCAACCTCGTTGCGGGCCAAGAAATAGCCTCGCCCGACGGGGCATACAGTGCCAAAATGCAGTCGGACGGAAATTTCGTCGTCTACCAAGGATCGACACCGACTTGGAATTCCGGGACAAATGGCAATCCAGGGGCGAAATTTGCAGTGCAGACCGACGGCAACCTAGTCGTCTACAAGAGCACCAACGCCCCGACTTGGTCATCTGGAACAGATGCTACCGCATCGAAGTCAGTGCTCACAATGCAAAATGACGGCAATCTCGTTCTTTATTCCGAAGGCAATGTGGCTATCTGGTCATCTCGAGGCGGACGGACTGGCGCCCACCAGGATCTGCTTGTGCCCGGGCGAGAGCTAAAATCAGGTCAGTATCTGTCTTCGTACAACAATCGCTACAAGGCTCAACTTCAGGCGAGCGGCAGCCTTGTCGTCTCAGACGGGTCGACGCCCGTCTTCTCTACGAAGAGCAGTAACTCGAACGGGGCTCCTCGACTCGCGATTCAGGGCGATGCCAACCTAGTAATTTACGGAGGGAATAACGCAGTTCTATGGACGACATCAACCCAAGGCACGACGTCGAGTCCAACGCTGCGCCTCAGGGATGATGGTGAACTCGTAATTCTGGCGTCATCGACTGTGGTCGTATGGTCATCGAGACTCGGACTCGTCGCACAGGATCTCATGAGTAAATCAGCAACTGCGGATCTCAATCATCGAAACGCCCAGTCGCTTCAGCGGGCATCTCCGCAGATTAGTTCCAACCCTGTGCCGACAGGACTTATAACGAACAATCGCAGAAGCGTCGTGGACAACGAAGATCCGAAGCTCAATCTTCAGCGTGACCTCTACGTCCAGGGTGGAGAGATTTTTACGAGCTTCTCAACTACGATCACCCTCAGTGACATCGTAATTACCGCGTCTTCCGCTACTGCAACTATCGAGGAGGCCACAACTGTGAATCGGTCGGGCTATGCCGCGGCGGATGTTCGCTCAACGAACCTCTACACCCTCGAGCAGAAAGGCGCCTTTCAATTCTCAGACGGCCTGTGGAAACTCGACAGCCTAGGGCACGAGTCGATTTCAGACGACGTCATACCCGTGACAATTCTTCCAAGTAGTTCCGCGCAGGCTAAACAAGCCAGTGGCGAGGTTTCTGCAAAACTGAATCAGCTTCAACAGCATCTCTCCTACTCGCCCGACGCCCTCAAGAACGCAGATGTCGCTGAATCTCTACAAACCCAGAAATCTGAGGAAGCGGGGTCAGTGCAGAAAAATAGTTCATTGGACTCTGCGACAGGGAAAGAAGCCACGTCCCGAAGCGTAGACAACACCGGGTACGCCCCTAATCGTGCGGCCGCTATTCAATACGCGCTCGACCATGCAAGGAATCGGGCCAGCTGGCTAGCTTACAAGAACATGCCGAATGATTGCGCAAATTTTGTCTCTCAAGCTCTCTTCGCTGGCGGTTGGCCAATGCACTCTGGCAACGAAGATAATGAGAATGCGTGGTTTGGAGGCCCCCTGGTTGTGTCAGACAGTTGGGGAAAAGCGCAGGAGCTTTTTGATTACGGCTACCACACCACCGGCCGCTTGCGCTTGGTCCAGAACAGTTCGAGACCCTCAGCAGGCGATCTAACCTTCTGGATTTGGGCTGACGAGCCTGGTGTCAAATATACATTCGATCATGCTTCCATCGTTACCGCGATTGCCCCTAGTGGGGTTCCGCTCTATTCGTACCACACCTTCGATAATCGCAATAAGTCGCTGGTTGCAATTCTGACAAATAATCCGAACGCAATCTATTCTGCGTGGTCTTGGGGATGATGCTTATATCTGCCGCGTGGGAGAGTGCACTGACTCACCGCGGGCCGCACAGTTGACTAGTTCGTCCGCGACCATCTATCGGCCGAATTAGCACTCCAAAAAGATGGAGGGGCCGCCTCAATGAGGCGCCCCTCCATCGGGCTTCATTCATGCTCGATTCGGACGCTCGATTGACGACTGAATTTTTACGCCTTCGTACTTTTGCTCGCTCGGGCGCCCTGAGGTTAGTTTCGGATCGGCGCACGAGGACAGCACGTTGGGCGCGATCGGCGGTCAGGTCGATGAGGGTAATTACCCGACGCGGAGCACCTAGTCGCTTTGGATGGCCGGATAATGCGGAGTGGCGGTCTTACGCTGCTCGGGGTGCAGCGAAACGGCGGAGAGGGCTTGAACACGATTGGTCAGCACGGATGCCAGCTAAACCGACTCTATGTTCGGGTTTCGCTGCTTCGGTGATGCACTCACACAGCGGTTCCGCCGCGGGCACGCAGTCGATGTGGACGTTAAGACCAGGCCGGGGCCTGGGCCTGCGTTCGTCCGCGGCCACGCCGGCGTGCGAGGCTTGATGGTCGCCTCCCGCCCCTCCCACTCAGGACACCGTGAACCCTCAGGACACCTCGAAAGCCCCCTCCTTCCCCTGGATCGGCCTGCTCACGCTCGCCGGAGCCGTCTTCGTCTCGGTCACGAGCGAATTCCTGCCGACCGGCCTCATCCCGGACATGTCACGGGACCTCGGCGTGAGCATCTCGCTGACCGGCCAGCTCGTCACGATCTTCGCCGCGACCGTCGTCGTCGCGACGACTCCGCTGACCCTCGTCACGCAGCGCGTCTCGCGCAAGAGCCTGGTGCTGGTGGCGCTCTGCACGATCGCGCTCGCGAACGTCCTGGCGGCCCTCGCGCCGACGTTCGGGCTCCTCGTCGGCGCGCGGATCCTCGGCGGGCTCGCGCACGGCCTCTTCTGGGCGGTCGTCTCCGCCTACTCCGCGCACCTCGTCGCCCCCGAGTACCTCGGCCGCGCCACCGCGATCACGGCCGGCGGCGGCTCGGCGGCCTTCGTCCTCGGAGTCCCTCTGGGCACCGCGCTCGGGCATGCGTTCGGCTGGCGTCCGACCTTCGCGATCCTCGGCGGCATCGTCCTGGTGCTCGCCCTGCTCGTGGTCAGATTCCTCCCCGCCGTCGACCACCACATCCCCCTGCGCACCGGAGAGATCCGCCTCCCCGCCCGCAAGGACCGCACTCTGCCGCGCATCATCGGCGTCTGCGTGGTGATCCTGCTCGTGCTGATCGGCCAGAACACCCTCTCGACGTACATCACGCCGTGGCTTGAGAACGCCTCCTTCGCCCCCGACTCCGTGCCGCTGGTGCTCTTCGCCTTCGGAGGAGCGGGGGCCGTCGGGCTCGTGCTCGCCGGCTTCGCGAGCGACCGGTTCCCCCGCTCCGGCTTCGTCGTCGCAGCGATCGCGGTCGTGCTCGCGCTGGCGGGCCTGGCCGTCGCGGCCGGCAGCGAGGCCACAGCGGCGATCGTGCTGGCCGCCGTGGTCTGGAACATCGCGTTCGGCGGCATCCCGGCGATGCTGCAGACCCGGATGCTGCGCACCTCCTCCTTCCGGCTGCGGAACCTCGCGGCGGCCCTGCAGACCACGGCGTTCAACATCGGCATCGGTGGCGGAGCGATCGTCGGCGGTCTGGCGATCGACGCGAACGGGCTCGAAGTGCTGCCGTGGGTCGCGATCGTGATCGTGGCGCTCGGGCTGGTCGTCAGCCTGTTCGTCGACGCGCGGGCGGCCGCGGCGGGGCGGGCGGAGGCGGGCGGCGTCCGCTGAGGGCCGTCCGGTGAAGAACGAAGGAAGGATCTGCTCCGGAGCCCTCCGGGCCCGCGAGAACAGGCTCGGCTCCTGACATCCCTCCTGCGTTGTTCACCGAACGCGGCCCAGCCACCCTGGCGCCCTCGCTGATCCGGCGGAGGCCGCACGACGTGAACGGCAGCGGCCCGCGGTTCGCCGCGCCGATCGCCGGCACCGTGCTCCCGCCGGTCCGGGTCGCTGCCGTCGAGGGCGCGGTCCGACCGAGCCGCGCTACGCGCACCAGTCGCGCGAGACCCCGTTCACGCTCCGCGAGGTGTCGCCCGCGCCCAGGTCGACGAGCACCGTCGACGTCGCGCTGAACCCCGGCACGTCCGGGTAGTCGTCCGGCTCACCCTCGACCGACACCGCCTCCACCGCGAGGTACTGCCCGTTGGGCGAGAGGCAGATGCTGCGGATCCGTCCCGTCGGGGAGGTGCGGAACACCTCGGAGGTACCGGAGGCGTCGACCCGCACCACCGAGTACTGCGTCGCGCCGGTCTCGGCCGAGTACTCCGCTTCGAGCTCGACGTAGCTGCCGGAGTCGAGGAGCAGGATCTGCACCGGCGAGGCGGTGGCGCTCACCTGCGCCGGCGGCAGCGCGAGCGTCTCGACCGAGCCGTCGGCCAGGTCGATCAGCGACCCGGAGTCGGGGTCGGCGACCACCAGGCGGTTCGCGCCGGGCACGAAGCCGCGCAGCTCGGCATGCTGTCCGAGCGGGCTGATCGAGCCCGGCGTCAGCAGGTCGACCAGCAGCACCGTGTCGTCGAGCGAGTGGGTGACGACGGAGGTGGTGCCCGGCACGAACAGCCAGTCGCGCGCCCGCAGCGGCCCGCCGTCGAAGCCGAGCACCGGCACCGCCTCACCCTTCTGGTCGGTCAGGTCGTACGAGTAAAGAGCGCGGTCCAGCGGCCCTGTCGGCGACTCACCGCTGAAGGTCCAGCCGAGCACGCCCTTCTCGGGCGAGGCGTGCAGCTCGCGCACGGTGCCGCGCCCGGGGAGCGGGATGATCCCCTCCGACCCGGTGTCCAGCGTGAGGGTGCGCACGAGGTTCGTGCCGTCGGGTTCGAGGGTGACGACGACCAGCACGGGGCCCACGACGACGTAGTCCTGGATCCGGTCGGCGGTGAAGAGGACGCGGGTCTCGCCTCCGGACAGCGGCCGGACGCGGACGGCGTCGGGCTGGGACGGGTCATCGGCGGTGCGGTCGAGCGTGAAGAGGTCGGGGTCCTTCGTGGTGAAGGAGGCGCGCAGGTCGGCGGCGGAACCGGTCGCGGCGCTGCGCGCGTCGTCGATCCCGATCTCGTAGGTGGTGGCGTAGCGCAGGGTCTCGGCGAAGGTCAGCGTGAGCACACCACCGTCGAGCGCGGCGGTGTGCGGCGCCGCGGGAGTGACGGTGAGGCGGTCGAGAGCGTCCGGCTCGACCGCCTGGTCGAGGTGCAGGCGCACACGGCCGCCGTCGCGCTCGACGATGCCGTCGGTGCTCACCTCGAGGGAGGCGACGCGCGGGCCCTTCGCGACGGTCGCGGCGGTCAGCCCGCCGACCGCGAGCACGAGCACGAGCACGACGGCCCAGAAGAGGCGCGGGAATCCGCCGGCGCCTGCAGAACGAAGGCCAGGAGCCCGCCGAGCGCCGTTTCCGGCCGCTCGGCCGCTCTCAGCCTTGGTTATGAAGGGCTTAGTAGACATACGGCATCGCCGGCTCGTCGATCGGGGTGACCATCGCCGGCTCCAGCACGACCGCCTCGGCGCTCGTCACGCTCGGGTTCGCCTCGAAGCCGCCGGACACCTCCAGCCACTGCCCCTCGGTGTACGTCGAGGCCCAGTCCTCCTGGTAGATCGGCACGCCGACCGGCTGCGCGTCGACGGCGCAGCAGGTCACCACGAAGCGCGCCACGTAGAAGACGTTCTCGGGGTCGGAGGCGTCGGGCGTGACGAATCCGCTGACCGTCGCCGTGCGCCCGGCGAGGAACTGCTCGCTCGCGCCCTGGCGGAGCAGGGTCGCCCAGTCGCGCACGCTGAACGAGGCGGTGTCCCCGGTCGGTGCAGCGGCGGTGACGGAGGCGTCGACCGCGCTCGTGTTCACCTCGCGCTGGGTCGCGGTCGAGGGAGTCAGCGCCGCCGGCGGCAGCACCAGCAGGGCGACGGCCGCGGAGGCGATCACCGCGACTCCCGCCACGACCGCCGACCACCGGCGCCACGGCCCGCCGGGGGCGTGATCGTGCAGGTGGCCGTGCGCGTCCGCCTCCTCGACGCCGCCGTGCGCATCCTCGACGCCGCCGTGCGGATCCTCGTCGGAGCCCGGCACGATCGCGAAGGCGAGCACGAGCAGCACGCCGGCCATCACCGCGAGCACCACCGAGAACTCGAAGTAGCGCGGGTGGATGTAGAGGCCGAGCTGTCCCGTCGCCGCGAGCCAGAGCGTCGAGACCACGCCGATCAGGCTGAGGACCACGCCCTTCCAACGGGTGAGGAGGCGCTCAGAGCGCATAGTTCACCGCCAGTCCGAGCACGGCCGAGGCGAGCGCGACGAGCACGGTGACCCGCACGAGCGTCTGCGCCGAGAAGGTGGTGCGGAGCAGGGCGAGCATCTTGACGTCGATCATCGGACCGAAGACGAGGAACGCGATGATGCCTCCCGGCAGGAACGTGGAGCCGAAGGAGAGGACGAAGAAGGCGTCGACGTTCGAGCAGATCGAGATCACGAAGGCGAGCACCATCAGCGCCAGGACCGACCAGAGCGGATCGCCGCCGAGCGTCGTGAGCACGTCGCGCGAGACTCCGACCTGGATGAGCCCCGCGATCGCCGAGCCGACGAAAAGGGCCGGCATCATCGCTCCGGTCTCCTCGGCGAAGAGCAGCACGCTGCGGCGCGAGCGGTCGCGGAGGGAGCGCGACGGCCGCTCGCCCGCCTCGCAGGCCGCGCGGAAACGGTCGGTCAGCAGCGCCATCGGCTCGGAGTGGCGGCTGAAGATCCAGCCGACGAGGTTCGCGATCACGAAGCCGCCGACGATGCGCCAGACGAGGATCCCGTCGGACCAGCCGAACGCCTGGTAGGTGGTGACGATCGTGATCGGATTCACGATCGGCGCCGCGAGCAGGAACGTCATCGACTCCGAGACCGAGAGGCCCTTCACGATCAGCCCGCGGGCGAGCGGCACGTTGCCGCACTCGCAGACCGGGAGGAGCACGCCGAGCAGCGAGATCACCAGGCGCCGCGGCAGAGCGCGCTTCGGCAGGATCCGCAGCAGCACGGCCTCGGGCACCCACAGCTGCACGGCGATCGAGAGCACGATGCCGAGGAACACGAACGGCAGCGACTCGATGACGACGCTGATCGAGAGGGTGAGGAAGTCTCGCACCGCGTCCGAGAGCGCGTCGCCGGTGGCATCGGGGGCGAGGAGACGGGTCGCGACGAGGACGGCGACGAGGCCCAGGCCGAGGGTCACCCGGAGTCCCGTCCGGGGCGGCGTCCCTGCGGGAGGGGACGCGCCGGTCGGGGCGGCGAGCGCGCGATCGGTCGTCATCGCGACCATCGTAGGCGGGCCTCGTGCGCGGGCCCTGCCCCGGCGCGGCCCGGCCCCTGGTGGGCGTCCGCCCGGGCGGACGCGAGTGTCCAGGAGTTGTCGCACTCGACGTCGAGTGCGACGACTTCTGGCTTCTCACCGGGACGGCAGCAGCGAGGAGGCGGGCGGGTGCCGCTCCGGGCGGCGCGGCACCCAGCAGCGCACCCGGGAGCGGTAGCGCTCGAAGTCGGAGCCGAAGCGGGCGACGAGGTCCGCCTCCTCCAGCGGACGGACGGCCTGGTTCCAGACGACCGCGCCGAGCAGGGCGTAGAGCACGACCAGCCACGACGAGAGCAGCATCCCAACCGCCACCCCCTGCGCGATCCCGGCGACCGCCATCGGGTTGCGGACCCAGCGGTAGGGGCCGGCGATCACCAGCCGGTTGGTCATCGCGATCGGCAGCGGCGTGCCGTCCCCGAGCAGCGACATCGTCAGCGCCGACCAGATCCCGAGCATGCTCGCCGCGACGAGCAGGAGCGCGCCCGCGCCGACGACCACGGGCGGCACCGCGGGGAGCCCCACGCCCCAGCGCGACTCCAGCGCAGCGATCCCCACGGGGATCACCAGCAGTGCGCCTCCCCAGAACACCGCGATCTGGCCGAGGGTCGCCGCGAGGTGCGAGCCCGGACGGCGCCCAGCGGTCGCGACACGGAAGGCGAAGGGACCGGAGGCGATCCAGCGCGTGGGCACGCGGTCGAGCAGGAGCAGGCAGGCTGCGACGACGGAGGCGCCGGCCGCCGCGAGCATCACGACGACGCCCCAGCCCGCCTCCCCCGTCAGGGTGGCCCACCCGGCCAACGCGAGTGCGACGAGCATCGTCCAGACCGTCGCCGTGACGGCCGCCCAGCGCACCCCCGCCGCCGCGAGCGCGGAGGCGCCGACGAACAGCGGGAGGTCGAGAACCGCGACAGGAGCGGGATCGAGGCTGCCGAGCGTCGCCGTCCGCACCGCGGGGACGAGCGCGACAGCGACCCACCACGTCGCACCACCGAGCGCCTGCACGGCGAAGTACAGGCGTCCCCAGGTCATGGCTGCACGGTACTTCACGAGCGGAGCCAGAGGAACGACCCAGGGCGCTGACGGGCTCCGCCGCCGAGGCTCGACACCAGTTCCCGCCGCCGCCACGAGAAGTGGCCCGCCCCGACGCCAGGGACGACGCCGATGAACCGCACCACCGTGATCACCGCACTCGTCTGCGGGCTCCTGCTCTCCGCCGCCGCAGCCACTCCCGCTGTCGCCGCGACCTCGGACGCCGCCGACGGCTCCGCGCGCTCGACCGGCGGGCTCTGGACCGCAGACGCCGACACCCTGCTCATCGACGGGCGGGCGTTCGTGCTCGAATAGGCGGCGACGCGCGCCCCTGGGCCAGGCTCCTCCCTGGGCCAGACGCGCCCCTGGGCCAGGCTCACCCCTGGGCCAGACTCCTCCCTCTGCCAGACTCCTCCGGTGGAAGCGCTCACGATCCGTCCCTACACCGCCGCCGACGCCGCCGACACGCTCGCTGTGTTCCTCGCGGCGGTGACCGAGACCGCCTCCGCCGACTACTCCCCGGAGCAGGTCCGAGCGTGGGCCGGCGAGCGCGAACTCCCGACGTGGCACGTGGCGATGCAGGCGCGCGACGCGTTCGTAGCCGTCGCTCCCGGCGCGCTCGCCGGCTTCTCCGACGTGAGCGCGACCGGCTGGATCGACATGATGTTCGTCTCGCCGCGGTTCCTGCGGCGCGGCGTGGCGACCCTCCTGCTGCGACACGCGGAGGCGAGGGCCGCGGCAGCCGGCACTCCAAAACTCTCGGCAGACGTGAGCCTCACCGCCCGCCCGTTCTTCGAGAGCCGCGGCTTCGGCGTCGTCGCGGAGCAGCATCCGGTGCGCGCGGGCGTGGAGCTGACGAACTACCGGATGGTGAAGCGGCTGGGGTGAGCAGCCGGATCCGGGGCGACCGCTCAGCGCGTCCGCTCCCGCTCCCGATCCTCGCCCAGCCCCGCGCCGCCGGCCCCGCGCGCCGCGGCCGC
>NZ_LIIN01000109.1 GCF_001634385.1 Rathayibacter tanaceti | reverse complement strand
CGATGGAGGCGGCTCGGACGAGGGCCAGGGCGCGCCCCGGGCTCCGCCAGCCGGACTTGTCGGTGTGCACAGCCTCGAACGTCGGCCCCTCGGTCACCAGGCGCTCGCCGAGCGCGTCGCCCAGCCGCCGGAGGATCTCGGTGTCGCTCATGGTTCACTCCGTGCAGTCGAGGGCGGGTCGCCCCGATCCTGCCACGGTGGCGCGGCAGGATGGCGGAATGAGCGGAGCGAGACGATGGCGACGGTGATGAGCGCGGGAGTGCTCCTGTACCGCGAAGCGGCCGGCGGCACCGAGGTGTTCCTCGGGCGGATGGGCGGACCGTTCTGGACGCGGCGGCCACGGGCCTGGTCGATCCCGAAGGGCCTGCAGGAGGCGGGCGAGGCGCCGCTCGACACCGCCCGGCGTGAGTATGAGGAGGAGATCGGTGCACCGCCTCCGACCGCCCTCGCCCTGTTGGGCGTTTTCCGGCAGAACTCCGCCAAGACGGTGACGGTCTTCGCCGGACGCGGCGAGGAGAGCACGGTGTTCGTCTCGAGCACGACGGTGGAACTGGAGTGGCCGCGCGGCTCCGGTGTGTTCCGCGTCGTCCCCGAGATCGAGACGGCGCGGTGGCTCTCGCTCGTCGAGGCGCGCGGACTGATCGTCGCCGGTCAGGTGCCGGTACTCGACGCGCTCTCCGCCCTGCTCGCGAGCACGGGTCAGAGCAACTCGTCGTCGACCGGGTCGAATGGCACCGAGACGTCATCGGCCGAGTAGACCGGTGAGGGGCTGCGCAGGCGATCCGCGCGGTCCTGCAGATCGGCGACGAGCTCGGTGTCGACGATCTCGTCGACGACACTCGGTTCGTCTTCCACGAACATCTGGCTCGCCGGGCCCAGCAGCAGCTGGACGGAGCGGATCCCGTCGCCGTGCAGCACAGGCACCTCGACGGTGTCGGCGGTCGACGTGACGGCGAGCATGCGTGCGTACTCGAGCACGGCGAGCGCGATCTCGTCTCCCGTGACGATGCTGTCCTCTGCGTAGTGGATGCGTCTCACGGGTGTCTCCCTCTGCTGCGGGGAGCCCTGTCCCCGCCCGCACCTCAGAGTCGCACGCGCTGCGTCGGGCGGACGCAGCCGGCCGGATGTCCGGCGGGGGCTTCCCCTCCGGGCGGCGACGTGCTCGCTCAGGTGCGACGGGCTCGCTCAGGTGTACAGCGACAGGGGCTGCACCTCGCCGGTCAGGAAGGCGGCGCCGACCTCGAGCTTCTTGTAGTCGACCGGATCGTGCAGCGAGTGGGTGCGCACGTTCCGCCAGTAGAGGTCCAGGCCCACCGAGCTCTTGGCCGAGCTCGACCCCGTCGCCTCGTAGACGCGCGAGGCGGCATCCAGCGCGAGGTCGTTGGTGACGACCTTCACCTTCGCGATCTCGATGGCGAGGGCAGCACGTGAATCGGCGGTCACCGCGCTGCCCCTGGCGATCTCGGCGTCGTGCAGCGCGGCGACCCGGTCGGCGAGCGCCTCCGCCGCTGCGGTGTGCGCGACCAGCTCGCCGTAGAGCCGGCGCACGAACGGGTCCTCGGAGTAGCGCTCAGCGCTGCTGAGGAACCACGCGTTCGGCCGAGCGAGCGTGATCTCACGGGCCCGGGCCAGAACTCCCTCTGCGATGCCGAGGTAGAGGTTGCCGAAGCCGAGCTGGATGCTGGGGGTGATCAGGGTCGCGAACGGCTCGTCGGTCAGCGGCCCCAGCAGGTCCTCCCGCTCGACGCGCACCGACGAGAAACGGACCGAGCCCGACGCGCTCTGACGCTGCCCGAGGTAGTCCCAGTCGCCGAGCGGCTCGACGCCGTCCCGATCGCGCTCGATCACGAAGGCGATCGCCGTACCGGCGTCCGGGCCCTCGGCGATCACCGCGTTGACGAGGGCTACGTCTCCGGCCGAGACGCCGGTCGAGAAACGCTTCAGGCCGTCGAGGCGGTAGCCGTCGCCGTCGGGCGTGAGACGCAGGTCGGGGTCGACGGGATTCACGGAGTCGCCCCAGAGATGCCTGCCCTGGATCGTCGCGCGGTAGAACCGCTCGCGCTCCGACTCCGGGGCGGTGAACGCGATGTTGGCGGAGTTGACGTAGTGGTAGAGCAGCAGCTGGGCGAGGGAGGCGTCGGCGCGCGCGAGGATCCGCACGACGCGGAACGCCGTGCTCCAGTGCGCTCCGCCGCCGCCGAGCTCGGCCGGGTCGAGCAGGTTCACGAGTCCGGATTCGCGCAGCGGCGCCAGCTCCGTGGTCGGGTCGAGGCCGGCGCGGTCGCGCTCGAGCACGTCGAGGGCGAGTACGCGGCCCACCTCCTCGGCGACGGCGCTCCAGCGCGCGGATTCCGCTGCGTCGGCGGCGCCGATCCAGTGGGTGCGCGGACGGGCGAGGGTGCTGTCGAGGGTCATCGTGCGTTCTCCTGGTCGGGGGCGGCGGTAAGGGCAGCGGGGACAGCGGCGGTCCCGGGGTCTGCGGGGAGCACCGCCAGTACCTCGGGAGGCAGTCCGTCGGCCGCTGACGGGCCGCCGGCGTACGCGCCGCGGTAGGCGGCTGCGGGATGGCTGTCGGCGACCCGGGCGTGACCGGGCCCCTGGAGGTACTCGCGGAGAGTGGATCCCTCGTACTCGTCCCAGACGCGCCCGCGTCGGCGCAGCTCCGGCACGGCGAGGTCGACGAAGTCCTCGAACGTGCCGGGCGTGATCACGTAGGCGAGGTTGAATCCGTCGATCCCGCCCACGTCCACCCACCTCTCCAGCTCGTCAGCGACGGTCGTGGGGCTGCCGACGATCACCGGGCCGATGCCGCCGATCGCGAGGAACTCGGCGACGTCGTCCGGCGTCCACTCGCGGGTCGGATCCGCCTTCGTGAAGATCGAGAGCGCGCTGCGGACCGCCTCGGTGTCGACGTAGCGCAGCGCCTCCTCCGGGTCGTAGAGCGAGAGGTCCAGACCCGACCAGCCCCCGTAGAAGGTCAGGGCGCCCTCGCGGCTGGCGTAGCCGAGGTATTCCTGGTGCCGCGCGCGGGCGGCCTCGTCGGTCTCGGCGACGATGACGGTGGCGAGCACGAGGATCTTGATCGCGTCGCGGCCTCGGCCCGCCGCCTCGGTGCGGTCACGGATGTCGTCCGTGGTCCTCCGGGTCAGCTCGGGCGTGACTCCGTTGATGAAGACAGCCTCGCCGTGGCGCGCGGCGAAGTCACGGCCCCGTGGCGACGCTCCCGCCTGGAACACGACGGGGGTGCGCTGGGGCGACGGCTCAGCGAGGTGGATGCCGGGGACGCGGTAGAAGCGTCCGTCGTGCGCGACGGGATGCACCTTGCGCGGATCGGTGAAGACGCCGCGCTCACGGTCGCGCAGCACAGCCCCCTCCTCCCACGAACCCTCCCAGAGCTTGTACGAGACGTCGAGGAACTCCTCCGCCAGCTCGTAACGGTCGTCGTGCGGCATCTGCGTCGGAAGGCCGAGGTTCGTCGCGGCGCTCTCGAGGTAGGAGGTGACGACGTTCCAGCCGATCCGGCCCTTCGTCAGGTGGTCGAGGCTCGAGAGGCGGCGGGCGAGCGCGTAGGGCTGCTCGTACGTGGGGGCGATGGTCACTCCGAAGCCGAGGTGCTCGGTCACCGCGGCCATGGCAGGGATCTGGAGGATCGGATCGCCGACCGGGATCTGCGCGGAGTCAATCAGAGCGGGGCCGGCGGAGTCGCGGTAGACGTCGTAGACACCCAGCACGTCCGCGAGGAACAGGGCGTCGAAGGTGCCGCGCTCCAGCGTCCGGGCGAGCGATGTCCAGTACTCCAGGTCGGTGTACCGGTGCGCCTGGCTGTCGGGATGGCGCCAGAGGCCGGGCGCCTGGTGGCCGACGCAGGTCATGTCGAAGGCGTTGAGCACGATGCGGCGCGGCCGTGCGCCGGTCGCTCCGTGCGCGAGCGGCGTGGGGCTACTCGACGGGACGTCCGAACGGGACGGGGTGCTGGGGGCCATGGAGCGGGATCCTCTTCGTCGCAGGTGGCGCGGCAGCGCCTCGGCGGCTCGACCGTAGCCCCGGCGAGGAACGGGCTCCGGCACTCGCCGCAACGTTTCGTCACACGGGGCGAATATGACGAACGGTGAAGCGGCGACGCGACGGACGGGCCGCGCGTCCAGCACGATCGGTGCCGACTCCCCACGAAGACCCGGCCCCGGCCCGACCGATCAGGACAGACCCATGCGACGCTCCCGCACTCTCACCGCCTCCGTGGCGCTTCTCGCCGCTGCAGCGCTCGTGCTCTCGGGCTGCAGCCTCAAGACCGACGCCGCGGCGGACGACTCCGGCGCCGCTCCGGCCGCTGCGAGCGCCGCCGTCGACGTGCCCAGCCTCGAGGGGAAGACGATCGGCGTCGCGGCGAAGGACATCGTCCACGACTTCAGCCGCATCGTGTACGAGAGCGTGCAGAACCGCATCGAGGCACTCGGCGGCGAGGTCGTCGCGACGCAGGCCGAGGCCAAGGACGACAAGCACGTCTCGGACATCGAGAACCTCGTCTCGCAGAAGCCCGACGCCATCATCGTGATCCTCGGCGACGCGACGACCCTCGCCCCGGCGCTGCAGGAGGTGGACGACGCGGGCATCCCCCTGTTCACGATCGACAACGTGTCACCGCTCTCGATCAACAACGCTACGAGCGACAACTGGCAGATCGGCTCGACGCTCGCCCGCACCATCGCCGAGGACATCGGGGGCCAGGGGCAGATCCTCGTCTTCAACGGCTTCCCCGGAGTGGCCCCGTGCCGTATCCGCTACAACGAACTCGCACTGGTCCTCGAGGACTACCCCGGCATCACGCTGATCCAGCCCGAGCTGCAGGACAAGTACGAGGGAACGATCGAGGACGCCAAGCAGCAGATCACCGACGCGCTCTCGCGCTATCCGAAGGGCGAGATCTCGGCGATCTGGTCGTGCTGGGACACCCCGCAGATCGGAGCGGCGCAGGCGGTCGACGCCGCGGGCCGCGACGAGATCAAGATCTACGGAGTCGACGCCGACCAGGGAGCCCTGGATCTGATCCAGGACCCCGCCTCCTCCTACACCGCCACGGTCGCCCAGCAGACCGAAGCGATCGGGAACGGCTCGGCCGAGAACGTCGCCCGCTACCTCGGCGGCGAGGCGGACAGTGTCCCGACCACGAGCTACTTCGCGCCGGTCCTGATCACGAAGGACAACGCCGCCGCGACGATCGAGGAACTCGGACTCGATGGCTGACCTCCTCTCCCCCGCCGCGGCGGTCGACGGGGCCGCACCGGCCCTGGAGATGCGCGGCATCCGCAAGGCGTTCGCCGGCGTCCCGGTGCTGCGCGACGTGGACCTCGACCTCGGTGCGGGCGAGATCGTCGCACTCGTCGGCGAGAACGGCGCGGGCAAGAGCACTCTGATCAAGATCCTCACCGGCCTCTACTCGTCCGACGCCGGCTCCATCGCAATCGATGGGACGACCGCTGCGATCACGAGCCCCCGCGACGCCGAACGCGCGGGCGTGCAGGTCGTGCACCAGGACCGCCACGTGGCAGGCCGCCTGACCGTCGCCGAGCAGCTCTTCCTCGGGCGGTCGGAGGGACGACGCGGTCTCGTCTCTCCGCGTGCCCTGCGGCTGCGCGCCGAGCGCGAGCTGCTCGGACTCGTCGGGCTGGACCTGCGCGGGGACACGCTCGTCGACGACCTGACGGTGGCGGAGCAGCAGCTCGTGCAGGTGGCGCGGGCGCTCTCGCAGGAGCCGCGGGTGCTCGTTCTCGACGAACCGACCGCTCCTCTCGCCGCGGAGGAGGTCGGCATGCTGTTCTCCGCGCTCCGGCGCCTCGCCGAGCGCGGCACAGCCGTCGTCTACATCTCGCACTACCTGCAGGAGGTGCGTCGCGTCGCCTCGCGCGTCGTCGTCCTGCGCAATGGAGCGAACGCCGGCGAGGTGCGCCTGCTCGGCGGCCCCGGCGAGCTCGACGAGATCGTGCGGCTCATGCTCGGCCGCGATGTCGAGGAGTTCGCCGACGGGCCCGACCGGGCGCCCGACACCTCCGCCCCCGCTCTGCTCGAGCTCGTCGGGCTCTCGGCTCCCGGACTCGAACCGCTCACCCTCGCCGTCCGACCGGGCGAGGTCCTCGGAGTGACGGGGCTCGTCGGCTCCGGAGTCGAGACGCTCGCCGACGCTGTCGCGGGCGTCGTATCCCACGGCGGCAGAGTGCTGCTCGGCGGCCGCCGCGTCGCCTCCGCCCGTGCGTTCGTCGCCGCCGGCGGCGCCTACGTGCCCAGCGACCGGCGCCGCGACGGCGTACTCCTGCGGCACACCGTCGGCGAGAACCTGTCGATCGCCGCTCTCGGCGCCGTCTCGCGCTTCGGCGTCGTCTCGGACCGCCGTCGCGAGCGCGCCCTCGCGGCACGCTGGATCGGGGCACTAGACATCCGTCCTGCCGACCCGGAGGCCGTCGTCGGCACACTCTCGGGCGGGAACCAGCAGAAGATCGCTCTGGGCAAGTGGCTCGCCGCGGGCTCGCGGGTCTTCGTGCTCGACCAGCCCACCGCCGGCGTCGACATCGGAGCGCGCACCGCGCTCTACCGCCAGATCGAAGCGCTGGTGCACGCCGGCGCCGCCGTCCTGCTCGTGAGCCTCGACCTCGAGGAGCTCGTCGGGCTCTCGGACCGCGTCGTGGTCCTGCACCGGGGATCCGTCCGCGCCGAGCTCCCGCGCCGCGTGGCGACGAGCGATCGCATCCTCGCCCTCGCCTCCGGTGCCGACGACGCACCCCTCGACCAGGAGACACGATGACCGCTCTCACCCTGACCCGTGCGCCCTCCGGCGCCGCCCCACGCCGGCGCGGCATCGGCGCGCTCGCCGTGATCGGCTACCTCGTGGTCGCTGCCGAGATCGTCGTCTTCTCGCTCGCCTCGCCGGCGTTCCCCACTGCGTCGAACGCGGCCACCGTCCTCCTGCAGGCAGCCGTGCCCGCGATCGCCGGCTTCGGCCTGGCGATCGTCGTGATCACCGGAGGCGACGACGTGGTCACCGGCGGCATCGACCTCTCCTCAGGCCCGGTCGTCGGGCTGTCGGGGGTCGTGGCGGCCGTCGCCGTGCAGTCCGGCTGGCAGGCGCTCCCCGCCATCGCCCTGGCGCTGCTCGTCAGCGTCGGCTTCGGCGCCGTGAACGGCACGGCCGTGATGCTCGGGCTGCGTCCGCTGCTCGCCACGCTCGCCACCTCCGGGATCGTCACGAGCGTGGTCTTCCTCGCGACCGACAACGTGAAGGTGCCGTTGACGGACCCCCTCTTCGCCTGGCTGCGCTCCGGCACGGTCCTCGGCGTCCCCTCGCCGGTGGTCGTCCTCGGTATCACCGCGGCGCTCACCGGTCTGCTGGTCGGCCGCACGCCGTGGGGCGTCCGAAGCTACGCGGTGGGCCAGAACCGCACGGCGGCCAGCGTGGCCGGTATCGCCGTCTGGCGGTACGTCGGCGGCAGCTACGTCCTCGCGGGGCTTCTGGCGGGGGTGGCGGGCATCCTGCTCGCCGCCCGCCTCGCCGCGGCGGTCCCGGGCATCGGCGCTCAGATCCTGCTCGACATCATCCTCACCGCGTTCCTCTCGGTGGTCTTCTCCCGTCGCCTCGTCGTGACGATCGGAGGCACGCTGCTCGCCGCCGTGTTCGTCGCTGCGCTGGGCAACGGCTTCACCCTCCTCGGGGTGGGTAGTCAGTGGGTCGGAGCCATCAAGGGCGTCCTGATCCTGCTGGTGCTCGGCCTCGCGGCCGTCAGAGAACGGGGCTCCCGTCGATGAGCACCCTCACCCCCGCACCTCCGAGCGCACCGGCGATCGTCGACCCGGCGGTGCGCTCCGAGCGCCGCCGCGCCCTCGCCGTCCGGCTGCTCGCCCCCGGCACGGTCGCGGCGATCCTGCTCGTCTTCGGCACGCTCGCGCCCGGGTACTTCGCCGCCGGAAACCTGCTCAGCGTGCTCAGCGCCGGAGCGATCCTGATGATCGCCGCCTCCGCGATGACCGTCGTCGTCCGCACAGGCGGCATCGACCTCTCGATCGGAGTGGCCATCGACCTCGCCGCACTCGGCGCGGCGGGCCTGATCGCCGACGGCTACGTCGGCTGGTTCGCAGTCGCGGTCGGCCTCGGGTGCGGGGCGCTCGCCGGTCTGGTCAACGCCGTCCTCATCGTCGTCCTGCGCATCCGCGCCTTCCTCGCCACGCTCAGCGTCTGGTTCATCGGCACGAGCGTCGAGCAGCTGCTGACGGGCGGAGGCGCGCCGGTCTACCTCCGCCGCGGGACCACCCCCGACGACTTCGCCGCGATCGGGAACGCGACGCTCGCCGGGGTGCCGGTGCCCGTGGTCATCACCGTGCTGCTGGCCGTCGCGGTCTGGCTCCTGCTCGACCGCACCCGCTGGGGCCGGGTCCTCACGGCGGCCGGCGAGCAGCCCACCGCGACGCGCATCGCGGGGCGCCGGACGGGGCTGGTGCTCGCGTCGGCGTCCGTCGTCGCCGCTGCGATCGCCGCGGTCGGCGGAGTGGTCCTCGCCTCCCGCAGCTACGGCTTCTCGCCCGCGGGAGGTCAGCCCTACGTGCTGGACGCCATCGGCGCGGTCTTCATCGGCGCCACCCTCAGCCGGCTCGGGCGCCCGAACGTCCTGGGCACCGCGGTCGGAGTCCTGATCTTCGGCCTCCTCACCAACGGCATGGTTCTGATCGGGCTCTCGTTCTACTGGCAGGGCCTGATGCGCGGCCTCGTGCTGCTCGTGCTACTCCTGGCGACCGCCGCTCTCCGTCGCGAGAGCATCGCCCCGGCGCTCCGCTCGCTCGCCGGCAGCGGGTCGCCCTCGAGGCGGGTCGCACGTCAGTCCGCAGTGGAGTAGACGCGCAGAGCCAGTCGCACGATGCGCACCGAGGCCTCCTCGTAGCCGTCCCGCCGTGCGTCGAAGACTTCGGTCTCGCCGTCGTGTGCCCAGCCCGGATCCTCGCCCCCGGGGCGCCGCACCGCGACGCTCGATCGGCCGGTCGAGTACGACTCCACCACCGGGGCCCGCCAGCCCGGCACCCTCCCGATGATCGGAGTCGCCGTGCGGCCGAGCATGAGCGAGATCGCGCCGCGCAGGCGCGGCCGGCGCCCCGAGTGCAGGATGCGCACGTCCAGCTGTCCGTCGTCGAGGCGCCGGCGGGCGAGCGGCGCGGCCGTGCGCGGGTGCTCCTGGTTGACGCCGACGAAGTACGACCAGACCTGCTCGGTGCGCCCGTCGCGACGCAACTCGAAGGGATCCGCGTGCCGGACCACCGAGAGCGCGGCGATCACCGCTGCGAGCGGCTTGCCGATCGCCTTCTCGCGCTTCTCCCGTGCCGCGACGAACTCGGGGTAGACGCCGATCGACACCGTGTTCAGGACGGTGACGGGCTCACCGCCGTCGGCGACCACCTCGGCCACGTCGACGTCGCGGCGCTCGCCGACCGCCGCGGCGTCCAGCGCGTCCTCGACCGTCAGCAGCCCGAGAGCCTTCGCGAAGTGGTTCATCGTTCCGCCGGGTAGCACCAGCAGGGTCATCCCCTCCGCGCGCGCGACGCTCGCGCCGACCGACACGGTGCCGTCGCCGCCGTAGACGCCGAGCACGTCGGGAGGCGTCGCACCGGCCCGCGTGGCCCGGACCACCGCACGCAGCTCCTCGCCCTCGGACAGCCGGTGCACTCGAGCCCGGGGGGAAGCGCGCG
>NZ_LIIN01000108.1 GCF_001634385.1 Rathayibacter tanaceti | reverse complement strand
CCGCCGGAGCCGTCCTGCTCCACCGCCAGCGATCCGCGCCACCGCCGGCATCGTCCGCGCCGCACAGAGCGCGGTCGACGCCGGAGCCCGAGTCGCCGCGCTGACGACCGACGCCTCCTCGCCGCTCGCCGAGCTCGCCTCGGCGGTCGTCGTCGTGCCCGCCGCCGACAAGCTCGACCGCTCCGGCCGTGCGTCCGCGCAGTACTCCGGCGGCCTGTTCGAGCAGGTCGTCGTCGTCACCGGAGACGCTCTCTTCCACGCCCTGTGGAAGCGCAGCGGGGCCGACGCCGACGAGCTCTGGCCGCGCCACGCGAACCTCGAGTGACGCGCCCACCCCTTTCGGGACCGCACCCGCGCTCCCGCCCCACCGATCAGGAAGAAGCACCCATGAAGCTCCAGTTCGCCATGGACACTCTCAGCACCGAGGCCGCCCTCGAGCTCGCCGCCGCAGCCGCGCCGCACGTCGACATCCTCGAGCTCGGCACTCCGCTCGTTAAGAGCGCCGGAGTCTCGGCCATCACCGCGATCAAGCAGGCGCACCCCGACAAGATCGTCTTCGCCGATCTCAAGACCATGGACGCCGGCGAGCTCGAGGCCGACCTGGCCTTCTCGGCCGGAGCCGATCTCGTCACCGTCCTCGGCGTCGCCGGCGACAGCACCATCGCGGGAGCCGTCACCGCCGCGAAGAAGCACGGCAAGGGCGTCGTCGTCGACCTCATCGGAGTTCCGGACAAGGCCGAGCGGGCGAAGCAGGTCGTCGCGCTCGGCGCCGTGTTCGTCGAGATGCACGCAGGCCTCGACGAGCAGGCCGAGGACGGCTACACCCTCGACTCGCTCCTCACGGACGGAACGTCCTCCGGCGTCCCGTTCTCGGTCGCCGGAGGCGTCAGCACCGACACGATCGAGGCGGTCCAGCGCTCGGGCGCCCAGGTCGCCGTCGCCGGCAGCGCCATCTACAGCGCTCCCGACGTCGGAGCCGCCGCCGCAGCCCTCCGCGCCGCGATCTCCTGACCTCGCTGGGCGCCCGCCCAGGGCGATCCGGCAGACTGGAGCTAGCCGACGACTGCGACCGGACGAGGGAGCAGTACCCGGAACGCGACAAGACTGACTCGAAGGAGCTGTCATGTCCTGGACCGTCCTCATTCTCTCCGGTGTCCTCGAGGCCGTGTGGGCCACCGCTCTCGGCAGGTCGGAGGGGCTCACCCGGCTCGGCCCGTCGGTCGTCTTCGGAGTCGGCGTCGTCGCGAGCATGGCCGGCCTCGCCTTTGCGATGCGCGAGCTGCCGACCGGCACCGCCTACGCCGTCTGGGTGGGGATCGGCGCCTCGCTGACGGTGCTCTACGGCATGTTCTTCGGAGGCGAGGGCTTCTCGCTCGTGCGGACGCTGCTGGTGCTCGGGATCGTCGGGTGCGTCGTCGGCCTCAAGCTCGTGCACTGAGCGCGCCGGTTGCACGAGAACGGGCGTTCCCCGTAGGCTCGGACCATCGGGGGAGAACGATCGTTCTACGGTTCTCCCCGCCCGCCAAGGAGGACTCATGCCCACTCGTACCGCCCGCACCGCCTGGAACGGCTCCCTCGAGACCGGCGAGGGCCAGGTCGAGCTCTCGAGCTCGAAGCTCGGCACCTACGACGTCTCGTTCCCCAAGCGCGCCGCCGACGATGCCAACGGCTCCACCAGCCCGGAGGAGCTCCTCGCCGCCGCGCACTCCGCCTGCTACGCCATGCAGTTCTCGGCCGTCCTCGGCCAGGCCGGCGGCACCGTCGAGGCGCTCGACGTCCGCGCCGATGTCTCGCTCGGCCCCGACTCGGCCGGCGGATTCACGCTGACCGGCATCGCGCTGATCGTCAGCGGCGAGGTCAGCGGCATCGACGAGGCCGCCTTCCTCAAGGCCGCCGACGAGGCCAAGGCCACCTGCCCCGTCAGCAAGGCCCTCACCGGAGTCGAGATCACCCTCGACGCCACCTTCGAGGGCTGAGCCCCTCCGGTCTCACGCAGAAGTACCCCGTCGCTCACCGCGGCGGGGTACTTCTGCGTCCGAGCCTGCGTCGCCGGCCGGCTCCGGTCGCCGGTCGGGTCCGTCCTGTCAACAACGAAGGATGGATGTCCCAAGACGGGCTCGGATCCGCGGATCCACGGTGAGTGCCGGACGTTCGTCCTTCGTTGTTGACGGCACGACGCACGCGGACTCCGACGTCAGGCCTCCGCGCGCGCCCGGTAGCGGAAACCGGCGCCCAGGTGCTCCTCCGGCAGCCGGTCGCCGCGCCCGTGCAGCTTGTGGCGGAGGCTCCCCTCGACGTACTCCTCGGGGTACGCGCCGCGGCGCCGCAGCTCCGGCACGATGAACTCCACCACGTCCTCGAAGGTGCCGGGCGTGATCGCGTAGGCGAGGTTGAACCCGTCGACGTCGGTGTCCTCGACCCACTCCTGCAGGTAGTCGGCCACCTCCGTGGGCGAGCCGACGACGAACGGTCCGAGCCCGCCGATCACGCTGAGCTTGGCGATGTCGCGGACCTTCCACTCGCTGCCGTCCTCGTTCGCCTCCTGGAAGTTGGCGACGGCCGACTGGATCGCGTTGCTCTTCACGTTGCCGATCGGCTCGTCGAGGTCGTACTGCGACAGGTCGATGCCCATCCAGCCCGACATGAAGACGAGCGCCCCCTCCTCGCTGCCGTAGGAGAGGTAGTCGCGGTGCTTCGCGTGCGCCGCCTCGCTCGTCTCTGCGGTGATGATGGTCAGCAGGGTGTAGATCTTCGCGGAGTAGCGGTCTCGGCCCGCCGCCTCCAGGGCGTCGCGGATGCGCGAGACGGTCGCCTTCAGTCCGGCCTTCGTCGAGGAGGCGACGAAGATCGCCTCCGCGTTGCCCGCCGCGAAGCGGATGCCGCGCGGTGACGCGCCCGCCTGGTAGATGACGGGGGTGCGCTGCACCGACGGCTCCGAGAGGTGGATGCCGGGGACGGTGAAGTTCGGGCCGCGGTGACCGATCTCGTGCACCTTCGCCGGGTCGGTGAAGACTCCGGAGTCGCGGTCGCGGATCACGGCGTCGTCCTCCCACGATCCCTCCCACAGCTTGTAGAGCACCTCGAGGTACTCGTCGGCCACGTCGTAGCGGTCGTCGTGCTCGAGCTGGTCCTCGTGGCCCATGTTGCGGGCGGCGCTGGGGAGGTATCCGGTGACGACGTTCCAGCCCACGCGGCCCTTGGTCAGATGGTCGAGCGTCGACATCCGTCGCGCGAAGGGGTACGGGTGCTCGTAGGCGGTGCCGGCGGTGATGCCGAAGCCGAGGTGCTCGGTCGCCGCGGCCATCGCCGACACGAGGAGGATCGGGTCGTTGACCGGGACCTGTGCGCCGTGTCGGATCGCGGCCTCGTTGGAGCCTCCGTAGACGTCGTAGGTGCCGAGCACGTCGGCGATGAAGATGCCGTCGAACGTGCCGCGCTCCAGCAGCTTCGCGAGGTCGGTCCAGTACGAGAGGTCCTTGTACCGCCACGACTGGTCCTGCGGGTGGCGCCACATGCCCGAGGACTGGTGGGCGACGCAGTTCATGTCGAAGGCGTTGAAGCGGATCTGGCGAGTCATGCAGTCGATAGTGCCGAGCGGATCCGGGAACTGGCGCCCCCGTCGACTCGCGGCGTCACAAAGCGACGCCCGTCGGGACGCCCCGCACCCCGAATCAGTGCGCACGCTGATTCGGGGTGCGGCCCTCACCCGAAAGAGCGCGCCGGATGCCGGGCAGGGCAGTCGGCTCGCAGCCCTCCGGGGGACTGCTCATCCGGACCGAGGCGGTCTCCTCCTCGACGATCGAGGACGTGTCCGCGCGCCTGGAGGACTCCGCCCCGGCGCTTCGTCTCCGGTGATCGGAGTTGTCCTGCACGGCGCGTGATCTCGCGCCGACCGAACGCGCGGTGCTACCCGACGAGTACTGTTCCAGAGGATTACTCAGGGATGGTGAGCATGGAGACGATCCGCTTCGACGACGAGACCGCTCGGCGGTTCGCACAGACGCTGATGACGGCGGCGGACGTGCTGCGGGGGCAGTCGGTGGTGCGCGGGGCTGCCGCAGAGCAGGCGATGCAGGATTTCGAGGGGCCCTCTGCGCAGGTGTTCTGGCTCGCCCACCTCACTCAGGTGTCCAATCGATCGCGTCTGGACTCGGTGCTCTTCACCCTGTCGGAGGTGGTGCTGGTGGCGATCGCCGCAGCCGGAGCGGAGCGGGAGCGGTTGGCGCAGGTGGCGGCGTGGGAGGCGCGTCAGGAGGAGCGGCGTCTGGATCCGATGGGCGTCGCCGGTTCGGATCTCTCGGACATCTTCCGGAGGCCTCCGTCCGAGGACCGGATTCTTCCTCCGACGATCGCGGCCTCCTACTGGCCGCAGGAGCCGGAACGCACGACGGCGGGGGTGGGTGTCGCCCCGGGCGGCACATCTGCCGACCCGGAGCGTCTGGACGTGTTCGTGTCGGACGCGCGTCAGGCGGATGAGGCGCTGCGGGTGGAGCTGGACAGTGTGTCGAAGGCCTTCGCCGCGTTCAGCGACCTGTGCTCGTGGGTGCCGCTGGAGTCCACCACGGTCTTCGCCGGGTTCCAGCAGCTGCAGGAACTCAGCCGGTCGCTCGTGGACTGGGTCGATCAGGTCTCCCGCGCGTTCGAGGCGGCGGGCGGGGGCCGGCTGTCGAGCGCGACCCTCGAGATGGCGGTGACGGCGGGGACGTCGAGGACGGACCGGAGCGCGCTCGATCTGCTGTCGACGGTGCCCGCCGACCAGCTCGCCGTCCTGCTCGTGATCACGCCGGAACTGGGCGCACAGCTCAAGCGGATCCCGCCGACCGACGCGCACACATGGTGGACGCAGCTCGCGCCCGCCGACGGCGGAGCCGGGTTCTCTGCGCGTCAGGAGGCGTTGATCGGGGCGCTGCCCGGGGTGGTCGGAAATCTCGAGGGGGTGCCGTACGGGGCGAGGGCGCAGGCGAACAAGAAAGCGCTGACCGAACGGATCACGGCCCTGTCGGAGGAGCTCGCGCAAGAATCCGCCGACGGCGATCCTGCGAGGCTCCGGACCATCGAGACGGACTTTCAGGCGCTGGAGAACATTCGGAACTCGCTCGACACTCGGGCCGGCCAGGATCCGCGCTTCCTCGTCTCCCTGACCGAGGATCATCCGCCTCTGGCTGCCGTGTCCATCGGCGACCTCGACACCGCGACGAGTGTGACCTACGCCGTCCCCGGGATGGGCCAGACGACGGAGACCGCGGACTCGTGGGTGAAGGCCTCGCAGAATGTGCGATCGGTGCTGCCCGACGGGAGTGCCGTCATCGCGTGGATCGGCTACGAGACGCCTCCGCCGGCCGTCGAGAACGTCGACGCGTCGGTCCTCGACATCGATGACGCTGTCGCGGGGGCGGCGGCTCTCGCCGCCTCCCTGCACGGTCTCTCCGCCGTTCGGGGGGATTCGATTCCGAAGCCCGGTGCGGTCGGGCACTCTTACGGAACGACCGTCGTGGCCATCACCGCTGCCCGGTCCGACGTCGAGCTGGGGACGTTCGTCTCTCTCGGGTCGGCCGGGTTGCCCGACAGCGTCGATGCGGTCAGCGATCTGCACGTCGAGGACATGTATGCCGGGCAGGCGCGTGACAAGCTGCCGTTCGAGACGGAGAGCGGGGATGAGGCGGCGTGGATCGGGCGCCGGTTCAGCCGTGACCACCACGTGAATCCCGCCGATCCGGGCTTCGGCGCGCACGTGTTCGGTGTGGAGACCGGCGGAGACGAGGGGCGGATCGTCACGAACCACGATGCTACGAAGAGCGATGACGGCCCCCTGGCCGGCTATCTGGATCAGGGCACGGAGTCGCTCGCGAACGTCGGTCGTGCTTTTCGGGGCGAAGTCGATGCTCTGACAGAGGACGCGCCGCTTGGCCCGACCGATTTCCAGAAGTTCATGAAGGGGATGATCGCCGGTGAGACGGGAATTCTGCCGTAGGTGCCGCGCCGGTCTGTGTGCGCTGATGCTGGTGGTGATGGTGATGATGTCCGCGTGTTCGGAGGAAGGAGCGGCTTCGGTGACGGAGATGAGTGCTCGAGAGGGACGGGACGAGGTCGTTCGGCTGGTGATCGAGACGACGAAGCAGTTGGATCTGGAGGGGTGGTGGCCGCGGAACGGAGAGGCGGCGCCGGATGTCTGTTCTCGGGCTGATGGGCAGGAGGGGGCGAGTTACAGCTATGAGCGGTGGGCTCCGAGGGGAACGGACTTCGCGGGTGACGCGCGCAAGGTCGCGGCGTATTGGGAGTCGTTGGGGATGAGCGTGAGGATCGCGGATTCGACCCCGTGGCCGAGTGTCTACGCCGAGGGTGGTCCTGTGCTGCGGGCTGCTTTCGATACGAGCGCGGCTGACGATTCCTACCAGATCGTGGCCGTCGCGCCCTGTGCTGAGGGCGACTACTACGACCTGCTCCTGGAGGACAATGCTCAGCGCGCTGCGGGCGAGGTCCTCCCCGGCGACGAAGGAGTGAGGGTGAAGCCGGACCCCGACGAGATGCCCCCGCCGGCCGAGCTTCAGCCCTCGGATTTCTAGATGGTCATCGAGGAGGTGGCCGCCGGTGAGACGGGAATTCTGCCGTAGGTGCCGCGCCGGTCTGTGTGCGCTGATGCTGGTGATGACGGGGACGATGTCCGCGTGTGCGGAGAAAGGAGGGGATTCGGTGGCGGAGATGAGTGCTCGAGAGGGACGGGATGAGGTCGTCCGGTTGGTGATCGAGACGACGAAGCAGCTGGATCTGGAGGGCTGGTGGCCGCGCAACGGAGTCGCAGGGCCGGATGGCTGTACTCGTAACGGAGGGAAGAAGGGGGCGAGTTACAGCTACGAGCAGTGGGCTCCGAGGGGAACGGACTTTGCGGGTGACGCGCGCAAGGTCGCGGCGTATTGGGAGTCGTTGGGGATGAGTGTGAGGATCGCGGATTCGACCCCGTGGCCGAGTGTCTACGCCGAGGGTGGTCCGGTGTTGCGGGCTGCTTTCGATACGAGCGCGGCCGACGACTCGTATCAGATCGTGGCCGTCGCGCCCTGCGCGGAGGGCGACTACCACGATCTGCTCCTGGAGGACAATGCTCAGCGCGCTGCGGGCGAGGTGCTCCCCGGCGACGAAGGGGTGAGGGTGAAGCCGGACCCCCGCGAGACTCCCCCGCAGGCCGGGCCGACGCCCTCGGAATGATCCCTCCGCCCCGACCGAGCGTGCCCACCCGCCGACCGGCGGCGTCCCCTAGGCGAGCTCGCGCGCCAAGAAGTGCACGTGCTCGCCGATCTGGAACTCCTCGCCGCCCTCGTGCCCGTTGAAGGGGTAGACGCGGATCTCGCGGGGGCCGGCGTAGCGGTTGTAGGACGCGTAGACGGTGGACGGCGGGCAGATGTCGTCGCGGAGCGCCACGGAGAACATCGCCGGGGTCTGCGCGTGCGGGGCGAAGGAGGTGCCGTCGAAGTAGGAGAGCGTGTCGAACACGCGGGCTTCGGCGCCGCGATGGGTGTGCAGGTACTCCACGATCTCGCCGTACGGCATCGAGTCGACGAGCCGCACGGCGTGCGGGATGTGGCTGAGGAACGGCACATCCACGATGGCGGCGCGCGCCGACTCCGACTCGCCGAGCAGGCCCAGGATCCCGGTGACGGCGAGCGCGATCCCGCCGCCCTGGCTGCGGCCTGAGACGGCCACGCGGGAGGGGTCGACGGCGGGGTGCGCGCGCAGCACGTCGAGAGCGCGGACCGCGTCGGTGAAGACGCGGCGGTAGAAGTGCTCGGCCGGGGACTCGATGCCCTGCGTCAGGAAACCGGCGGCGTGCGGACCGCTGCCGACCGGGTCGGGCGTGACTCCTGAGCGGTGCCCCGACCCCTGCCCGCGGGTGTCCATCACGAGGTGCGCGTAGCCGGCCGCCGACATCGCTGTCCACTCTGCGAGCTGCCCGCGGCCTCCGCCGTAGCCGATGAAGGTCATAAGGCCGGGGAGGGGGCCCTCGATGCCGCGGGGGAGGACCAGCCAGCCGCGGATCGGGTGGCCGCCGAAGCCCGAGAAGGTGACGTCGTAGGTGTCGAGCAGTCGGTAGCCGGCGTCGACCGGGTCGAAGCGGGGCTCGGTGGCGACGGCGCGCGCCTCGGCGACGGTCTCGCGCCAGAACTCGGCGAAGCCGGTGGGCTCCGGCAGATCGGGGGCGTACTGCTCGAGGAGCTCGAGCGGGAGGTCGAACTGCGGCATCAGGCTCTCCTTCGTCGGGGGCGTTCGCGCCCGAAGACCGAAACTACTGCAGCGGGACTGAGACCTGGATGATGGGTGGGAGTCCGCCGAGCTGCGGAATGTGGCCTGGCGGAGAGTGTTGGGCCCAGTATGACGACGTACGGAATCATCGGAGCAGGCAACATCGGCAGCCAGGTCGCGCGGGCGGTCATCGCCCTCGGGGACGAGGTGGTCATCGCGAACTCGCGCGGACCCGAGACCCTCGCCGACCTGATCGCGGAGCTCGGCCCGAAGGCCCGCGCCGCCACGGCCCAGGAGGCGGCGGAGGCGGCCGAGATCGCAGTGGTGACCGTGCCGCTGAAGAATCTCGCCGAGGTGCCGGTCGAGCCTCTGAAGGGCAAGATCGTTCTCGACACGAACAACTACTACTTCGAGCGCGACGGCCGCATCGAGGCCCTCGACAGGGGCGAGACCACGACGAGCGAGATGCTGCAGCAGCACCTCCCCGAGTCGAAGGTCGTCAAGGCCTTCAACCACATCATGGCCGCCGACATCAGCACCGGAGGGGCACCGGCGGGCACCCCCGATCGGCGTGCGCTCGCGACGTCGAGCGACTACCCGGAGGCGATCCACTTCGTCACCGACCTCTACGACCGGCTCGGCTTCGACACCGTCGCGATCACGCCGCTGAGCGAGTCGTGGCGGGTCGAGCGGGACCGCCCGGCCTATGTCGTGCGCCAGAACCGCGACGAGCTCGAGGCGAACCTCGCGAAGGCTCCCCGCACGGTCTGAGCCGGAGCGGTGGGAGGGGGAGCGGCGCTGCGGCGCGGCTCCCCCTCTCTGCGTGCGCGATCGGTGCTCCGCCCCGCACCGCGGAGGCTGCTCGCCGGGTCCGTCCCCGCGGGGCGGGTCTGCGCGCGCGAGGCCCCAGGCCTGGGATAGTCGAAGGGAGCAGCCACGCACGAGCGAGCCCTCCGGGGCTCCGAGAGGAGAGGTCCGCCATGCCCTCGTCGTCCCGCCCCGTCCCGCAGAGGCGGGGGCTCTCCCGCCGCAGCGTCGTCGTCGGCGGGCTCGCGGTGATCCCGCTGCTCAGTGCCTGCACACCCGATGCGTCCGGGCCCGACGGCTTGCGGCAGGAGGCGCCCCGCACCCGTACCGCGGCTCCGGACGGACCGGTGGCGCTCGCCGCCGACGCCCTCGCTGCGAGCGCCGCGCTGTTCACGTCGGCTCCGCTCGTCGTGCTGGTCGAGGACGTGGCCCTCTCGAGGCTCCGCGCCGCGCAGGTGAGCATCGCGTGGGGCGTCCCGCTGCTGGTCGGCTCGGCGGACGACAGCGCGGCGACGGGAACGACCGGCAGCCCGACTCCCGGCAGCCCGGATCCCGGCAGCGCGACGCCCTCGGCGGCGCCGACCGCCTCCGCTCTCGCGGCGGAGTTCGCCCGCCTCGGCGTCACCCGTGTCGTCGCCATCGGCGATGTCACCGCACCCGAGGGCGTCGACGTCGTCGTCTCGGCGCCCGACACCGCCTCCCTCAGCACCGCGACCGGCGTCGGCGTCGCCGACCTGGCGCTCGCCGATCTCGCCGCCTACGCTCCGGTCGTCCCCTCCGAGACCCCCTTCGGAGCGCTTCCTCCGCGTGCCGATCCGCTCAGCGGCCTGCACGGCCTCGCCCGCGCCGCCGACGATGACGTCGCCGCCCTCGCGACGGCGCGGGCGCCGGGGTCCCCGTCACCGTGGTCGA
>NZ_LIIN01000107.1 GCF_001634385.1 Rathayibacter tanaceti | reverse complement strand
AGGAGGAGGTTCGCCCGCGCGTGCAGAGCCGGATCCGCCGCCCACGCCTCCGCGAGCGCCGCCATGCCCTTGACCCGGTGCAGCCGGCCGACGCTGAGCAGCAGCGGAAGTCCGCGCCGCTCCTCGGGGAGTTCCGCGAGCACCCGGTCGAGGGCCGCGAGATCGCCGCCCTCGTCGACCGCGACCGGCTCGCCCGCGGCCGAGGCGCGCGCAGCCTCCTCGCCCCGCTCGACCAGGCCCACGTCGATTCCCTCGGGGACGATGGTGTGCCGCTCGGGGTGCGCGGTGATGTCCACGCCGAGCAGGTGCCGCGCCGTCTCGGCGAGCTGCTCGCGGGGGAAGAGCACTGTGTGCGCCGCGTCCGCCGCCAGGCGCTGCACGAGCCGCACGCGGAACCAGAAGTGCTCGCTCGCGTCGCGATCCCCGAAGTCGGCACGGGTGAGCGCTCCGGAGGCGTCCAGCCCGGCGATCAGCGCGTGCGGGTCGGGGGCGAGGGTGAACACGACGGGGATCTCGAGCTCGCGCGCGACCGCGGCGGCCGCGAGGGAGCCGACGTCGGCCATCCGCAGATGCAGCACGTCGACGCGACCGGCCGCGCGCAGGATGCGGCGGATCCCGCGCTCGGCCGAGACCCGGCGGCTCCAGGCCTGAGGCATAGAGACTGCCGGCCCGACGAAGGGCACCGGAGCGAAGGCATGCCCCGAGGAGGCGAGCTCGCCCAGCGCCCGCTCGGCCTCAGCGGGAGTGCCGCGCGAGAGCGTGAGCACGCGCTCGATCCCGGCCTGCTCGACGAGCGAGTCGCCGAGGCGGACGAGCAGGGTGGCGATGCCGCCGTTGTCGCCAGCGCCCACCCGGGTGAGCGTGCCGTCGATGTCCGCGTGGACGAAGAGCTGCGCGATCGTCGAGCCGGCGGCCACGGCAGGAGCAGGAGCGAGGTCGGTGAGTGCGAGGCGGGCGATCGGGCCGATCGGCGCCTCCTCCTCGGCGAGGCGGCTGAGCAGCAGCTCGGCGTCGTCGGATCCCCGCTCGCCCAGAGCATCGGTCGCCGCGGCCCGCGCCGGCACACCCTCACTGCGGTCAGCGGCGATCCGGAGGAGCGTGCGCTCGGCGATCGGCCCCGGCACGAGGCCGAGGGTCTCGACGTAGCGGCCGCGCGCCTCGGGGTCGACCTCGCCGATCAACGCGCCCTCGAGCGCGACGGCGAGGAGCTCGGGCGTCGACGACGCCCAGAGCAGAAGCGTGCGCTGCGCGAGCATCGCAGAGAATCCGCCCTCGCGGACCAGGCGCAGCAGCGGCTCCAGCGCCGCAGACCGCGGAAGACGGCCGCCGAACGCCCACGCGGCATGCTCGCGCAGGTACGGCCGCTCATCCTCGAGCAGCATCAGCAGTGCGAGGTCCGCCTCCTCGTCGAACACCTGCGCGAGCGAGTGCACCGCTGCGATCGCGGTCAACTGGTCCGAGGGGTCGATCGCCGCGCGGGTCAGCAGTCGCACGGCCCGGCCGCCGCCGTCGCTGACGGCCGCTACGGTGAGCTCGTCCGCGGCCCGGATCGCCTCCAGCAGCGTGGGAGCGGCGCGCACGGCGTCGAGAACGGTCTGCGTGGCCATGGATCACCTGGTCTGTCGGAGCGGAGAGTGCGGTGGAACGCGATCCCGAGCGCAGGAAGCGCACCGCATCCGAGCATGCCGTGCAGACAGCTGGGATTTCGCCTCTTGCATCAGAAGTCCTCCCGCGGTACGGCTCGCTGTCAAGGGGTCCTGCGGATCCGATTCCTGCGCAACGCGCGTACCGGACGACACACAGGGCCTCAGAAAGACGCGCCGGCGCTCAGGCCTCCCGGCCGATCCTGGGAACCGCCCGCACCGAGCTGGCCTCCATGGAGATCGAGATATATCGTGTCTCTCATCAACTCGCGTTATATCGCGTCGCGACGGTGCGCCCCCTCCGGGTGCAGAAGGAGGAATTCATGTCACTCGAGAAATGGCTCGTGCAGGCAGGTGAGACGAAGGTCATCGACCTCGACATCGTCCGCTCGATCACGATCGCGCTGGTCGGCGGGCAGATCGACGTCATCGCCCACGACGAACCCACGGCCCGCGTCGAGGTGCACAGCGTCGGCGGGCGGCCGCTCAAGGTCTCGATGGACGGCGACCGTCTCGAGATCGACCACATCCAGCTCCGCTGGGACACCATCGTCGACGTCGTGAAGGGACTCGGCCGCCGCGGGGACCGCGCCGACATCAGCCTCCTCGTCCCCCGAGGGGTCGCGCTGAAGTTCGACACCATCTCGGCCGACGGCCTCGTCTCCGGGCTCCACAGCGACGCCCGCATCTCGACGGTCGGCGGCGACATCGTCGTCGACGGCCTGCACGGCGATATCGACGTGAACACTGTCCACGGCGAGCTCTCGGTCCGCAGCCACACCGGCCGGGTCGCGGCCCGCACCGTGTCCGGAGACGTCACCGCGGCCGGAGCGCTGACCCGCTTCTCCGTCGACGGAGTGTCGGGCAACGTCTTCGTCGACGCCGACGGCGCCCCCGACGAGGTCCGGGCCAACACGGTCGGGGGCGACCTCACGGTCCGCATCGACGAGGGCCTCGGCGCCCGCTACCGGATCAACACGGTCTCTGGCACCCTCCAGCTCGACGGCTCGATCGTGAAGGGCACCTTCGGGCGCGGCTTCACCTCGACCACCGGCTCCCTCGACTCGAAGTGGGTCGACATCACCGCGAACTCCGTCTCGGGCGACGTCACCGTCGTCCGCCGCCCGGCCGCTCCGGCGACCGCCTCCGTGAACGAGGGCTGGGGATCACCCGACTCCGCCCCCTCCGACGAGCAGCGCCCGACCGACGGAGGTGCACTGTGAGCCCCGTCTTCGCGCACGGACGCCTGCGCCTCTACCTGCTCAGCCTCCTCGCCGAATCCCCCCGCCACGGCTACGAGCTGATCCAGGCGCTGAGCGAACGCTTCGGCGGCACGTACGCGCCCAGCGCCGGCACCGTGTACCCGCGTCTCGCCAAGCTCGAGGAGGAGGGTCTCGTCACGAAGGAGGCCGACGGCCGCAAGACCGTCTACTCCATCACCGACCAGGGCCGCGCCGAACTCGAGAACCGCGCCACCGACCTGGGCGACATCGAGGAGGAGCTCACCGACTCGGTGCGCCGCCTCGCCGACGAGGTCCGCCTGGGTGTCGCGGAGGCGATGAAGAGCCTCCGCGCCGACCTCGCGAGCGCCGCCCGAGACCCCCGCGGCTCGGCCTCCACCCCCCGACCGGAGCACTCGGCCGACGAACCGCGCGCGCAGGACACCGCCGCACCCGGGCAGCGCACGCCCGACGCGGCGACCGAGAACGCCCCCGCACCGACCGACGCGCGCACCGCCTCCCGGCTCGCACTGCGGGACGCCGAGGTGCTGCTCACGGAGTTCCGTGACGAGCTGCGGGCCGAGCTGCGCACGGCGTCGACGAAGGGCTCCGTGACGTCCGCGAGCGTCGACGCACTGCGCTCCGCGCTCGAGCAGGCTCGAACAGCGGTCCGCTCGACCCTGGGCTGATCCGGCCTCCGCCGGGAGCGCACGCCATCGCTCCCGGCGGAGCACCCACAGCCCCGCCCCTACCGGCGACCGACCGCGAGCGCTTCCTCCTCGACGTCGAGGAACGCGAGAGCACTCATCACCGCGGGCTCCTGGTACCGGCCCTCGGCGCGAGCGCGCAGCACCGCCTCCCGCTCGGCCGCGATCATCACGCGCCGCAGCCGGTTGTAGGCCTGGGGAAGCGGCTCCGCGCCCTCCTCCGCCGGAGGATGGGCGAGAGCATCCGCGAGGAACGTCGCGTTCCGGCGCAGCCGCTCCAGCACCCGCTCCTCGACCCCCTGCTGCGGTTCCTGGTCGAGCCGCGCCAGCCCGGCCTCCTGGGCCTCGGCGAGCAGCATCTGCTTCTCGACGTGCTCCTGCGCCTCGTTCGGCGACGGGAGCTTCAACGCGCGGATCAGCCGGGGCAGGGCGAGACCCTCGATCAGAGTGCCCGCCACCACCACGAAGGCGAGGAACTGGAGGAACGCGCGCTGCGGCGTCTCCTCGGGCAGGAGGAAGGCCGCCGCCAGAGTGACCACCCCGCGGATGCCTGCGAAGGAGACACCGATCGCGGTCGGCCAGGTCCAGCCCCGCTGCTGCAGCCTCCGTGGGCCGTGACGGAAGAGCAGCGTGGTCAGGCACATCCAGACCACCCGGCTCCCGATCAGCGCGGCGAGCACGGCGGCACCGATCCCGACCGTCTGCCAGACCCCGATCCCCGAGTCGGCCGTCGCCTCGACCACCGACGAGAGGCTCAGCCCGATGAAGAGGAACACCGCGTTCTCGAGCAGGAACTGGATCGTGCGCCAGTTCAGCGACTCCGCGATGCGCGCCTGCGCCGACTGGATCACCGGCGCACGGAAGCCCAGGTAGAGCCCGGCGACCACCACGGCGAGCACTCCCGAGCCGTGCAGCAGCTGCGCCGGGATGAAGGCGACGTAGGGAGTCACCAGCGACAGACTCGTGTCGAGCACCGGTGAGGACACCTGCTTGCGGACGACGCCGAGGAGCACGGCCACCGCGATGCCGACTCCACCGCCCACCGCCACGGCGAGCACGAAGTCGAGCGCGATCCGACCCGGCGTCACCGTGCTCACGAGGGCCAGGAGGGCGGCGTTCAGCGCCACCAGCGCCGTCGCATCGTTGAGCAGACTCTCGCCCTCGAGCACCGTCAGCATGCGGCGCGGCAAGCGGAGGCGTCCCGCGATCGCCGTCACCGCCACGGCGTCCGTCGGCGCGACGATCGCCCCGAAGGCGAGTGCCGCGGCGATCGTGATCGCCGGAACCACCATCCAGGCGACCGCTCCGACGATGAGCACCGTGAAGACCACCAGGCCCACCGAGAGCAGCAGGATGCTGTCGCCACGGGCGCGGACATCGAGCACCGAGGTGCGGATGGCCGCCGCGTAGAGCAGCGGCGGCAGGATCCCGAACAGCACCACGTCCGGCTCGACCACCACCTCCGGGATGCCCGGCACGAAGGAGGCGAGCGCACCGACGGCCACGAGCGCCACGGGCGCCGACCAGTCGACGCGGCCCGACACTCCCGTCACCAGCACGGTGACCACGACGAACGACACGATCCACACGATCGCGACGACGGGTTCCTCCATCGCGCCCCTCCTCCCGGGCGCAGCGCACCCCGCGCACCATTCTGGCCGCGTGCGGCGTCGGCGCCACCCTGCGAGGCCCGCATCAGCCGGCGCCCGGGAGCCCGCCCTCCTCGCGGAGCACCGGATTCCGCTCCGCCTACCGTCCGGCCTCGTGGATGTCGCGGGCCTTCGTCACGCGGGCCGGGTCGACGGGGTTCATCCCGAGCACGATCTTGCCGCGGGAGTGGCGCTTCTCGAGGTCGTTGAAAGCGTCCTGCACCTGGTCGAACGGGTAGAAGCCCGAGACCAGCACCCGCAGCTTCTGCTCGCCCACGAGTCCGACCAGCTCGCCGAGGATCTCGGTGTCGCGCCGCGCGGTCTCGGCGTCGGGCCAGACGGCGCGCAGCTCGATCTCCTTGCGGTCGTCGCTGGAGTGGAATCGGCCGTCTACGATGTCGAGCTCGGCGGCCAGCTCGGGGTTCGTGCCGCCGAAGTTGTCGAGGAACACGGTTGCTCCACCGGGCGCCGCGGCGCGGATGCGCTCGGCGATCCCGTCTCCGTAGACGATCGGCTTCACGCCGATCTGGCGGAGGTAGTCGAAGTTGCGCTCGCCGCAGGTGCCGATCACGGTTGCGCCGCGCAGTGTGGCGAGCTGGATCTCGAGACTGCCCACGCCTCCGGCCGCAGCCGAGACGACGACCGTGTCGCCGGCTCCGACGTGGGTCGCCTCGAGCGCGCGCCAGGCGGTCACGCCCGCCAGGAACAGAGCACCGCCGACCTCCCAGCTCACGGAGGCGGGCTTGGCCACCAGGTTCTCGCGCGGCACCACGACGTGGCTGGCGTGCGAGCCGACCAGTGCGTGGCCGACGACGTCGGTGCGCAGGCGGAGGTCGTCGACTCCCTCGCCGAGGCCGACGACGACGCCCGAGAAGTCGGTGCCCTGGCGCATCGGGAAGGCTGCGGAGTGGTCGGAGTCGAACTGCCCCTGCCGGATGAACGCCTCCATGTGGTTCACCCCCGCGGCGAGCACCTCGACGAGGACCTCCCCTCGGCCGGGCCGGGGGCGCTCGACCTCGACGATCTCGAGGACGTCCGCCCCGCCGAAGCGGGAGTACTGGACGATGCGGCTGGAGTGGGGGTTCAGGCGGGACATGGCCTCATCATCCGCCCCCGCCTCGGAATGCCGTGGCCCCCAAACGGGGACGTGCGACTCAGGGACCCTCGCTCGGGCAGTACAGCTGGGTGCGCGGGCCGGAGCGGTCGATCACGTGCTCGGACATCGCCCGGCCGCAGAGGGGGCAGGCCTGCCCGGCCGGCGCCTCCTGCGCGGGCTGGTCGTAAGGGCCGAGTGGAGGCGGGCCGATCCAGGGGAACAGGCGCGCGTTGAAGCGCTGGTAGAGGGAACCGGGCTTCTTCCGCGTCATATCGTTAGTGTACTAAGCATCAGGGCACGATGAGAGGATGGCGCCGTGGAACCCGACCCCCTCGCCCTGCAGAACCAGGTCTGCTTCTCCCTCGCGGTCGCGGCTCGCACCGTGATCGGCCTCTACCGCCCGGTGCTCGAGCCGCTCGGCCTCACCCACCCGCAGTACCTCGTGATGCTGGCGCTCTGGGAGCGCAGCCCGCGCTCGCTCGCCGACCTCGGCTCCGCCCTGCGCCTCGAGCCCGCCACCCTCAGCCCGCTGGTGAAGCGGCTGGAGGCGAGCGGCCACGTCACCCGAGCGCGCAGCGCCGACGACGAGCGCCGCCTCGACGTCGCCCTCACCGCCTCCGGAGCCGCGCTGCGCCAGCAGGCCCTGCGTGTGCCGCCGCAGATCGTCGAGCGCCTCGACCTGCCGCTGGACGAGCTGACGGCCCTGCGCGAGAACCTCACCCGCCTGATCGGAGCCGCGACCCGGCCCGCCGGCTGACGCGACTCGAGGGCCCCTCGGCGCACGGCCCCCGGAGCAGCCGCGACGCGACCTCGCGAAACTCCCGGTCACAGCGGGAGACCAGCCGCCGCTCGGACCGCGCCCGGCCGTCTTGACCTGCCCCCCGCACGGAGTAGTGTCGTCGCTCGTGACACACGAGGGTCCCCCGTCCGATCCGGCCGAACCGCCGAGCGACGCGACCGAGCTCCGCACCGCGAAGCACTTCTTCATCGGCGAGCCGCTCCCCAGCGACAAGCTCGAGGGACAGCTGCTGAAGAAGCGCCTGGCGCTCCCCATCTTCGCGAGCGACCCGCTCTCCTCCGTCGCCTACGCGCCCCAGGAGCTGCTGATGCTGCTCCTGCTGGGCGGCCTCTCGTTCCTCACTTTCGCGCCGTGGGTCGCGGCCTGCGTCGTCGTCGTCCTGGTCGTCGTGGTGCTCAGCTACCGCCAGCTGATCCGGGCGTACCCCTCGGGAGGCGGCGACTACGAGGTCGCGCGCACCAACCTCGGCGAGACGGCCGGCCTCACGGTCGCCTCCGCGCTGCTGGTCGACTACGTACTCACGGTCGCCGTCTCGGTCGCCTCCGGAGTCGACAACATCATCTCGGCGATCCCTGCGCTGGCGCCGCTGCGGGTCGAGCTCGCGCTCCTGTTCGTCGTGCTGCTGGCCGCCGTCAACCTGCGCGGCGTGGCGGAGTCGAGCAAGGCCTTCGCCGTGCCGACCTACCTCTTCGTCGGCAGCGTCTTCGTGATGGTCGTGGTGGGGCTCGGTCGCACCCTGCTCGGCGATGCGCCGGTCGCGGAGTCGGCGGGGTACGCCGTGCAGGGCGAGCAGCTCACGCAGGCCGCGGTCGTGCTCCTGCTGCTGCGCTCCTTCGCCAGCGGCTGCGCCGCGCTGACCGGCGTCGAGGCGATCTCGAACGGGGTGCCCGCGTTCCGCGCCCCGAAGATCAGGAACGCGCAGCTCACCCTCGTCGCGATGGGCTCGATCGCGATCACCCTTTTCGTCGGCGTCACCGCGCTCGCCCTGGTCTCGAACGTGCACTACGCCGAGAACGCGTGCCATCTCATCGGGTTCGCCGACTGCGCGACGACGCCGCAGCGCTCCGTCATCGCCCAGATCGCCGCGGCCACCTTCGGCAACAACACGGTCCTCTTCTTCGTCATCCAGGCCGCGACGGCCGCCGTCCTGCTCCTTGCCGCGAACACCGCGTTCAACGGATTCCCGCTGCTCGGCTCGGTGCTGGCGCGCGACGGCTACGCGCCCAAGTCGCTGAACACCCGCGGCGACCGCCTGATCTACTCCAACGGAGTGATCGTCCTCGCGCTCGTCGCCGCGATCATCCTGCTCGTCTACCAGGCGTCGCTGACCAGCCTCGTGCAGCTGTACATCATCGGCGTCTTCGTGTCGTTCACGCTCGGACAGTCGGGCATGGTGAGGCACTGGCTCCGGATGATCCGCTCGGGCGAGGGCTCGCGCACCGTGTACACGAGCCTGGGCATCAATCTCTTCGGCGCGACGATGACCTTCGCGGTCCTGGTGGTCGTGACGATCACGAAGTTCACCCACGGCGCCTGGCTCGTCTATCTGATCATGCCGATCCTGGGCATCCTGATGGCCGGCGTGTACCGCTACTACCGCGACGTCGAGAAGGAGATCGAGGTCGATCCGACCACGACCTTCGGCGCGAACCGCGACCACGCGATCGTGCTCGTGGGCCGGATGAACAAGCCCACCCTGAAGGCTCTCGACTACGCCATCGCCGCGCGGCACGAGACCCTGGAGGCGGTGCACTCCTCCGTCGACGACGCCCAGACCGAGCAGCTCAAGGCCGACTGGGCGCAGATGGACATCCAGGTGCCGCTGCGCTGCGTGGCCTCGCCGTACCGCGACATCTCGTACCCGCTGATCAAGTACATCAAGGCGCACCGGCTCGAGCACGGCTCCGAGATCACCACGGTCTACATGCCGCAGTACATCGTGGGGCACTGGTGGGAGGCGTTCCTGCACAACCACAAGTCGCGCCGGATCCGCCAGAAGCTGCTGCTGGTGCACGGCGTGACGGTGGCCCTGGTGCCCTGGCTGCTCGACTCCTCCGAGCTCATCTACGGACGACGCTCGCGGCCGATCCCCGGGCAGACCCGGCGCGGCGAGCCGGTGCGACCGGTGACGCGCAGGCCGATCCCGCCCGCGTCCTCCCTCCCCCAGGGCGCTGCCGGCGAGGGCGCACCGCGCATCAGCCCGCAGCGGCCCTCGGCCGCGGCCCGGCCACGCTCGAAGCGGCGCTGACGCCGGACCGCGCAGCCAGGAGCCGGGCGCGCGGAGGTGTCCTACGCGCGAACGGCTCGGCATGCACGAACAGGCACCGGCACGCACGAACAGGCAGGGGGCCCGCGGCGTGTGCCGCGAGCCCCCGGTTTCCCCTGTGCCTTCCCCCGAAGGCGGCCCGCCCCAACGGGCCGTCACCGACGCTAGAGGCGGGCTCTCCATCGGCGCATCCTCCTCGCGACGGATGCCCGCCACCGTTCAGCGGGGATCCGCACGGCTCGAGAACGATTCAGCGCGCCGCGCGCCCGACCGTGAGCCACCACACTCCGGCGACCGCGACGAGCGCGGCGACGCCTCCCGAGACGAGGAGGACGGCCGCCTGGACCACCTGGGCGCGGGATGCGCTGTCGAGCGGGTCGATCCCCTGGCCGACCAGCACGATCCCCGAGGGCACGACGGCCGCCGCGAAAACGACCGCGGCTGCCGCGATGCGCACCGGCTGCCTGCCGTCCGGCTCGAGCACCCGCGGACGCCGGCCGACGTACCAGACCACGGCGCCTATCCCCAGGCCGACCATCCCGAGCACCCCGCTGGCGTACTGCACCCACGCAGAGCGACGAAGGGGCCGAGCTGATCGCGAAGCACCGGGATCGCCGAGACGAAGAAACCGCCGCGGTGGGTGAAGCCGTCCCAGAGCACATGACTGGCGGCTCCCAGCACCACCCCCGCGGCGGCGAGGACGAGCGCCTCGAC
>NZ_LIIN01000106.1 GCF_001634385.1 Rathayibacter tanaceti | reverse complement strand
ACGCGACCGGCGATGGAGGTGGCGGGCGCCGCCCCTCCTGTGCGCGCCGCCGCGATCATCAGGCCGAACCCGCGGCGCCAGGCCTCCGCCTCGGCTCCGCGGAGCACCTCGTCGTAGTAGAGGCTCGGCGAGCGCGGCGGCGCGTGGTCGGAGTCGACGACCACGGGCACCGGCGCGCCCGGCGCCACGACGGGGACGGGCGCCTCCTGCACCACCGTGTCGTCGTGATCGGGGAGGAAGAGCCCGACGACATCGGTCCGCTGGGCCGCTAGACCCCGCGCGCTGCCGCTGGGCACGTAACCCAGCTCGCCGACCGCGCGGATGACCTTCTCCCGGGTGGCCTCGCGCACCGCGCCGGGATTCGTGACGACCCGGGAGACGGTCGCGATCGAGACCCCCGCCCGCTCGGCGACGTCGTAGACCGTCGGACGCGTGCTCACCCGCCCGACTCTAATCGGGTCGGGCCTCAGCCGCGGTGGGTCGAGCCCGCGGAACGGCGCCGACGGACGCTCCGGACGACGAGCACGAGCAGCAGGATGCCGATGGCGCCGTAGATGACCGCATCGAGCACGCCGGCGTACTGGTCGACGAGCTCGTACTGGGTGCCGAGCGCGGCACCGAGGCCGATGAGCAGGCCGTTCCAGACGCCCGAGCCGAGGATCGTCAGACCCGAGAACAGGAGGAGGTTCATCCGCTCCGATCCCGCGGGAAGCGAGATGAGACTCCGGACCCCCGGGATCAGCCGGCCGAACAGCACCACCCAGGTGCCGTGCCGTCGGAACCAGCCGACGGCCTTCTCGAAGTCCTCGCGATCGACGAGCGGCAGCGTCGAGAGCAGGCGGATGGAGCGCTCGGTGCCGATGCGGTGGCCGAGCCCGTAGAGGACGAGCCCACCCAGGTAGGCGCCGAGGGTCGCGGTGAGGACGACCAGCACGAGGTTCATCCGCCCCTGCTGCGCGAGGAACCCCGCCAGCGGGAGGACCAGCTCACTCGGGATCGGCGGGAACACCGTCTCGATCAGCGTCAGGAGGCCCACGCCGGCCTCTCCGAGCGCGGCGATCACCCGCGCAGCGACGCCGACGAGCCCGGAGAGCTCGTCGATGCTGTCGGTGGAGGAGGCGGTCGCCACGGAGGCGGGGGCGAGGGCGAGGGTCGCGATCGTCATGGAGGAGAAGCTACTCAGTCCGCGGAGCGCGCGCCTGGGAATCCGGCGGTGCGGTCAGGGACGGCCGGTGAGCACGACGAGACCCGAGTCCTGCAGACGCACCTCGACGGAGGCGATCCGCGAGAGCGGCAGGCCCGTGGCGAGGCTCGGCTCCATCGTGGTGCCGGGTGCGCTGGTCCACGAGCCGACCGACTCCGTGCTGCCGGACGTGTCGGTCACGTAGAGCACGTAGCCGGTGGATCCTGCGATCTGCTGCGCGGTGTCGGACCAGCTGCAGTCCATGTCGATGCGGGTTCCCCACTGCTGGGGCACGAACTTGACCGACGCCTCGACCGGGACGCCCGGCGCCGCCGCCAGAGCGACCGTCGAGCCGACGGTCTCGACCGGGGAGAGGGAGGGGCCGACGGCCAGCGGGATGGCGATGGCGGCCGCTGCCGAGACTCCGGCCGCGGCGAGCACCAGCCCGGCGATCGTGAGCCGGGTGCGGCGGCGCACCGCGTCGGCCGCAGCGGCGAGGCGGGTCAGGAGGTCGGAGGGTGCCACCTCCTGGGCGCCCGGCTCCGGCTGCTCGATCAGGCGCAGCGCATCGTCCTGAGGCAGGTGCGAGAGCAGTCCCGGCAGTGGGACGAACTCCGTCAGTCCCTCGCGGCAGCCGTCGCACAGGCGCAGGTGCTGCTCGTAGGCGCGGCGGTCGGCGGCCGAGAGGGATCCGAGCAGATAGGGGGCGTCCCAGTCGCGGAAGGGGTCGCCGTGGGACTCGTCGGAGGAGTGGTCGTGGGTCACAGCTCGGTCACCCCTCTTTCCTGCAGCGCGAGCTTGAGTGCCCGCATCCCGTAGTGCATCCGGGACTTGACGGTGCCCGGTGCGATTGCGAGTATCTCGGCGATCTCGGTCACCGTGCGGCCTCCGTAGTAGGCGTGCACGATCACGGCGCGGTGGTCGTGGCTGATCCCGCTCAGGGCGTCCGAGAGCAGCCAGGCGTCGAGCACCTGATCGGTGCGGTCTGCGGTGGCCCGCTCGGGGACCTCGTCCGTGCCCAGCTCGCGGGCATAGCGGGCGCTGCGGCGGTCGTCGATCACGATGTTGCGGGCTACCGTGTAGAGCCAGGATCGCGCGGCCGCCTCGCCCTGGGCGAGGATCTCCGGGTGCTTCCAGGCGCGCAGCAGCGCCTCCTGCACGACGTCCTCCGCGAGCTGCCGGTCTCCCGTCAGCCGCAGGACGAACCGCCAGAGCGCGGTGGAGTGCTCGTCGTGCAACGCACGCAGCATCTCGGCCTGATCCTCGGACATCTCCACCTCTCCCTCTTCAACGGTACGGGAGGCCGAACGGTTCACGAGGGGGTCGATCGGGATCGCCTGCTCCTCGCGCCCGGGCCCGCACTCTGGTAGTCCGGAGTCGATGACCTTCCCCGACGCCGACGACGCCGCACGAGTGCGGGCCTTCCTCCGCGACTCCCGAGCACGCCTGATCGACGACATCCGCCACCTCGTCATGATCGAGAGCCCGAGCGACTCCCTCGAGGCCCTCGGCGAGCTGCACGCCTACCTCGTGCACTGGGTCGGCGAACGGCTCGGCCACGACCTCGACGTGCAGCACCAGCGAGGGCAGGACGCCCCGACCGCGACGAGCTGGACCATTGCAGCCAGCGGCGGAACGCGCGCCTCCCGCGGCACCCGCCCCTTCGTGGCGCTGCTCGGGCACTACGACACCGTCTGGCCGCTCGGCACCACCCGGTCGTGGCCGTTCGCGGTCGACGGCGACCAGCTCACCGGCCCGGGCAGCTACGACATGAAAGTGGGACTCGTGCAGATGGTGTGGCTGGTCGCGGCGCTCCGGCACGCGCGCCTCCCTCATCCGGCGATCCGGCTGGTGATGAGCGGCGACGAGGAGGTGGGCAGCGTCTCCTCCCGGTCGTTCCTCGAGCGCCAGAGCACCGGGGCCGACGCGGTGCTCGTGTTCGAGGGGGCGATCGGCGAGGCGGTGAAGACCGCACGCAAGGGCATCGGCCGCTTCGTGATCGACGTGGTGGGGGTCGAGGCGCACGCCGGAGTCGAGCCGGAGAAGGGCGCGAGCGCGATCCACGAGCTGGGGGCGTTGATCCCGCGGGTGCTGGCGATCGAGCGCGCCGAGGCGGGCACCTCCGTCAACATCGGAGTCGTCGGCGGCGGCTCGCGGGTGAACGTCACGACCGCTCGCGTCCGCCTCGAGCTGGAGGCGCGCATCCGCGGCTCGGCGGAGGCGCCCGAGTCGAGGCCGAACTGAACGCGCTCGAGGCGAGCGACCCGCGGATCCGGCTCGAAGTCCGCGGATCCTGGGAGCGGCCCGTCTTCGAGCGCACCGCGTCCGTCGCCGCGCTGTACCGCCGCGCGGAGCGGGTGGCGCGACGCATCGACGTGCCGCTGACCGAGATCGCTGTGGGCGGAGCGAGCGACGGCAACTTCGTCGCGGCGCTCGGGCTGCCCGTGCTCGACGGGCTCGGCGCGCCGGGCTCCGGTGCTCACGCTCGTACCGAGTCGGTCGGCATCGGGGGCATGCTGGAGCGGACGACTCTGGCGGCTCTCCTGGTGTCGAGCTTCGCGGAGGAGCAGCAGGGACCCGCCACGACGAAGGAGCAGCAGTGACCCTCTACGAATCGCGCCCCGTGGGCGTCGTGATCGAGGCTCCGGCCGCGCAGGTGTACGCCTTCGTGTCCGATCCGGCGAACCTGCCGCGATGGGCCGCGGGTCTCGCCTCGTCGGCCGTCGAGGAGGTGGACGGCCGCTGGTTCGCCGACTCTCCGATGGGCAGGGTCGAGGTGCGCTTCGCGCCCGCGAACCCCTTCGGAGTGGCCGACCACCAGGTGACGCTGCCGGACGGCACGGTGGTCGAGAACCCGCTGCGGGTGCTGGCGAACGGCGACGGCGCCGAAGTCGCCTTCACCGTGCGGAGGCGGCCGGGGATGAGCATGGACGACTGGGACGACGACTGCGCGCAGGTCGCCGACGACCTCGAGACGCTCCGCCTGCTGTTCGAGGGCGACGGGGGCCCGGTCGCGCTGTAGGTTCAGTGCAGCTCCGGCGCAGGGCCGGCACCCGCGAGAACGAGGACGCGATGACCTCTCCCGACCCCACGACCGCCCGCCTCGCCGGCGGCATCGAGCTCAACGGGCTCGACACCATCCAGGAGTCGGAGCGACACGGCCGGCCGCGCGACCTGTTCTGGCCGTGGTTCGCCGCCAATGTGTCGGTGCTCGGGCTCAGCTACGGTTCGTTCCTGCTCGGGTTCGGGCTGTCCTTCTGGCAGGCCACGCTCGTCGGAGTCGTCGGCATCGTCGTCTCCTTCCTCTTCTGCGGCTTCGTCGCCGTCGCGGGCAAGCGCGGCTCCGCCCCCACCATGGTGCTCAGCCGAGCGGCGTTCGGAGTCGACGGCAACCGTCTCGTCTCGGTGATCTCGTGGCTGCTCACCGTCGGCTGGGAGACGGTGCTCGCCTCCCTGGCGGTGCTCGCCACCGCGACAGTGTTCGAGGAATTCGGCTGGGACGGCGGCGTGCTCACCAAACTCGTGGCGCTGATCGTGGTCGCGGCGCTGATCGTGATCGCCGGGATCGCCGGCTTCCGGCTGATCATGCGGCTGCAGCTCGCGATCACGGTCGCCACGGCGGTGCTGACCGTCGTCTACGTGGTGCTCGTGCTGGACCGGATCGACCTCGGCGCCGTCGGCGCCCTGCCCGCCGGCTCGACAGCAGCCGTCATCGGCGGACTCGTGTTCATGATGACCGGCTTCGGACTGGGCTGGGTGAACGCCGCGGCCGACTACTCCCGATACCTGCCACGCAGTGCGAGGACGGGCGGCGTCGTCGCCTGGACGACGATCGGCGGTGCCGTCGCGCCCGTCGTGCTCGTGATCGTCGGCCTGCTGCTGGCCGGATCCTCCCCGGAGCTCTCCGACGCGATCGCCGCCGACCCGATCGGCGCGCTCGCCGGGATCCTGCCGACGTGGTTCCTCCTCCCGTTCATCGTTGTCGCGCTGCTGGGGCTCATCGGCGGAGCCGTGATGGACATCTACTCCTCGGGACTCGCGCTGCTGAGCACGGGCCTGAAGGTCTCGCGACCGGTGGCCGCCGGGATCGACGGCGTGCTGATGGTGCTCGGCGCCGTCTACGTCGTCTTCGTCGCGGGCGACTTCCTCGGCCCGTTCCAGGGCTTCCTGATCACCCTGGGGGTGCCGATCGCGGCCTGGCTCGGCGTGTTCCTCGCGGACCTGCTCCTCCGCCGTCGCGACTACGACCAGGAGTCGCTCTACGACGCGCGCGGCCGTTACGGCAGCGTCTCCGCGGTTCCTGTCGCGCTCGTGCTCCTGGGCGCGGTCGTCGGCTGGGGCCTCGTGGTCAACTACTCCCCCGGCTTCGAGTGGGAGGGCTACCTGCTCGGCCCGCTGGGCGGCCGCGACGGCGACTGGGCGGGTGCGAACCTCGGCGTGCTCGTGGCGCTGGTGATCGGCTTCGTCGGAACCCTGGCTCTCTCGCGCCGCGCAGTACGCGGGCAGGAGGCGAACGCGTGAGCGTGCTCGTCGCCGTCGACCTCCAGCACGTCTTCGCCGATGCGGAGTCGCCGTGGCACTCCGGCGAGTTCGCCCGGGCGGCGGCGGGCACCCAGCGACTGCTCCCGGCGTTCGGCGAGCGGGTGGTGACGACGCGCTTTGTGGCGCCGGAGCGGCCGAGCGGGGCGTGGATCCGCTACTACCGGGAGTGGCCGTTCGCGCTGGTGCCGGACGGCGACCGCCTCTACGAGCTGGTACCCGGCCTCGAGGGGCACCGCACGATCACCGCCGCCACGTTCGGGAAGTGGGGGGCCGAGCTGGAGGCCGCGCTCGACGACTCCCGCGAGATCGTGCTCACGGGCGTCTCGACCGACTGCTGCGTGCTCTCGACGGCGCTCGCCGCGGCGGACGCGGGCGTGCGGGTGCACGTGGTGGCCGATGCGTGCGCCGGAGCGAGCGAGAGCGACCACCGGCGCGCACTGGACGCGATGGCGCTCTACGCGCCGCTGATCGAGGTCACGACGGTCGACGAGGTGCTGGCCGGCGTCCGCGGCTGAACGGGGCGTTCGAGGGACGGTGGACCTCGGATCCGACCGCGCGGGCGTCGCGAGGAGCGCGCGCCACCCGGCATGATGGCGGCATGTCCTCCTCCGACGCCCGCAGCAGCACGGCACCCCGCATCCTGGTCATCGGCGAGGCCCTGATCGACATCGTCGAGCGCGACGGCGGCGTCGAGGAGCACGTCGGTGGCTCGCCCGCGAACGTCGCCCTGACGCTGGCCCGCCTCGGCCGCGCCGCCACTATCGTCACCGACATCGCCGACGACGCGCGAGGCCGCCGCATCGCCGAACACCTCGAGTCCTCCGGGGTGGACGTGCGGCACGGCGACGCCGAGCGCACCTCCACCGCCCGGGCGGTGCTCGCCGAGGACGGATCTGCCCGCTACGTCTTCGACCTCGCGTGGAACCCGCCGGCAGCGGACCCCGCGGGAATGGCGCACGTGCACACCGGCTCCATCGCGATCTACCTCGAGCCCGGCGGCTCAGCAGTGCTCGACCTGCTGGAGGCGCTGCCCGCCGGTGTCACCGCGAGCGTCGATGCGAACATCCGCCCCGCGCTCGTCGGACCGCACTCCGACGCGCTCGCGCGCTTCGAGCGCGTCGCGAGCGCGTGCGAGATCGTGAAGCTCAGCGACGAGGACGCGGAGTGGCTGTACCCGACGATGCAGCTCGACGAGGTCCTGACCCGTCTGCTCGGCCTGGGCGCCCGGCTCGCCGTGGTGACGCGCGGCGGCGACGGCCTGCTGCTCGCCTCCGCCGTCGCCCGTGCGACCGTGCCCGCTGCCCGGATCGTCGTCGCCGACACCATCGGCGCGGGCGACTCGGCGATGGGGGCGATCCTCGACGAGGCGTTGCGCCAGGGACTCGGCGCGCCGAACGGCATGCTCCTGGACGAGCCCTCGCTGCGCGCCGTCGGCCGCCACGCCGTGCACGTCGCGGGGATCACCACCTCGCGCGCGGGAGCGAACCCGCCCACTCGCGCGGAGCTCTGAGCGTCGCGCGCCGGGGTCTGGCGCTCGGACCCCGGCGCGCCGATACTGGGCCCACCACTCGACGGAAGGCTCGCCATGTCCACCTCGCTCAGCCCGTACCTCGGTTTCGACGGCGTCGCGCGGGAGGCGATGGAGTTCTACCGCAGCGTGCTCGGTGGCGAGCTCACCTCGAGCACCTTCGCCGACTTCGGGGCGAGCCAGGACCCGGCCGACCAGGACCGGATCATGCACGCCCAACTGGTGACGACGAACGGCCTCGTCCTGATGGGCTCGGACACGATGTCGTCCGTGCCCGCCGATACGGGCAGCCGCATCACGATCGCGCTCTTCGGCGAGGACGACGCCGAGCTCAGCGGCTACTGGGAAGGCCTGGCCGACGGCGGCTCGATCATCGAGCCGCTGGTCGCTTCGCCCTGGGGCGACCGGTTCGGGATGCTCGTCGACCGCTACGGGATCGGCTGGATGGTGAACATCTCGGCACCCGCCGTCTGAGCTTCCTCCACAGGGCCCTCTCGGGCGGATCGCTCCCCCGGGTCGGTCCAACCGTCCCTCTCGGCCCCGTCGCAGGCGCAGAATGGAGGGGTCGCTCCCGGTCGGGGAGCCGTCCCCTCCACACGAAGGCTGCACATGACGATCACGCTCGGGTACAAGGCATCGGCGGAGCAGTTCGGCGCACGGGAGCTCGTCGAGCTCGCCGTGAGCGCCGAGCGGCACGGCTTCGAGAGCGCCGTCGTCTCCGACCACTTCCAGCCCTGGCGGCACACAGGCGGTCACGCGCCGTTCTCCCTCGCCTGGCTGGCCGCGGCCGGCGAGCGCACGTCGACCATCCGCCTCGGCACCTCGGTGATGACCCCGCACTACCGCTACAACCCGGCCGTCATCGCCCAGGCCTTCGGCACGCTCGGCGTGCTCTACCCGGACAGGATCATGCTCGGCGTCGGCACGGGCGAGGCGCTCAACGAGATCGCGACCGGCTACCAGGGTGCGGGCGAGCAGACCTGGCCGGAGTTCAAGGAGCGGTTCGCCCGCCTCCGCGAGGCCGTCCGGCTCATGCGCGCGCTCTGGGCCGGCGACCGAGTCACCTTCGACGGCGAGTACTACTCCACGCACGAGGCGTCGATCTATGACAAGCCCGACGGCGGCGTGCCGGTCTACATCGCGGCGGGCGGCCCCGTCGTCGCCAGGTACGCGGGCCGCGCCGGCGACGGCTTCATCTGCACATCCGGCAAGGGCATGGAGCTCTACACCGAGAAGCTGCTGCCCGCGGTCGACGAGGGGGCCGCTGCGGCGGGCCGTGACTCCTCGACCCTCGACCGGATGATCGAGATCAAGCTGTCCTACGACCCCGACCCTGCGCGCGCCCTCGAGAACACGCGGTTCTGGGCGCCGCTCTCGCTGACTCCCGAGCAGAAGCACTCGCTGACCGACCCGGTCGACATGGAGAACGCGGCCGACGAGCTGCCGATCGAGCAGGTCGCGAAGCGCTGGATCGTCGGCTCCGACCCGGAGGAGACGGTCGCGCAGATCCTGCCCTACATCGAGGCGGGCTTCACCCACCTCGTGTTCCACGCTCCGGGCGCCGACCAGCAGCGCTTCTTCGACAGCTTCGAGCGCGACCTCGCGCCGCGGCTGCGCGCGCTCTGACCGCACGCCTCCCACTCCTCGATCCCTCCGGAAGGGCCGCTCCGCATGACCACGGCCACCCTCCTCGCCCGACTCGACCGCGGCGAGCCGATCACCCGCGAGAGCGCAGAAGCGCTGCTCGGCGCCCGCGGTGCCGAACTCGACGCGCTCCTCGACGCGGCCGGCCGGCTCCGCGATGAAGGGCTCGCCCGCCGCGGCCGCCCCGGCGTGATCACCTACTCCCGCAAGGTCTTCGTGCCGTTGACCAAACTCTGCCGCGACCGCTGCCACTACTGCGTCTTCGTCGAGACGCCGGGCGGGCTGGCGGCCAAGCGCGAATCGACCTTCATGGAGCCGGAGGAGATCCTCGAGGTCGCCCGCGCGGGAGCCGCGCTCGGCTGCAAGGAGGCGCTGTTCACGCTCGGCGACCGACCGGAGGACCGCTGGCCGGTGGCGCGCGCCTGGCTCACCGAGCACGGCTACGCCTCGACCCTCGAGTACGTCCGGGCGATGGCCGTCCTGGTGATGACCGAGACCGGCATGGTCACCCATCTGAACCCGGGAGTGATGTCGTGGGCCGAGCTGCAGCGGCTCCGCCCCGTCGCGCCCTCGATGGGCATGATGCTCGAGACGACCGCCGAGCGGCTCTGGTCCGAGAAGGGCGGGGTGCACTACGGCTCGCCCGACAAGGAGCCGGCGCTGCGGCTGCGGGTGCTCGAGGACGCGGGGCGCAGCCGCATCCCCTTCACCACCGGTGTGCTGCTGGGCATCGGCGAGAACGCCGCCGAGCGGGCAGACGCCCTCTTCGCCATCCGCGAGTCGCACGAGCGCTGGGGCCACGTGCAGGAGTGCATCGTGCAGAACTTCCGGGCGAAGCCGCGCACCGCGATGCAGAACGAGGTCGACCTCGAGCTCCAGGAGTACGTCGCGAACGTCGCCGTCGCGAGGCTGGTCCTGGGCGCGGACGCGACCATCCAGGCGCCGCCGAACCTCACCGACGAGCAGGAGCTCGGGCTGCTCCTGCGCGCCGGGGTCGACGACTGGGGCGGGGTCAGCCCGCTCACGGCCGATCACGTGAATCCCGAGCGGCCCTGGCCCCACATCGACGACCTCGCCCGGCTCACCGCCGCCGCCGGCTTCCGTCTGCACGAGCGTCTGACCGCGCATCCGCAGTACCTCCGCGACGCCGAGACGTGGATCGACCCGCGCGTCACTCCCTCTGTGCAGGCTCTCGCCGACCACGCGACGTGGCTCGCCGACGAGGCGGCACCCGTGCTCCCCCGGCCCTACCGCGAGACGCTCGAGGCTCCGCCGCGGCCGGCCGCGCCCACGCTCGGCCCCGTGCTCGCCCGGGCC
>NZ_LIIN01000105.1 GCF_001634385.1 Rathayibacter tanaceti | reverse complement strand
GGCGGCCCGAGCCGCTCCTCCGAGCGCCCGGAGCGCAAGCCGCGCTACTGAGCCCCCGCTGCACTCCGCCCGTCCGGCACGCGAGGGCGGAGTACGCGGGCCGCCGTCGGGGACGCCGCGGGCACGACGTGCGCGGCGTCCCCGTGTGGGCGCACGACGTGTCCGGACTCGACGTGTCCGGACTCGACGTGTCCGGGCAGATGCTCGCGGAATCGACGCGCGCGGGCTCGACGTGAGCGCGGACAGTGCGCAGGCTCGCGTCAGGCCAGTGCCGCGTGCTTCGGTTCAGGGGGACAGGCAGGCACGAGGCGGCTCGTCACGAGCCGGAGGGCGTCCTGCATCCGCTCGGAGCGGCCGGCGGCCGCGATGCCTGCACAGGGGCACCCGGCCGCACGGCATCGTCCGGCCAGCACCCGCAGGCAGGACCCGGTCCACCGGAGACGCCGGAGCGCAGCGTCGCCCTCGGCACGGCTCCCATCGGGCCGCCCGAGCGGGCGCGTTCAGGGATCGACGGCCTGCACCCGATCCGCGCCCACTCCCGCCAGGTTGACGACCGGGCGCGTCACGTTCTGACGGGTGCAGCCCTCGAATGGGCTCCTCCGTGGGCCCGCCCGGCCGGTAGCGCCCGTGTCGACGCCACCCGTGAACGGCAGGCAGGCGATCGGTGCGCGAGGGAGATCGAGAGCGAGGCGTCGTCGCTCAGCGCCGCAGGACGCGGCGCGCCAGGACGTTCCCGAGCAGCTGTACGAGCTGCACGATCACGATGATCACGAGCACCGCGGCCCAGGTCACCACCGGCTCGAACTGCCGGTAGCCGTACTGGATCGCGAAGTTGCCGAGCCCGCCCGCGCCGATCGCGCCGGCCACCGCCGACATGTCGATGACGGACACGACCACGAACGTGTAGCCGAGGATCAGCGGCCCGAGCGCCTCGGGCAGCAGGACGGTCCGCACGATGCGGAAGCGGCTCGCTCCGACAGAGCGGGCGGCTTCGATCACTCCGGGCTGCACGGTCAGCAGGTTCTGCTCGACGATCCGGCCGATGCCGAACGCCGCGCCGAGCGAGAGGGTGAAGACGATCGCGTCGGTGCCGATCCCGGAGCCGACCACGAGCCGGGCCAGCGGCTGCGCGGCGGCGATGAAGATGATGAACGGGATCGGCCGGAAGATGTTCACGATCACGTTGAGCAGCCCGTAGACCACGCGGTTCGCGTAGAGCGCCCCGCCGCGGGTCAGCGCGAGGCCCAGCCCGATCAGCAGGCCGCCGAGGCCGCCGAACAGGAGGCTGAGCGCCACGATGTAGAGGGTCTCGCCCGTGGCTTCGGCGAGCTTGGGCAGGAGCGGGATCAGCTCGTTCACCGGGGGACCTCCGTGAGGGCGACGCGGGCGCCGAGGCGGGCGAGGAGAGGGTCGACGACGTCGTCGGAGGCGTCGAGGGCGACCGTGAGATGCCCGAAGGCGCGCCCGCGGACGTCCGTGATGCCTCCGTAGACGAGTTCGAGCGGCACGCCGGCCGCCGCGATCTCGGTGAAGACGTCGCCCTGCGAGGCGGAGCCGTCCGAGAACGAGAGCGTGACCAGCCGGCCCCGGTGGCGCGCGCGCAGCACCGACGCCTCCGCAGGCGAGGGCACCGAGCGGACCACCGTCGACACGAAGCGGCGGGTGACCGGCTCGCGCGGCGCCGAGAACACGTCGAAGACCGGGCCGCGCTCGACGATGCGTCCCGACTCCATCACCGCGACCTTCGTCGCGAGCTGCTGCACCACGTCCATCTCGTGCGTGATCACGACGATGGTGACGCCCAGCTCCTCGTTGATCCGTCGGAGCAGGGCCAGCACCTCGCCCGTGGTGTCGGGGTCGAGGGCGCTGGTGGCCTCGTCGGCGAGGAGGATGCGCGGGGAGGCCGCGAGGGCGCGGGCGATGCCGACGCGCTGCTTCTGCCCACCGGAGAGCTGCTCCGGGTGACTGTGCGCCTTGTCCGAGAGGCCCACGAAGCGCAGCATCTCGTCGACCCGAGTGCGCTGCTCGGTGCGCGGGACTCCGGCGACCTGGAGCGGATAGGCCACGTTCTGCTGCACCGTCTTGGATCCGAACAGGTTGAACTGCTGGAAGATCATCCCGATGCCCAGGCGGAGGCGGCGCAACTCCCGCTCGGGGAGCCCGACGGTCTCGCGGCCGTCGATCTCGATGCTGCCGCTCGTGGCCGGTTCGAGGGCGTTGATCAGGCGCGCGAGGGTGCTCTTGCCCGCTCCGGAGTATCCGATCACGCCGTAGACGTCGCCCGCTTCGATCTCGAGGCTGACGCCGTCGACCGCGGCCGCCGGCTCCGCTGCGCGGGTGGGAGCCGGGTACACCTTGCGCACGTCGGTGAGTCGGATGAGCGGCACGGGGCGCCCTTTCTGTCGGTGTCACGGGAGGCGCCGATCCGGCCGGGCACCCGGTGAGGGGTCACGGCCGGACCGGCGCCTCCGGGCTGCGGCGGGAGGGGGAGGCAGTTCAGGAGCCCGCGCCGAGGTCCTTCTCCGCGGCCTCGAGCGAGGTCGTGAGCTCGGAGGCCGGGGTCTTCAGGAACACGGCGGTGCCGCCGGACTGCTCCGAGACTCCGTCGAGCACGTCCTGGCTGTCCTGGTAGATCGAGACGAGCTTCGCGTAGGTCTCGTTGTCGGCGTCGGCCGACCGCGCCGCGAAGATGTTCGCGTAGAGCAGGGCGGACGGATCGTTGGGGTCGTCCTGCGCGATCGCGTCCTCGGCCTTCAGGCCCGCGTTCTCGATGAAGTCGTTGTTGATGATCGCCGCCGCGACGTCGGGGAGCGAGGTCGGGGTGAGCGAGGCCTCCAGAGCGGTGACCTTGACCTTCGAGGTGGACTCGACGTCGTCCACGTCCGAGAGCACGCCTCCGCCGTCCTTCAGCTCGACGAGACCGGCCGACTGGAGCACCAGCAGGGCGCGCGCCTGGTTGGTCTGATCGTTCGGGATCGCGATGGTCGAGCCGTCCGGGATGTCGGCGACGTCGTCGTACTTCTCGGAGTACAGGCCGAGCGGGTAGATCGCGGTCGTGCCGATCGGCACGAGGTCGGCGTCGGCCGAGGTGTTGTACTGCGCCAGGTAGGCGATGTGCTGGAACTGGTTGAGGTCGATCTCCCCCTCGGTCAGCGCGGGGTTGGGCTGGTTGTAGTCGGTGAAGTCGACGATCTCGACGTCGATACCGGCGTCGGCGGCGGCCTTCTCGTAGGTGGCCCAGTAGGGGTCGCTGGCGCCGACCACGCCGATGCGGACGGTGTCGTCGCCTCCGCCCGCTCCGGCGCAGCCGGCGAGGAGGAGGGCCGCTGAGGCGGCGATCGCGGAGGTCGCGAGGAGTCGAGTGCGCAGGGACATGCTGGTGGGGATCCTTCCGTGGGGAGGATCCGAGCGGTGCCGCGTCCGCCGCGGTGCTTGGTCACCGCCGGCGCTGCGACCGGCCTCCGATCGCGTGACGCCGCGACAGCGCGGATCCCGGATCCCACCGTACGAAGGTGGTGGGAGGCGCGCGAAACGCGCGCGTAACACGGCGACTCGGAAGGCCGCTGGGTGGTCAGCTCGCGAGCGGTCCGTCGTCGCCGGAGGCGGCCTCGTGCCCCGCGATCCGAGTGGCGATGGCGTCGCGTTCGGCCCGGAGCGACGCGATCGTCGGCTTGTCGAGGCGCGGGTCGGCGATGTCGGCGAAGGGGCTCGCTGTGCCGGTGCGGGCCGAGACGAGCGCGGCGTACGCCTTCGTCGCCGCGCGCAGCTCGGCTCCCGCACGTTCGACCTTGCGCGGCTTGGACGACTTGTCCGAGACGAGTCGGGCGTGCTTGTCGAGGGCCTCTGTCAGCGCGCGATGCGCAGCGTCGATCTTCTTGCTCATAGGCGAATTATGTCGCAGGATCTGCGCCGGGCACCGGCGGAGTCGATCCGCTGCTCCCCGGTGCGGCCTTTCTCCGCGGGTGCACCGGCGGATTCTGAACGTCCATGGGGTCTCCTCCCACCTCTGTCATCGTTTCGGGACCTATCGTCTGTGACATCCGCGCTCCACGCATGTCCTGGACGAGGAGGCGGAGCAACCCGAGAGGGCCCGTCCCCTGATGCTGTTCAGCCGACGACAACTCCTCATCACGGCCATCGGCAGTGCGCCGGTGATCCTGGCGGGGACCGCTCCTGATCCGGCCTCCGCCTCGGCTCCGCCCGCTCTCGCGGCGACGATCGAGCCCGGCGAGGTCACGACCCTCCAGTTCCCGAGCGCGGACTTCTCGGTCCGCAGGTCCGTCGCGTACTCGCTGTCCGAGCACGTGCGGCTCAGTCGGCCGGGAGCGATCCGTGTCGTCGTCCGCTACGACAGCAGGCTCTTCGCGGCCGCAGACGGGGCCGTCGTCGCGCACGGCGACCACTACGAGTTCTGCCCCACCGACGTCTCGGAGCAGCGGCCGCCCGCGCAGTCGACCGTCTCGTACGCGGTGCCCGACCTCTCCGACGGTGACTCCGCGCCCCTGCTGTGCGTGGGAGTGCCGCTCACGGTCCGGGTCGCGTACCCGGCCGAGAACATCGATGCTCCGCTGCCGATCCAGGTGACGATCCTCGACGAGGCGGGTGCAGAGCTCGCGAGCGTCGAGTGGGCGGCCGCGGAGTCGCCGGCGGGCGCCCCGGCCTGGGGCGTCGAGCTGGCCGCTACCTGGGCCTCCATCGGAGACACCGCGATCCCGGGGAGTTCCTACCGCTACCCGCGCTCGATCCGCTGCACGAGTGTCGGCCCCGCCGCCATCCCCGCCGGCTCCGTCCTCACCCTCGATCTCGACGCGCGGATGGTCGCCGCGTGCAGCGTGACGGGCGTCACCCCGGTCCCGGCGCAGCTGCAGGTCGACGCGGCCAGCGGGCGGCCCGCCGTCCGCGTTCCGTGGGACTCCTCCGCCCTCGATGTCGCCGAGGCGGCGACCGATCAGCGCCGGACGCTCAGCGTCACGCTCAACCGGGCCGTCGAGGCGGGGGCGTCGATCGACGTGGCCGTCTCGGCGTCGTCGCCGGATCCCGTGCCCGCTGTGTCCAGCATCGTCTACGCCTCGGCCTCCTTCTCGGGGCCGGACGGGGCGCGGGCGACGGGAATGTCCGACCTGACCGATCTCACGGGCTCCGGCTCGCCACAGGTCGGCGGCGTCACTGCGGGAACGGTCTGAGAGGGAGAGCAATGGCGGACGAATGGGTCCTGAAGTCGCAGCAGTGGGTCAATTCGACCTATAAGGGGGTCGCCGGCTATTCCCCGGCGCCCGAGACCGGCACGAGCGGCTGGAGCACGATGTTCGCGCTCACCCGAGCGCTGCAGATCGAGCTCGGCCTGTCCGAGCACTCGGACAGCTTCGGTCCCGGGACACTGTCGGCGCTCACCGCCGCGTACCCCTCGATCACGAATGCGACGCCGAACAAGAACGTCGTCGCGCTCCTCCAGTGCGCCCTGTGGTGCAAGGGCTACTGGGGTGGGACGACCTGGAAGACGCTCGACCAGAAGACCTCGTCGGCGATAGCGCGGTTGCGCACCGACATGGGGTTCGCGGCGGCCGCGGACGTCACTCCCAAGATGATGAAGAGCCTGCTCACGATGGACTCCTACGTCCTGGGCTCCGGCGGCACGGCACTGATCCGCACGATCCAGCAGTCGCTGAACAAGCGCTACATCGATCGCGCTGACTTCTTCGTCCTCCCCTCCGACGGTCTGTTCTCGCGGGGCGTCCAGCAGGGACTCGTCTTCGCCCTCCAGTTCGAGCTGGGGATCGCCGACGGAGTGGCCACGGGCGATGTCGGGCCGATGACCCGGTCGAAGCTGAAGGACGCCGCGCCCACCACGACGCCGGGCACCGTCGACTCCACCGGATACCTCATCCACCTCCTCCAGGCGGGGCTGGTCGCCAACGGCTACTACACCGACGGCCCCTACGACGGTTCGTACAGCCCCGCCGTGGTCGCCGCAGTCCGGTCGTTCCAGGGGTTCGCGGCGCTGCCCGCCTCGGGGAACGCCGACTACGCGACGTGGTGCTCGCTCCTGGTGAGCTCGGGCGACCCCGAGCGGAGCGCGGAGCAGGGCGCGACCGCAGCCGACTGCAGCACCGATCACGTCACCCCGGCCCGCGCCCGGCTCCTCACGGACAACGGCTACAGGGTGATCGGGCGCTACCTCACGAACACTCCGGTCGCGGACTACAACGACAAGAAGATCCAGCCGGGCGAGTTGGCGGCCATCACCGGAGCCGGACTACGCGTCTTCCCGATCTTCCAGGAGGGGGGCGACGCCGTCGACGGCTTCTCGTACGCCCGCGGATTCGCGGCCGCGCAGAAAGCGCACGCCGCAGCCCGCGGCTACGGCTTCCGGGCCGGGGCGACGATCTACTTCGCGGTCGATTTCGACGCTCTCGAGACAGAGGTGAACAGCGCCGTCGTGCCGCACTTCCAGGGAGTGAAGGACGGCCTCGCGAGTGTCGGCAGCCGCTATGCGGTGGGGATCTACGCCGCGCGCAACACCTGTCGGATCGTGCGAGAGAAGGGGCTCGCGAGCCTGTGCTTCGTGAGCGGGATGTCGACCGGTTACAGCGGCAATCTGGGCTTCCCGCTGCCGCAGGGATGGGCGTTCGATCAGGTGAAAGAATACGTGATCGGCTCGGGCACCGATGCGATGAACATCGACAAGAACATCGCGTCCGGCCGCGACTCGGGAGCTGACGCGTTCGATCCGGCGCAGACGTTCCCCGACTACGCGGACTGGCTCTCCGGCAGAGCCGCGGCCTTCGCGCCGTCCGCCGGTGGAGTCGGCCCCGACGATCTGATGCTCCAGTTCCTCCGCTCGCCCCGCTACGCGGACGGGGTCTGGGAGCGGGCCGCGGGCCCCGTGAACCGGGAATTCCTCTCGGCGGTCGAGGGCGAGAAGCACGAGCGCGTGTTCCACACCATCGGCCCCGAGGTGTCCACGCTGATGCCCGTCGACCGCCTCGCCGCCGCGATGACCGGTGCCCGATGCTCCGGAGTGCCGACGGATCCGGGCACCTCGACCGTCGGCGACTTCCTGGGCTGGGCGGGCGATCTCACCCGGACACTCGTGGAGTACACGCGTGCACGGAACTCGGGCGAGCGCCCTGATCCGTACGACTTCGGCCGGGCGGCGATCGGCCGACGCGGGAGCTTCGACGCCGGTGCCCATCAGGCCGACGTCGACGGCTGCGTGCTCGGTCTGCTGACGGCCGGGGGCGCGACTCCGGTCGCGTCAGCGCTGCGCAGCTACTACGCCGACGGGTACCGCACGAGGTACCGGCGGTTCCTCGACGCCCGCTTCGGCGGCAGCGCCGAGAAGGCCTCGGCCGCCGCGGCGCACTGGTTCACGACCACGGACCCCGCCGTCGCCGACGTCCGCACCGCCTTCCTCGCCCTCGACGAGAGCCGGATCGAGGGATCGACGTCGCACACCGACGACGAGTTCCGCGCCCTCGCGAAGGCCTGGGCCGACGACCTCACCGCCCGCGTCAGCGGAACGTGACCGCCCCGGGCGCGCTGTGCGCCCGCCGCCGAGTGCGGAGGCGGTGGCCGCCCGCCGTGTCCAGACGTCCTGCGGAGCTGGGCCGGGTCGTGTTCGAGACGGTGACGGAGTTCGCCGCGGGGAGCCCCTCGTCGGACGATTCCACCCTCGTGGTGCTCGCCGGTGCGGAGGGGCGCTCGTGAACGTGCTCGTCCGCTCGCGGCTGCAGCTGGAGCCCCGCGTCCTCGCCGTCCGGTCGGTGGGCGACTGGCTGCGCGAGGCGGCCCAGCGGCTGGATCCGGCGGTCGCCGCGTCGCTCCTGGCGCGCGCCGAACTGGCCGTCCACGAGGCGTGCATCAACGTCATCGACCACGCCGGTCTGCCTTCCGGCGCGGTGATCGACCTCGACCTCGTGCTCGAGGACGACCGGCTGACGGTACGCGTCACCGACGCGGGCGCCGACTTCGATCTCGCACGCGTGCCGCTCCCCGCCCTGGGTGCCCTGCAGGAGCGCGGCTTCGGCGTGAAGATCATCCGCTCGCTCGTGGACGGGCTCTCTCACCGCCGCACCGCGGCGGGCAACGAGCTGACCCTGACCTTCGACCTGGGACGCGATCGTGCCTGACGGACTGGGCATCACGATCGAGACCGCACCGGGCGCACCGGTCAGGGTCACCCTCGCCGGCCGCTTCGACGTCGCGGAGGCGCCGCGAGTCCGCGAGGCGGTGCTGCAGGGCCCTGCGGCTGCGGCGCCGCACCTGGTGATCGATCTCAACGCCGTCACGTTCCTCGACAGTGCAGGGCTCGCGGTCCTGGCCCGCGCTCGACGCGATCGCGCGCTGACCGGGGCCTCGCTCGTTCTGGTCCGGCCCGTCGCGGAGGACGCGCTGCGCATCTTCCGGCTGACACGGTTCGAGGACCTGTTCACGATGGTCGACCGGGAGGAGGCGCCGTGACCCCGGGACGCGCTCTCGTCGTCGACGACGACATCGTCTCGCGACTCGTCCTGAGCCGTCTGCTGCGGCGCTCGGAGTGGGTCGTGGAGGAGGTGGAGGACGTCCCGGAGGCGCTCGCGGCGCTCGCGGGCGGAGTGTTCGACCTGATCGTGTCCGACTACCGGCTCTCCTCGGGGACCGGCATCGACATCCTCGCTTCCCTCGACGGGCTCGCGGATCCTCCGCCGTTCGTCCTCGTGACGGGGATCCTCGAGCGGGTCGCGTGCCGTCGGGCGTCGAGACGGAGGTTGCTGCGCGTCTCACGAAGCCGGTCAGCTCGGAGGCGCTCCGGCGCGCGATCGTCAGCATCGAGCGCGAGCGCCGGCTCTGACGGCGGAGAACTCTCGACTCCCGCGTTCTGGCGCGCGTGTCGCTCTCCACCGCGTCCATCGGCCCCGACGGCACACCGGTTCGACTTCTGCGTGAACGCTCCTGCCCGCCGAGCCCTGCCGCGTGGTCGGGACTCCCTGATGCGCACCGATGTCATCGCCGCGGACCGAGAGTTCCGCAGAAGCCTGGGAGAGGAGGAGCGGCTCGAGAGAGTCGCGGCCGGCGGTGATGGACCCGTTCTGCTTCAGTTGTCGGGGAGGTAGTTCCAGTTGCCGGCGAGGAAGTCGTTGTGGGTGTCGGTGTCGGGGCCTTCGAGGTCGACGGTGTCGCCGATGCTCCAGTGCCAGGGGTCGTTGTCTTTCCCGCCGAGGATTTCGAGGGTGGAGCCGTCGTCGAGGGTAAGGATGGGGTCGTAGGCGTCGGCTTCGCAGTCGATGCGGACGATGGTCCGTCCCGTGAGGCTCGCGAACGCTGTCGTGAACGCGTCGCGGGGGTGTTCGCCGGTGACGCGTCCCGCGGGAGTGGTGAGGGCCCAGTCGCAGTCGAGATCCAGGCGCCAGTCGGGGCCGGTGAGGGTGGCGGTGGGGTAGTGCGGGGACGCTTCGGTGATGGCCAGGGGGAGGGTGGCGTGGAGAAGGTCGCGGTCGGTGACGCCCTCGTCCTCCGGAGGCCGCGGTGTGGTGTCTGTCATGGTGTGCTCTCTTCCTGGTCGTTGCCGCGGGGGACGATGCCTAAGCGGGCTTGCGCTTGCGCGAACGTCTCGGGTTCGGCTATCTGCTTCGCCTTGTGTACTTGTTCGAGGATGTAGGAGGGGCCTGGGAAGAAGTCGTCATCGAAAGGATGTAGGCCGTAGGTGGCGCAGTAGTCGGCGAGCATCTCGGGAGTGAAGCGGTCCGCGATACGACGGTTCGTATAGGCGGAGACCTCCTCGAACGGCAGCGGGTCCCCGTAGGTGTGGAAAGTCCAGCGACTATCCTGCGTCAACTCGATCACCCTGATCGTCTCCGCGAGACCCGCAGACCGGTCCGGGTCTGGACGGTGCACGACAAATTGGCGAGCGCCGAATCGGGCGCGTTCGCCGGTCGTGGCTTTCTGGGTTGCGACGGAGATGCCGCCGGCCAGGAAGGCTCCGGACGCGGCTCCGACGAGAGCCATTCCGGCGAGGGTGCCGACTCCGGTGAACATCAAGGCGACGCCCGCGACGACCATGGCGCCGGCGGCGACGTATTCCCAGGTGTTCGACCACCAGTGGCCTGCGGCGGCGAATGCGCCGTTGTTCCCGTCGCGGTAGGCGCGCAGGTCCGCGTCTGTGACTGGCCGGAGGCCGGTCGGGTCGAGGGCGTGGAGGGGATCATTCCCGGCGCAGGAGTACGGGTTCCCGGACCAGCCTGCACCGGTGACCGCGTCGAGGGGGCCCACGGTCAGGAAGCCCCGGGTGGCGGGGTCGTAGGCGCGGTGTCCGAGCCATTGCAGGCCCGCGACCGAGATGCCGCCGCTCCCGGTCAGGCCGACGCCTGTGGGCAGGGTGATGCCGGGTGGGAGCGTGTCGGGTGCGGCTGCGCCCCACGGGTCTTCGGCGCTCGTCGCGCGCTCGGCCCGCCAC
>NZ_LIIN01000104.1 GCF_001634385.1 Rathayibacter tanaceti | reverse complement strand
GGGAGGAGGTGAGCCGTCGGCCGCCCTCGCCGTGCGCCTCCGCGAGCGGCACCCGTCACTGCTCGACGCGCAGCTGCGGCCGACGCCTCCGATCCTCGCGGGGACCGCTGCGGGCGGCCTGGCCACCGCGATGATGGACGTGTCGGACGGGGTCGTGCTCGACTCCCGCCGACTGGCCCGGGCGAGCGGCGTCGTCGTCGACCTGGATGCGGAGGCCGTCGATCGGCATGCCCGCGAGCTGCTGGGGGTCGAGGGCGTCGATCTCGCTCTCGCGCGGGCGATGGTCCTCGGCGGGGGAGAGGACCACGCGATGCTGGCCTGCTTCGCCCCCAGCGCCCCGCTGCCCGCCGGATTCACGGCTCTCGGGGTCGTGCGCGAGGGTGCGCCGGACGTGCGGCTGGGCGGTGCGCCGTTGACGGAGGACGGTGGATGGGACCCCTACCGGGGCTGGGACGGCTCGGCGGGTTGACGCCGTGACGGAGCCTGCGGGAGGCCGCCCGACGAGGCGTTTTCTCTCGCTGACCGAGAGGACGTTCCGGCCGTCGGCGCTCTCAGGAGTCGGAGACGGCCGCTGCGGGCGACGCCCACCAGATCGAGGTCTCGCCGTAGTCCTTGCGTCGCTCGCGCTCGAGGCCCGCCGGCCATCGCGGCTCCGGGCTGCGCGCGCTGCGCTCGACCACGACGACCGCGTCCTCGCGCAGCAGCGGGAGGACTCCGGCGAGATCGGCGGCCAGCTCGTCCTCGCCGAGGTCGTAGGGCGGGTCGAGGAACACCGCGTCGGCGTTCAGCGCGGGCGAGGAGCCGAGGAAGGACCGCACGGAGGCGGTGACCACCTCGATCCGCGGAGCGGGCGCCCCGTTCTTGGCCGCCGCAGTGAGGATCGCGCGGACGTTCTCGCCCGCGGTCCTGGCGGCCTTCGGATCACGCTCGACGAGGATCACCGAGCTCGCCCCGCGACTGGCCGACTCGAGGCCGAGCGCGCCGGACCCGGCGTACAGGTCGACGACGGTCGCCTCCTCGAGGGCAGCGCGCGCCTCGAGGGCTGAGAAGACGGCCTCGCGGACCCGGTCGCTGGTCGGACGGGTGCCCGCGTGCGGAACCCGGAGGGTGAGCGAGCCGGCGAAACCGGCGATGATCCTGGTCACCGGACCGAGCATAGGCTGACCGCTGAGCGAGCCGCGGGTCGGCCCCCCTGACGGGATGCCGCGTGAACTCGAGAACCCTGGGTCCTTTTCCGGCTGGGACTGCGAGAATCCGTAGCTATGACGTCGCTCGAAGACACCCGCTCCGCTGTCGGCCGACGAGCGGTGCCCGGGACACCCCTCACGCGCGAGGAGTTCACCGCCCACTCCGGCGCCGTCCTCGGCAACCTCACCCGCGTGATCGACGGCAAGTCGGCCGAGGTCTCGATGGCGGTGACGGTGTTCCTGGCCGGTGGCCACCTCCTGATGGAGGACGTCCCCGGCACGGGGAAGACGGTGCTGGCGAAGTCGCTGGCCGCGTCCGTGGGCGGCAGCGTGGCGCGCATCCAGTTCACCCCCGACCTGCTGCCCTCCGACGTGACCGGCGTCTCGGTCTACAACCAGGCCACCCGCGACTTCGAGTTCAAGCCGGGGCCGGTGTTCGCCAACATCCTGATCGGCGACGAGATCAACCGCGCCTCGCCCAAGACGCAGTCGGCGCTGCTGGAGTGCATGGAGGAGCGCCAGGTCTCGGTCGACGGCGTCACCCACCTCCTCCCGCAGCCCTTCGCCGTGATCGCAACGCAGAACCCTGTCGAGATGGAGGGCACCTACAGCCTCCCCGAGGCGCAGCGCGATCGTTTCATGGCGCGTCTCTCGCTCGGATACCCCGACGAGAGGGCCGAGCTCGAGATGATCCGCACCCGCGACGCGGCCAGCCCGCTCGAGGAGCTGCGCCCCGTCGTGGGCCTGGTCGAGCTCGAGCGGATGATGGCGTTCGTGCGCTCCGTGTACGTCGCACCGGCCGTGCAGGAGTACGTGGTCGCGATCATGCAGGCCACTCGGATCGATCCGGAGCTGCGTCTGGGCGGCAGCCCGCGCGCGACCCTCCAGTTGATCGCTGCGGCCAAGGCCCTCGCGGCGATCAACGACCGCGACTTCGTCGTCCCGGACGACGTGGACGCGCTCGCCGTCCCGGTCCTCGGGCACCGCCTCCTGCCCGCCACGCGCCTGCCCGGCCGTGCGGGCGCCGGAGCGTCGCACTCGGTGACCGAGATCGTCCAGCGGATCGTCGCGTCCACTCCCATCCCCTTCAGCGGCCGTGGCGACTGAGCGCCGCGCCGCTGAGGCTCCCTCGGCTCGGCTCGGCGGACTGCCCGCGCTCGCCGGCCTCGCTCTGACCCTGCGCGGCTGGGTGCTGGTGCTCCTCGGTGTCGCGGCCGTCGTGATCGCGCCCGTCGCAGAGTTCAGAGAGCTGCTGTTCCTCGGTCTCGTGCTGCTCGGGCTGCCGCTGGGCGCCCTCGTCTCCCTCGTCGTGGCGACCCCGTCCGTGCGGGTGCAGCGGCGCTTCGCTCCGCAGAACGTGGCCGCAGGAGACGTCGTCGAGGTCGACGTGCTGCTCGAGAACCGCGGTCGAGCTCTGCGTGGCGGTGCCAGAGCCCAGGACCGCCTCGAGCGTGTCGAGCGCGGAGCCGTCGTCGGCCGTCCGGTCGCCGAGGGAGCCTTCGCGCTCCCCGCGGTGCCGGCCCACGGCCGGGTGAGCGCGCGCTACCGCCTGCCGGCCGACCGTCGTGGCATCCACCGCATCGGTCCGCTCCGTCTCGTCCGCGGCGATGGCCTCGGGCTGGCCCTGCGCGAGAGCGTCGTGGGCGCCGCTCAGCCGTTCGTCGTCACTCCCCGGGCCGTGCCGTTGCAGAGCGACGTGCTCGACGCGCACGGTGCCGGTGGGTCGAGCCCGGTCGCCCACGCGACGGCCGGAGCCGGAACCGACGACGTGATTCCGCGCGACTATCGCCCGGGCGACGCGATGCGGCGGGTGCACTGGCGCGCCAGCGCACGCTCTGGCGAGCTCAAGGTCCGCCAGGACGAGCAGAGCACCGATCCGCACGCCTGGGTCCTGCTCGAAACGCGTGCCGAGCGGATGGTCGGGCGCCGCGACGAGGAGCGGCTCGAGTGGGCCGTGTCGATGACCGCCTCGCTCGCCGTGCACCTGCTCGAGCGCGGCTTCGAGACCCACCTCGTCGAGACGGGCGCGAGCGACGAGCAGGAGCACTCCGAGGACGAGCGCGAGGTGGCGCACGACGTCCTGCTGCGCCTCGCCGAGCTCGCGCCCTCGCAGGAGTCGGTGGAGGCAGTGCCGCGGATCGCGGCCGAGATGCGCGACACAGGAGGAGCGCGACCCGTCTTCGCTGTGCTCTCGCGCCTGCACGAGGACGATCTCGACGCGCTCGCCTCGCTCGCCGCCCACGCCCGGCCGGCGATCGCGTTCGTGGTCGGCGGAACGGCGGAGGAGGAGTCGGCTCTGGCATCGCTCGGCTGGTACCCCGTCGCTGTGGCGGTCACCTCCTCCGTCGAGGAGGCGTGGGCCCAGGCACTCGCCCTGCGGGTCGTCGCGTGAGCCGGCGCAGCGAGCGCGATCCCCGCTCCGGAGCCCTCCTGCTCAGTGCGATGCTGGGTCTCGCGATCGTGGCCGCCGCCGCAGGCACAGGCCGCCTGCTCGTCGGAGTCGGCTGGCTGGTGCAGCTCGCCGTCGCCGTCTCGGTCGTGCTCGTCGTCCCGGCCATCGCGCGGGCGTTCCGGGTGCATCCTGTCCTCCCGCCGGTCCTCGGCACACTGGCTGCTGGGGGAGTGCTGACGGCGATGTTCGCGCCGACGCAGGCACTGCTGTTCGTCGTGCCGACCCCCGCGGCTGTGGCGCAGGCGAGGGCGCTCGCCGAGGGCGGCTTCACCTCGATCGCCCAGCAGGGCCTGCCGGCCGTCGCCGACGAGGGCATCTCGTTCCTCCTGATCGGCGGCGTCGTGGTGGTGACCTGGGCGGCCGACCTCTTTGCGTTCTCGGTGCGCCTTCCCGCGCTCGCCGGACTCTTCCCTGCTGCGCTGCTCGCGGTCCCGGCGATCATCGACCCGTCCGACGTCTCGTGGCCGAGCCTGATCGTCACCGCACTCGCGTACGCCGGCGTCCTCGCGGTCAGCGCGGCACCGTCGGCACGGGCCGGGAGGCGGGCCTGGGCCGCCACGGCGCTGCCCTCGCTCGCGACCGTCACGGTCGTCGTGGTCGGCGCAGGACTGCTCGCGGGCTCGGCGACCGGCTACACCCGCACGACCGCGGCCTCCGGGGTCTCGGGCGCGCTGTTCAACGGCTCGATCGACCCGGTCGTGGCCCTGGGCAACGATCTGCGGAGGCCCAATCCGGTGACGGTGCTGCGCTACTCGACCGACTCCGAGCTGCCGGTCTACCTGCGGGTGCTCACGGTCTCGGACTTCGACGGCGACGACTGGGCGCCGAGCGAGACCGAGGAGACGGCCGCCATCGACACGCCGATCGCGCCGGAGGGCCTCTCTGCGGGCGTTCCGAGGGACGCGGAGGAGGTGGAGGTCTCGATCGAGACCCTGCGGAGCCAGTGGCTCCCCGTCCCCTACCCCGTCGCCTCGCTCAGCGGAGTCGGCGACGGATGGCTGCAGGACGTGCAGGACGGCTCGATCCGCGGCGATGCGACCACCCGCGCCGGCGACGACTACGAGGTGGAGGCACTGCGCCTCGCTCCCGATCCCCGGCAGCTGCTCGACGCCCCCGCCCCGCAGGGCCAGGACCGCTACCTCGCGCTGCCGGACGATGTGCCCGAGGTCGTCCGCTCGACGGCACTCGAGGTGACCGCCGAGGCGACCACCGGGTACGACCGTGCCCGGGCGCTGCAGACGTACTTCCGCTCGTCCGCCTTCCGCTATTCGGAGCAGACGCCCGCAGAGGAGGGCTACGACGGCGACGGTGTCGGCGTGCTCGCGGCGTTCCTCGAGACCCGCGAGGGCTACTGCGTGCACTTCGCTTCGGCGATGGCGGTGATGGCGCGCGAGCTGGGCATCCCGTCGAGGCTGGCCATCGGTTACCAGCCTGGCTCGGTGGTGCCCTCCGCGGGCAGCGAACTCACCGCCTACCGCGTGCTCTCCTCCGATCTGCACGCGTGGCCCGAGCTCTATTTCGAGGGCGTCGGTTGGCTGCCCTTCGAGCCCACGCCGAGCCGGGGAGCTCCCGCGTCGTACACGCTGCCGAGCGCGACCGCGTCGACGGGGCCGAACGTCCCCGGCTCGGCGGCGGGCTCGGCTCCCGACGCATCGAGCGCCCCCGAGGCCGCCCCGACTCCGACCGCTGCCTCACCGACTCCGACGGCCGGCGCCGTTGGCGCGACGGGGAGCGCCACCGCCTCGCCCGCGACGCTGTGGCTGCTCCTGCTCCTTCTGCTCCTCGTGCCGTGGCTTCTGCGTGTGGTCAGGCTCCGCCTGCGCCGGAGTGCTGCTCGGCGCGGTTCGATCGAAGCGGCCTGGGCCGAGCTCAGGCCACGCCCGCGACCTCGGCATCCCCGTGGAGACGGGCGAGTCGCCGCGCGCGCAGGAGGCGCGAATCGGTGCCGGACTCGACGCCCCGGCGCGCGCGAGCCTCCGCGGTCTGCGGGAGCAGCTCGAGCGGCGCCGGTACGCGCCGGTCTCGGCCGATGCCCAGGCGTGGGCGGAGGTCGTGGTCGTGGTAGCCGCCCTCCGCGCCTCGGTCGGGCCGGGGCGCCGGCTGCTCGCCACTGTGGCTCCGCGGTCGGCGCTGGACCCCGGAGCCCGGCTCGCGCGTCCGAGGTCCGACCTATGATCGCTAGGTGATCACGGACCCCCTCGACGCCTCCCTCGCGCCGCTGATCGGGCCGCGCACGGCGGGCGTGGTCGAGAAGGCCTTCGGCTACCGCACGGTCGGCGAACTGCTCGGGCACTACCCGCGCCGGTATGCGAAGCGGGGCGAGCTGACGGCCCTCTCGAGGCTCCCCGTCGGCGAGAGCGTCACGATCGTCGCGGAGGTGCGCGAGGTGCGCGAGCGCCCGATGCGCAACCGCCGGGGAACCCTGCTCGAGGTCGTCATCTCCGACGGCTCCGGCACGCTCTCGCTGACCTTCTTCGGGCAGCCGTGGCGCGCGGCCAAACTGCACCGCGGTGTGCGCGGCATCTTCGCGGGAACCGTGTCGATGTTCCGGGACACTCCGCAGCTCACCCATCCCGACTACCGGCTCTTCGACGACGAGGAGGCCGCCGCGACCGAGGCCGGCGGCGGCGAGCTCGCGAAGGACTGGGCCGAGCGGCCCATCCCGATCTACCCGGCGACCAGCGCGATCTCGAGCTGGCAGCTCCAGGCCGCGATCGGCGTGCTGCTCGACGGCCTGCGCGACGTGTCCGATCCGATGCCCGAGGCGGTGCGCGCCGGTCGCTCGCTGCTGCCGCTGGGCGACGCGCTCGAGCTGATCCACCGGCCACAGCGCGACGGCGAGGAGGCGCAGGCGCGCGAGACGCTGCGCTTCCACGAGGCCTTCCTCCTGCAGCTGGCCCTGCTCGAGCGGCGCGCGTCGGCACGGTCCACGCCCGCCACGGCCCGGGTGCCCTCGCCCGGCGGCCTGCTCGAGCGCTTCGACTCCGGTCTGCCCTTCGAGCTGACCGGCGACCAGCGGGCGGTCGGCGGAGAGATCGAGGCCGACCTCTCGAACGAGAGCCCGATGACCCGCCTGGTGCAGGGCGAGGTCGGCTCCGGCAAGACACTCGTTGCGCTCCGGGCGATGCTGACGGCCGCCGAGAGCGGCGGCCAGGCGGCCCTGCTCGCGCCGACGGAGGTGCTCGCCGGGCAGCACCTGCGCTCCATCGTGCGCACGCTGGGTCCCGAGCTCGCCACCGAGCTGGTGCCGACGCTCCTGACCGGCGGGCTGGGAGCGGCGGAGCGCCGCTCCGCGCTGCTGCGGATCGTGACGGGAACGGCGAAGATCGTCGTCGGCACGCACGCGCTGCTGAGCGACGCCGTCTCGTTCGACGACCTCGCCCTCGTCGTGATCGACGAGCAGCACCGCTTCGGCGTCGATCAGCGCGACGCGCTGCGCCGCAAGGGCGCGAAGCCTCCGCACGTGCTCGTGCTCACGGCCACGCCCATCCCTCGCACCGTCGCGATGACGGTCTTCGGCGACCTCGACACCTCGACGATCCGTGAGCTCCCCGCCGGTCGCCCCGGCATCACGAGCCACGTCGTGCCTCTCGCCGACCACCCCGCCTGGATCGCGCGGGCGTGGGAGCGGGCGGAGGAGGAGATCCGCGCCGGCCATCAGGTCTACCTGGTCTGCCCGGCGATCGAGCCGGGCGAGCCGACCGAGGGCGCGCAGGCGGCCGAGGAGGACGCCCCCGTGGCGGCCCCGCTCTCGACGGTCGCGGGGACGCTCGAGGGCGTCCGCGCGCATCCTCTGCTCGGAGCCCGGCGCTCGGCCGCCCTGCACGGGAGGATGACGACGGAGGAGAAGGACGCGGTCATGCGGGCCTTCGCGGCCGGCGAGATCGACGTGCTCGTGTCGACCACGGTCATCGAGGTGGGCGTCGACGTGCCGAACGCGTCGATGATGGTGGTGCTCGACGCCGAGCGGTTCGGAGTCTCGCAGCTGCACCAGCTCCGCGGGCGGATCGGACGCGGCGGCGTCGCCGGCGTCTGCCTGTTCGTCACAGCGGCGGAGGCGGGCACGATCGCGCGCGAGCGGGTCGAGGCCGTCGCGGCGACGCTCGACGGCTTCGAGCTCGCCGAGGTCGATCTGGAGCTGCGCCGCGAAGGCGACGTCCTGGGGGACTCTCAGTCGGGAGGCCGTTCCTCGCTGCGCCTGCTCCGCGTGGTGCAGGACTCGCACCTCATCGTCGAGGCGCGCGCCCTGGCCGAGCGCCTCCTCGAGGAGGATCCGGCCCTCGCCGCGCACGACCGCCTCCGCGCCGCCCTGGAGCGCCGTGTGCAGGACCGCGACCGCGAGTTCCTGGCCAAGAGCTAGAGCGTCGGAGGCGGCCGCTACGCTGGCGGCATGGCCCGCATCGCCGTCGTCCCCGGTTCCTTCGACCCCGTGACCCTCGGGCATCTCGACGTGATCGAGCGGGCCGCGCGCCTGGTCGACGAGCTGCACGTGGTGGTCGTGCACAACCCCGCCAAGACGGCGCTGCTGCCGATCGCGCAGCGGGTCGCCCTGATCGAGCAGTCGATCGTCGAGGCGGGCATCGAGGGGAGCATCGTGGTCGCCTCCTGGAGCATGGGGCTGCTCGTCGACTACTGCACCGATGTGGGGGCGAGCATCCTGGTGAAGGGCATCCGCTCCCAGGTCGACGTCGCCTACGAGACGCCGATGGCGATCGTCAACCGCAACCTCGCCCATGTCGAGACCGTGTTCCTCCTGCCCGACCCCGCACACGCTCACGTGTCGAGCTCGCTCGTGCGCCAGGTGTCGTCCCTGGGCGGGGATGTCGCGCCCTACGTTCCACCCGCCGTCGCCGCCTACCTCCGCTCGGCCTGACCGCTCGGGTCGACCGCCTCCCCCGGAGGTCTCGGGCCGAGGCCCGGCTCCCTGCCCGCACCGGAGAGAATGGACGGGTGACCGAAACGCGCGTGCAGGCCTGGGCCCTCGACGGCATCCCGGAGGTGACCCCCGGCGACGACCTGCTCGAGCTGCTCCTCGCCGCCGTCGCCTCCGCCGAGCCCGCGGATCGACCGCGCGACGGCGACATCCTCGTCGTGACCAGCAAGATCGTCTCCAAGGCCGAAGGGCGGATCGTCGCCGCGGTCGACCGCGAGGAGGCGATCACCGCCGAGACCGTCCGCGTCGTCGCAACGCGAGCGCATGCCTCCGGAGTCACGCGCATCGTCGAGAACCGCCTCGGCATCGTTCAGGCGGCGGCCGGCGTCGATTCCAGCAACGTCGCCGCCGGCACCGTGCTGCTGCTGCCGCTGGATCCGGACGCGTCGGCCCGTCTGCTGTGCGCCGGGCTCCGCGAGCGCCTCGGCGCACGGATCGGAGTGCTGATCAGCGACACCCTCGGTCGCGCCTGGCGGGTCGGCCAGACCGATGCCGCGATCGGAGCCGCGGGAGTGCTCGTCGTCGACGATCTGCGCGGTGCGGTCGACTCCCTCGGCCGCACGCTCGCGGTGACGCTGCCCGCGGTGGCCGACGAGATCGCGGCCCTCGGCGATCTGGTGAAGGGCAAGGCGAGCGGCCGGCCCGTGGCCGTCGTGCGCGGGCTCGCCCGGCTGGTGGTCGGGCTCGACGCGCCGGGGGCCCCGTGCTCTCACGCGCACCGGCCCGGAGGACATGTTCCGGTTGGGCGCGGACGAGGCCTTCGCCGCGGGCTACGCGGCGGGAGTCGCTGCCCCGTCGCGGGAGGATCGCGCGTGATGCCGGGCTGGAGCGCGGTCGTCGTGTTCAGGGGGCGCGGCGGCTCGAAGACGCGTCTCGACCTCGACTCCCGCGCCGAGCTCGCGGAGGCGTTCCTGCTCGACACGCTCGCGGCGGCCGGAGGAGCCGAAGTGCTGCTCCTCGTGACATCGGACTCGGGTGCCGTCGAGCGCGCGCGTGCGGAGCATCCCGGACTGGTCGTCGTCGCCGACCCGGGCAGTCTCGACGCCGCCGTGGTGAGCGGCGCCGCTGAGGCCCTGCACCGGCGACCCGGGACTCCGGTGATCGTGCTGACCGGCGACCTGCCCGCCCTGCGGACGGTCGATCTCGATCGCGCACTCGCGGCCGCCTCCTCGCTGCCTGCCGCTGTGGCGGATCGGGAGGGGAGCGGGACGACTGCGCTCCTGCTCGCCGCGGAGGCCCTCGTCGCGCCGTCGTTCGGTCCGGGCTCGCTGGAGCGGCACCGCGCCGCCGGCTGCGCGGTCCTCGAACTGCCGAGCACGTCGACCCTCCGGCTCGATGTCGACACCGTCGCCGATCTGCGCGACGCCGAGGAGGCAGGGGTCGGCCCGCACACCGCCCGCGTCCTCGCAGCGGCGGTCTGAGCCGCGCGCTCTGTTCCGCACCGCGCCGAATCCACCGCACGGGGCGACGACCGGGCGGCCTCGGCGCTCAGCCGGCGAGCAGGCCCGCCTCGAACGCGGCGGTCAGGGCGTGGTCGAGCCGCAGCGGCGCTGTGTCGACCGAGCGGATCGGCACCGCGCGCCGCGTGCTCGAGACGAGCCAGGCCGCATCGGCTGCCACCAGGGCCGCGACCGGCAGCTCCCGTCGCGCCGCGTCCAGCCCGAGCCCGCGACCGAGTGCCAGGATCCTCTCCACCGTCGTCCCCGCGAGTACCCCGCTCGAGACCGGCGTCGCGAGCACCCCCGCGGTCAGCAGCACCAGGCTCGAGGTCGCCCCCTCGAGCAGCAGCCCGTCGCTCGTGCGCCAGACCACGTCATCGGCGCCGCGCGCCGCCGCCTCCCGCAGCGCCGCCCGGGTGACGGCACCGAGGTGGTCTTCACTCCGCCGAGGAGCCACGGAGCCGCCTCCTGCG
>NZ_LIIN01000103.1 GCF_001634385.1 Rathayibacter tanaceti | reverse complement strand
TGCACGACTTCGCTGGGGGCGGAAGGGGGAGAGTCGGCGAAAGGGCGGGGTTAGGGTCGAGCGGTGAGCAGGATGGGTGACGTCGCCGCAGGGGGCGGGATGCGCGGGGGCGCGCGCGGAGGAAGAGTCTCGCGCAGTGATGCCGAGGGGCAGCGGGCCCTCAACGAGGCCGCGCCCAGGGTGGACGATCTGCTGAAGCGGATCGCCCAGCTGTTCCGGGACCATCGGCCTCGGCTGACCCTCACCGTCGTCCTCGTACTGGTCGGCGCGGCGCTGACCGTGGTGCCTCCACTGCTCACGCAGCTCGCGTTCGACCACGGGTTGTTCCCGCCCGACGGACGGCCCGACCTTCCCGTCCTGCTCGAACTGGTCGGCGTGATGGTGCTCGTCTGGGCGCTCTCGGCCGTCCTCGGCGTCTGGCAGACCTACCTCACGGCCACTGTCGGCAACACCGTGATGGGCCAGCTGCGCATCCGCCTGTTCCGTCATCTCCAGGCGATGGAGCTCGGCTTCTTCACGCGCACCCGCACCGGAGTGATCCAGTCACGTCTCGCCAACGACGTCGGTGGTGTGGCCAGTGTGCTCACCAACACCGTCTCGAGCGTCCTCGGCAACACCGTGACCGTCATCGCGGCCGTCGTCGCGATGCTCCTCCTCTCGTGGCAGATGACGATCGTCGCCTGGTGCTGATGCCGGTGCTCGTGATCGCGCAGCGTCGCGTCGGACAGGTGCGCGCCCGCATCGCGACGAAGACGCAGGAGTCGCTCTCGGAGATGACGGCCATCACGCAGGAGGCGCTGAGCGTCTCAGGGATCCTGCTGGCCAAGAGCTTCGGCAGGCAGGAGTCGGAGGTCGCCCGCTACGCGGACGAGAACGGTCGGCAGATCGACCTCCAGGTGCGCCAGCAGATGTCCGGCCAGTGGTTCTTCGCGACGGTGCAGATCTTCCTCTCGGTCATCCCCGTGATCGTCTACCTCGTGGCGGCCTGGCTCATCCTCGGCGGAACCACGGTCACCGCGGGCACTGTCGTCGCGTTCACAACGGTGCAGGCCCGGCTGATGTGGCCGCTGCTCGGCTTGATGCGCGTCGCCCTCGACCTCCAGACGGCCGGCGCCCTGTTCGCCCGCATCTTCGAGTACCTCGACCTGCGCCCGGCGATCAGCGACAGTGCCGCGGCGCGCGAGGTCGCCGGCGAGCTCGGCCGCGTGCAGCTGGACGACGTCGTCTTCCGCTACCCGGATCAGCCGGAGGACGCCCGACCGACTCTCGACCACGTCTCCGTCTCGATCGAGCCCGGCCAGTTCGTCGCCTTCGTCGGCCCCTCCGGAGCGGGCAAGACGACGGTCTCGTATCTCATCCCGCGACTCCACGACGTCACCGCAGGCGCCGTGCGCTTCGCCGGCACCGACGTGCGCGAGCTGCGCCAGGAGTCGCTCGTCGCCCACATCGGGATCGTCAGTCAGGAGACGTACCTGTTCCACGCGAGCATCGCCGACAACCTCCGCTACGCGCGACCCGACGCGACGCAGGAGGAGCTCGAGGCAGCCGCCCGCGCGGCGAACATCCACGCGACGATCACGTCGTTCCCCGACGGCTACGACACGCTGGTCGGCGAGCGCGGCTACCGCCTCTCGGGAGGCGAGAAGCAGCGGCTCGCCATAGCGCGGGTGCTGCTCAAGGACCCGGCTGTCCTCATCCTCGACGAGGCGACCAGCGCCCTCGACACCGTCTCGGAGCGCGCGGTGCAGACGGCGCTCGACGACGCCGCCCGGGGACGGACCACGATCGCGATCGCCCACCGGCTCTCGACGGTCGTCTCGGCCGACGTGATCCACGTGGTCGAGAGCGGACGGATCGTCGAGTCGGGCACGCACCGGGAGCTGCTCAGCCGCGGCGGGCTTTACGCCTCGCTGTACGCGCAGCAGTCGGAGCCGGCACTGCCTGCCTGACGACGACTACTCGCAGGCGACTCCGTCACCGTCGCGGTCGAGCGAGCGGCTGTAGCCCGCGTCTCCGGTGCGGATCGGAGCGGCGCCCGCCGCCTTCACGGCGGTGCAGTTGGCGTAGGAGACGGAGCCGCTGCCGCTGGAGGGCGCCGCCGGGACGACCTGAGCCGGAGCAGCCTGTGCGGGCACGGCAGCGGACGGGTGGGATCGGTCATGATGTGCTCCTCGGCGGCGGGCCTGCGCCCGCGGTCGGGGCGTCCGGAGCATCGAACCGCCGTCTGTCGGCTGGGGCACGGCAATTCCACGCGGCGGTGCGCTCTCCCCGAGCCGACCGCCCCTCGCCGCGGTGCCGACCGGGCGCGGAGTCACTCCGCGGGACGGTCGGCGAGCATCTGCTCCATCAGCGAGATCTCGGCCTCCTGGGCCTTCACGACCGACGTGGCGAAGTCGGTCGCGACCGTGACGCGGCTCCGGGCGAGCAGCGCCTCCGCCATGTCGATGGCGCCGCGGTGGTGGGCGGTCATCAGCTCGAGGAACATCCGGTCGAAGGCGCGGCCCGAGGTGTTGCCCAGCTCGGTGATCTGCGCGGGTGTCGCCAACCCCGGCATGCTCGAGGGCACCACTCCGTCCTCGGTCCCCATGCCCATCGCCGAGTGCTCGTCGGCGGCTCCGGCCAGCGTCGGCCGGCCCATCCACGTCATCGACGGCTCGGGGGCGGCCTGCGGAAGACCCCACGAGGTGAGCCAGCCGAAGAGCTGTCCGGCCTGCTGCTGCTGGGTGAGCAGGATGTCCTTCGAGACGGTCAACACCTCGGCGTCGGTACTGCGCTCGCGGGCGATCATCGCCAGCTCGGCGCCCTGCAGGTGGTGGACCTGCATGTCGCGCGCGAAACCCGCCTCCGCACTGCTGCTCGACGGAGTGGCGGAGGAGGCGAAGGGAGCGAGGGCGCCGAACAGGTAGCCGCCGGCCGCGCCGAGGAGCAGCGCGACGACCGCAACCGCGGCGACGAGGACGCGGCCCCTACTGCTTGCCGGGCGCATCGATCCCCCCTGTGCAGGGGGCGCCGGGCTCGGGAGCGCTCGAGGACTGCCAGAAGCGCTCGACGAACGCGTCGAGGCGGGGGTCGTCGGGGGAGTCGATCGAGACCTGCGCGTCCCACGCGCTGAGCACGATCGGCGACTCGAGGCCCTCGTAGGGCGAGACGACGGAGTAGGTGTCGGGCATCGCCTCGATCAGCGCGTCGACCTCGCTCTGCGGGAGCGCCGGGTCGTAGGTGGCCCAGACGGCGCCGTGCTCGAGGTCGTGCACGGCGTTCTCCTCGGGCACGGGCTGGTCGTAGACGCCGCAGTTCATCCAGACGGCGTTGTGCGGGCCGCCGGCCGGAGGGCTCTGCGGGTAGTCGACGGTTCCAGCGACGTGCGTCGCGTCGTTCTCGAAGGTCTGCAGCCCGTCGATCTGGCGGGCCTCGACGATCTGCTGGTTGCCGAACACGGTGACGGCGACGATGCCCCCGACCGCGAGGACCGCGAGAGCCGAGAGCGACCAGATCCAGATGCGGGAGCCGCGCTTGCGGCGCTCCTGCTCGCGCTTGTAGGCCTCGAGCTTCGCCTGGCGGGCACGGTTCTTGGCGGACATCGTGTCTCTGGGCACGGCGGCGTCTCTCGTTCTGGTGGCGGTAGGCACCCGGCGGGCGGGGGCGGGCGCCTGAGAGGCGCTCTCAGAGGATAACGAGACAGCCTTCGGATCGGATCAACGCCCGCGGCGGCCGGGGCGCTGGCGCTCGACCGGCAGGTCAGCCCGCGAAGGTCAGCCAGAGCAGCAGGCCGTTGAGCACGATCAGGAACAGCGCCGCCAGCGCGGCGGCGACCGTGGTGAACCAGCGGTTGACCTGATCGCCCATCAGCCGGCGGTCCCGGGTGAGGACCACCAGCGGCACCAGGGCGAACGGGATGCCGAACGAGAGGACCACCTGGCTGAGCACCAGAGCCCGCGTCGGGTCGAAACCGATCGCGAGCACCAGCAGCGCCGGGATCAGCGTCACCATCCGACGGGCGACCATCGGCACCCGGACGTGCAGGAGGCCGTGCATGATCTCTGCTCCGGCGTAGGCGCCGACCGAGGTCGAGGCGAGACCGGAGGCGAGCAGGCCGACCGCGAACAGCGTCGCCACGACCGGCCCGAGGGCCGCGCCGATCGCCGCGTGCGCGCCCTCGAGGCTGTCCGTGCCGGCGACCCCCGCCAGAGAGTGCGCGGCGAGGAGGAGGATCGCCAGATTCACGGTGCCGGCGATGGCGAGCGCGACGGTGACGTCGATCCGGGTCGCGACGAGGATCCTCCGCCGGGCGCGACGCCCTGTACGTGCCCGAAGCGATCGCGGGCGAGAGCGGAGTGCGCGTAGATCGCGTGCGGCATCACCGTCGCGCCGAGGATGGAGGCCGCGAGCAACACCGATTCCGCGCCCTCGAACCGGGGCACGAGACCGGCGATGGCCTCGCCGGCATCGGGCGGATCGACGACCACTCCGACGGTGAAGCCGACGGCGATCAGGACCATCAGCCCCGTGATCACGCGCTCGAACGGCTGCGCTCCGCCGCGTGTCTGCACCAGGAGCAGCACCAGGGAGACGGCTCCGGTCAGCAGACCGCCGGCCAGCAGCGGCAGCCCGAAGAGCAGGTTCAGCGCGATCGCTCCGCCGATCACCTCGGCCAGGTCGGTCGCCATCGCCACCGTCTCTGCCTGGAGCCAGTAGGCCCGGCGCCCCCAGCGCCCACGGATGCGGTCGCCGAGCAGCTCCGGCAGGCTGCGGCCGGTCATCAGGCCGAGCTTGGCCGAGAGGTACTGGATCAGCCACGCCATCAGGTTGCCCAGCACCACGACCCAGACCAGGAGATAGCCGAAGCGGGCGCCCGCCGTCATATTGCTGGCGACGTTGCCCGGGTCGAGGTAGGCGACTCCGGCGACCATCGCCGGGCCGAGCAGCAGGAAGAGGCGGGTGTCGGCCGGGCGCCGCGGCGGAGCGGCGATCGGAGAGCTCATGCGTGGTCCGTTCCGGGGTCGTCGTGGGCGCTCGCGGACCCCCACGATAGGGCACCTCGCGGCGCGGCGACAGCATCTCCGCGGTGCGGCCCGGATGCGCCTCCTGGCCGTCTCACCGCCTCCCGTCACGCGCCCCGGAGCGGTTGCTACGCTGGCGGGATGACCCTGGATCGAGCCCTGCCCGCACGCCCGGAAACCGGGATGGCGTACGCCGAATCGGTGCTCGATCTCATCGGCGACACCCCACTGGTGAAGCTCGGCCCGGTCGCTGCCGAGGTGCGGGCGACCGTCCTGGTGAAGGTCGAGTACCTCAACCCGGGAGGCTCCTCGAAGGACCGCATCGCGACCCGCATCATCGACGCCGCCGAGCGCGACGGCCTGCTCAAGCCGGGCGGCACGATCGTCGAGCCGACGAGCGGCAACACCGGCATCGGCCTCGCCCTCGTCGCCCAGCAGCGCGGCTACCGCTGCGTGTTCGTGCTGCCCGACAAGGTGGGCGAGGACAAGCGGAACGTGCTCACTGCGTACGGTGCCGAGATCGTGGTCACGCCGACCGCCGTCGCTCCGGAGGACCCCGCCTCCTACTACTCGGTCTCGGACCGGCTCGCCCGCGAGATCCCCGGCGCCTTCAAACCCAACCAGTACGCGAACCTCAACGGCCCGCTCAGCCACTACGAGACCACCGGACCCGAGATCTGGCGCGACACCGCCGGCCGGCTCACCCACTTCGTCGCCGGTGTCGGCACGGGCGGCACGATCAGCGGAGTCGGCCGTTACCTCAAGGAGGTCTCCGAGGGCCGGGTGCAGATCGTCGGCGCCGATCCCGAAGGCTCGGTCTACTCCGGTGGCGGGGGCAGGCCCTACCTCACGGAGGGGGTCGGCGAGGACTTCTGGCCGAGCGCCTACGACCCGAGCGTGGTCGACCGGATCATCGCCTCCAGCGATGCGGAGTCGTTCGCGATGACCCGCCGTCTCGCGCGTGAGGAGGGCCTGCTGGTGGGCGGCTCGAGCGGACTCGCCGTCTCGGTGGCGCTGAAGGCGGCCGCCGAGCTCGGCCCCGACGACGTGGTGGTCGTGCTGCTCCCGGACGGCGGGCGCGGCTACCTCGGCAAGATCTTCAACGATCGCTGGATGCGCTCCTACGGCTTCCTCGAACTGCGCGACGAGGGCTCCGTCCGCGACGTGCTCCGCGCCCGCGCGGCCAGCCCGCAGACCGGCGAGCTGCCGGCCCTCGTGCACGCGCATCCCACCGACACCGTCCGCGACGCCATCGGCATCATGACCGAGTACGGGGTCTCGCAGCTGCCGGTGCTGAGTGCCGAGCCGCCGGTGGTGATGGGCGAGGTGGTCGGCGCGGTCGACGAGCGCGAGCTGCTCGACCGGGTCTTCACCGGAACCGCCTCGATGAACGACCCTCTCGGCGACTGTGTGAGCGACTCCCTCCCCCTGATCGGGCTCGGCGAGAGCATCGCCGCCGCCCGCGCTGCCCTCACCGACCGCAGCGCCCTCCTCGTCACCGACGAGGGCAAGCCCGTCGCCGTGATCACACGGCAGGACCTCCTCACCTACGCCACGGCCTGACCGCCGTCGGCCCCCGCACCTCCGACCCAGGGAGCCCGCACCATGCCCAAGAAGCAGCATTTCGACACCCGCGCCATCCACGCCGGTCAGGAGTTCGACCCGACCACCGGCGCGGTCGTCCCGCCGGTCTACCTGACCTCGACGTTCGTCCAGGACGGCATCGGCGGGTTCCGCGGCGGCTACGAGTACGCCCGCTCGGCGAATCCGACCCGCGACTCCCTCCAGGAGCTGATCGCGTCGATCGAGGGCGCGGACGTCGCGTACTCCTTCTCCTCGGGCCTCGCCGCTGAGGACACGCTGCTGCGTGCCGCGCTCGCGCCCGGCGACCACGTGGTGCTCGGCAACGACGCCTACGGCGGCAGCCACCGCCTGATCGACCGCGTGCACGGCGCCTGGGGCGTACGGAACACCCCCGTCGACATGTCGAATCTGCGCGAGGTGCAGCGGGCGATCGTCCCCGGCGAGACGAAGATGCTCTGGGTCGAGACGCCCTCCAACCCGCTCATGACGATCAGCGACATCGCCGAACTGGCCGACCTGGCCCACGCGCACGACCTGATCGTCGTCGTCGACAACACCTTCGCCTCCTCCGCGCTGCAGCAGCCGCTGGCGCTCGGCGCCGATGTGGTGGTGCACTCGACCACGAAGTACCTCGGCGGGCACTCCGATGTCGTCGGCGGTGCGCTGGCGCTGCGCTCGGGGCCTCTGGCCGAGAAGATCGCATTCCTGCAGTTCGCCGTCGGAGCGATCTCGGGCCCGATGGATGCGTGGCTGACGGTCCGCGGCATCAAGACCCTCGGGGTGCGGATGGAGCGGCATTCGACGAATGCGCAGGCGGTCGCGGAGTTCCTCGTCGAGCACCCCGCGGTGACGGCGGTGCACTACCCGGGCCTGCCGAGCCACCCCGGCCACGAGCTCGCGAAGCGCCAGATGTCGCGGTTCGGCGGGATGCTCTCGCTGGAGCTGGCGACCCCTCGCGCGGCCCGGAAGTTCGCGGAGTCGACCGAGCTGTTCCAGCTGGCGGAGTCGCTGGGAGGGGTCGAGTCGCTGATCGGCTACCCGAGCGAGATGACGCACGCGTCGGTCAAGGGCACGCCGCTGGAGGTGTCGGAGTCGCTCGTGCGACTCTCGGTGGGCATCGAGGATCCGGGCGACCTGATCGCCGATCTGGCGGCGGCGCTCCCGAAGCGCTAGGCGTACTGCCCGGGGAGGTTGGTCAACCGTGTTCCCGGTGGCGGTGTGGGGCCGGTGGTGGTTGTAGTGGACCGCACCCGATTCGATGGACTCGGGGTGGACTGCCGGGGTTCCCGAGCTGTAGGAGCCTATAAGGCTTATGCGAAATCTGCTTGATCGAGGTGAAATCGTGCGTGTCGGTCACGAATAACACCGGCTGATCCGCTCTGCTTGAAGAGCAACTTGTAACAGGAACTCTTCACAAAGAGCGTTATTCACAAGGTTTTTACCAGCCGAGTCGGTAAAGTTTGAGTTTTGTGATGGCGGGGATTTCGGTGAGGCGTCCGCGGTAGCCGGTGGCGATGATTTTCCAGTTCTTGAAGTGGGAGATGCATCTCTCGACCGCGGATCGGGTTCTGGAGATTTCCCCGTTCGATTTCTTGGTATTTTCATCGAGAGTGCTGCCGCGGGATCGTCTACGGGGAGTGGTCGCGGTCGTGCCGATACAGCCGGGATCGGCGATCCAATCCGCGTCATCGAGGATCGGTTCCCCACCGCAGAGTGCAAGAGCGGCACGATCGTGGCGGGCACCGGCGATGGGGTCTGACGCGGCGAGGAGGCTGCCGTCCAGGTCTGCGGCTCTCTGCACGGTGATCGAAGTAGAGCAGGTGCCCGTTTTGCGGGGTAACGGTGCGGTAGAGGTAGGAGATCCGGACGAGCTGACCGGCCGCGACGAGATCCTCCCTCGTCGACCAGCGCGATTTCGTGAAGTCCAGCTACTCTCCTCGGACAGCTTGCGACTCGGCACTCGTAGCACTCCTCGGATCTTCGATGAATGTGAGGAGGCGATCCGCGTCGGGCCGCCAGAGTACCGTCTTTTGCGTCGTGACGTAGCCTCCGTTGCTGGCCTCACGAAGGAACGGCTGCTCAAACACCATGAGCAACCCATCGGAGTGGAATTCCTGAAGATAAGCTAGGAGTTCCTCGCGATCACGCTCGAGGAGACCAACAAGCGTCTTGCCAGCCGAAGAAGTCTCGAAGGCAAGCATGTTCGACTCACCGCTCATGTGCCGCTGCATCTCCCGCAAGATCTGGAAATGTTCTAGGTCGTACTTGGCGACGAGGCGTTGAAGCCGATCACGCGCAGGGTCGCCACCTGTGCGCACGAACCCGTTGATAAGACCGATCCAGATGAACTCGCGCTTTTCTTCGGCCGATGTCTCGATCGCGGCACGGTAGGCACGCGTGATGGCCGCGTCAAACTCCTCGTGCATGAGCGCCTGTCGCCAAGCAAGCTCATCGACCTGGTCCTTCAGCTCCGCCACCAGACGTCGCAAACTTTCGATGGCCCGGCGATGCTGCCGTTCGGTGGCTGAGGGCAGCAGCTCATTCGCGAGCCCGCCAAGTTCACCGGCCACAGAAGTTATCATTCGCACAATAGTGAGCGCGAAATCGCCATCGGTCATATCCAGAGGATCGATCTGCGCGCCGGAATTCGACGGCTCAAATTGACTGTCCATAATTCATCCCTTCGTCCTTGCGCGGCTCCTGGTCCGTTCACACCGACTGGATAGCGGTGGCTCTACCTGACATGATCGCCACTATTTTCCGCCACATCTACCTCGTCGGGCGGACAGCTACGCGACCTCATTGCTCTCGGGACGGATGCTGTCTAGGCCAATGATTCTCGCCCCGGAGGCAGGTTCCCGCGGCTTGGGCTCGAAGGTGAAATTGTCCGCGATCCCAATGCACATTCGGATTGCTGGCATGACAGGGGCTAAGACGAAGTTCAGTATCGTCTCAGAGAAGCGGACCGGTGCATGCGCGGGGTGGTACCAGTGACGACGGTCATACCAATCGTGGCTGGGCCTTAGAGCAACGGCGCCGCGGGCCGCGATCAGGCTCAGCGCTATCGTCAACGAGATGAGCGCCGTCCGGTAGGCGGCGACGCCCAACACCACCGAGGCTGGCAGCAGGAGGAGCCAGGCGACCTCGGCGCCGTGGACGCGCCAACGCAAAGGATAGAGCCCCGCGGCCACGGAGGCTATCCACGCGGCGGGCGCGATCGCTGGACGAGCGAGCCAATTCGCAACTGCGTCGATCCAGGACACGTCGGTGACGCCGAAGACGTGCGCAACCTGGTATGCCGCAACAACCGGGTCCGCCGTGATATCGCGGAGCTGGTCGACGTGACCCCAGTTGAGCTGGATCGTCGCCCCGAGCAGCAGCGCAAGACCGATACTCACGGCCGAGGAAGACAGACGCTTCACGACCTTCTTCAACCGGTCGTTGAACGCCCCGAGCAGCACGCCGGTGCCCATCGATATCGGATCAGCCATGCTCTGTGTCCCTTCGCATCCGTACCTGCAGGAGACTACGCGGAACCACCGACAACGAACGCCACCTCCGAGTTCGCGGTTCCGAGAGGTCGCGTTGACGAACCGAACTCCCAGTTGAGTTGCTCGGCGCGCTGGCCCTCTGCATCGAGCAAGAACAACTCCGGGGGCTCGATCCCGATCCACCCGGTGATTTGCTCGACGCTGGCAAGTGAGAGATTACGGCTGCCGCGCTCGACCTGGCCGACGTAGGTCAGGGACTTGCCGACCTGGTGGGCCAGGTCTTCTTGGGAGAGGCCGAGGCGCTTACATGCGGTGCGGCGGTTGCGGCCGACGATGGCGTGAGGTGCCCCTGAGGTGCCCTATTCTTTCTGGAGCACCACGGAATTGGTAAGATTGCGGCGTTGACCGAAAGGATTGTCGGCATGTCCCAGTTCCCATGGGAAATAATG
>NZ_LIIN01000102.1 GCF_001634385.1 Rathayibacter tanaceti | reverse complement strand
CCTCAGCGTGGTGGTGACTCTCGTCCGAGCCGCGAAGGCGGCCCGCGTCCCGCGTACCGTGGCGGCGGCGACGCGCGTCCCCCGCGTGAGGGTGAACCGCGTCCTGCGTACCGTGGCGGTGGCGACTCGCGTCCGCAGCGGGACGGTGACTCCCGTCCGCGCCGGGAGGGCGACTCGCGTCCTCCGTTCCGAGGCGGCGGTCGTGATGGCGGCGCCCGCCCTTGGGCGGACGAGCGTCGCGGAGGGGGGGAGCGCTCGGGGGGTGGCCGAGGCCGAGAGAGCCTCGGAGGAGGCCGCGGCGGGCAGCGCGACGAGCCGGAGCTGACGGAGGAGGAGCGCGAGCGTCGCTCGCTCCAGTCGGTGCGTCCACGCCACGACGATCCGGACCTGCCGGACGACGTCCAGCCGAAGGACCTCGACAAGGTCGCCCGCAACGAACTGCGGAGCTGTCGAAGGACAACGCGGAATGGGTGGCCCGGCACCTGGTGATGGCCGGCCGCCTCCTCGAGGAGGACCCGGAGCTCGCGCACCGGCACGTGCTCTCGGCTGCGCGTCGTGCCGGCCGGATCGCGGTCGTGCGGGAGTCGCTCGCGATCTCTGCCTACGCGACCGGAGATTTCGCGCTCGCTCTGCGCGAGCTGCGCACGTTCCGCCGCATCTCAGGGTCGGACGAGCAGGTGCCGCTGATGGTCGACTCCGAGCGCGGAGTAGGCCGACCGGACAAGGCCCTCGAACTCGGCCGGTCGATCGACCGGTCGTCGCTGAGCCCGGGAGCGCAGGTGTCGCTGGCCATCGCTATGTCGGGCGCGCGGCTCGACCTCGGTCAGCCGGAGCTGGCGCTGATGGAGCTCGAGATCCCCCAGCTGGATCCCGATCGCGCCTTCTCGTACAGCCCGGCGCTGTTCTCGGCCTACGCGCTCGTGCTCGAGGAGCTCGGTCGTGCAGACGAGGCCGCCGTCTGGCAGCGGCGCGCCGACATCGCGGAGCGGGCAGTGTTCGCGGCCGAGGGCGGCGGTGACGACGAGACGATCGAGGTGATCGAGGAGGAGCACGAGGCAGCCCCCTCGACCGGTCGGCAGACCGATGCCTCCGTGCCCGATGCCTCCGCGCCTGACATCGGGCAGCCCGACGCCGACGAGCCCGACCCGGACGTCGCGCCGGACGCACCCGCCCTCAACCCAACCGCCACGCTTATCGAGGAGGACGCCGATGTTCCGCAGCAGCGCCAGGACTGAGCCCTCGCCGCTCGAGGGCCGGGACGCGGTCCTCGCCGACCTGGACGGAGTCGTCTACAAGGGCGCCGACGCGATTCCTTTCGCCGTCGAGAGCCTGAACCGTGCGAGCGAGAGCGTCCGCGTCGGCTACATCACCAACAACGCTTCCCGCACCGACGCTTCCGTGGCCGGACACCTGACCGATCTCGGGCTGAGCGTGCGGCCGGAGGACGTCGTGACCTCGCCGCAGGCCGCCGTCGTGCTGCTGGCCGAGCTGGTGCCGGCGGGCGCGACGGTCCTCGTCGTCGGCGGGGAGGGCCTCACCTCCGAGGTCGAGCGCGCAGGCTTCACCGTCACGCGCAGCGCGGAAGAGCCGCCCGCGGCCGTGATCCAGGGCTTCGCGCCCACGGTCGGTTGGGAGCAGCTGGCGGAGGCCTCCTTCGCGCTGCACACGGGGATCCCGTGGGTCGCGACGAACACAGACTGGACGATCCCGGTGGCGCGGGGCATCGCTCCCGGCAACGGCACGCTGGTCTCGGCCGTGCACACCGCCGTCGGCCGCCTCCCCGTGGTCGCCGGCAAGCCGGAGCGGGCGATCTTCGACGCGGCGACCGCGCGCTTCGGCTCCGCGAATCCGCTGTTCATCGGCGACCGGCTCGACACGGACATCGCCGGCGCGAACGCCGCCGGCATGGACAGCGCGCATGTGCTGACCGGGATCGACCGGGCGAAACAGCTTCTCGCCGCCGAGCCGAAGCTGCGCCCGCAGTACATTCTCGGCGACCTGCGCGAACTGGAGCTGCCGTACCCGGCGACGACGATCGCGAAGAACGGAACGCACGCGGTCCGCGGCGCGAAGGTCCGGCTCGAGGGCGACTCCGTCGTGATCGTGGACGCCGGCGACGATGCGAACGACCTGCTCCGCGCCGCCTGCTCGGTGATCTGGTCCTCCGGACGGGCGATCTACGGCCTCGACGTACCGGAAACGCTCTACACCTGATCGTCGGGCGCTACACCTGCTCGCGGACGGCGGGCTCCGAGGACTGTTCGCGGTCCAGGAGCCCACTGAGCCGTCGCGCGAGACCCACCGCGACGACCGCGAGCAGTGCGCCGTAGACGACGGTCGCGGTGACGACGCCGATACCCGCTCCGATCGGCGCGGCCACCGCGGCGTCGGTAGACCGGTCAGTGCGAGCGAGAGGGCCGGTGTGGGCCGGCAACGGTCGGCGGAGGAGCCGAGCGCGACGATACAGTACGGTCCGCCCGCGATCAGCGGTAGACGGCCCAGTCGTCCTTCGCGAGCACGGTGGGAACGCCTTCGATCTCGACCAGCCACCCGCGGTCGTCGCGCTGGAGGTACCGGCCCTTGACGATCTCGGGAGCCCAGCCGCCGTCTCGTGAGGAGATCCAGCGGACGAAGCGGACGGTGCCTCCGCGTCGGAAGAGGGTGCCGTTGTGGTCGCTCATGCGGTGATCCTCTTCACAGGGAGGTCGTCTCTCGACGAGGGTTCGGGGAGGAGATGGAGTCCGCGGCGTCCGTTCGACGCGGCGGACAGCTCGCGCAGCCACTGCGGGTTCAGCTCGACCGGCTCGGGGCCGTCGTACTCGTACCGGGTCGGGATTCCGGGATGCAGCCACAGCTCGGAGCGGCGGTCCTGCTCGTCCTCGATCGTCAGGAGGAAGCCCTCGCCGCGGCGGAATCGCGAGGTGATGATGGTCTGCAGATGAGCGAGTGCACGGTCGTCGAACGCGTGGGAGCTGGCCGGCCCGCCGTAGAGCAGTCGTCCCATCGCGCACCTCCGTAGCCCTCTGCGGCGCGATGGAGATGCGCCGCTGCACCGACTGTAGGTATTGCTAAGTGGGTTGACTACTGGCGCGGCTGTCGACTGCGTTTTCGGGACACCCGCGATCGAGGCCGTCGGGAGGTGATTCGATAGGCGCAGCGAGTTCCCGCACGGGCGCCTGCCACTCGGAAGGCTCAGATGGACGCTCGACCAGACCTGTTCGCCCTGCTGAAGCGACTGCGGACGGCGGAGCGCGACTACGACGGCCGTGTCGAGCGGCGCCTGGGCATCGGCACCACGGATCTGGCGGCGCTGCGGATCATCGGGATCGGTGAACGGAACGACGAGATCGTGCGCGCGGTCGATCTGGCCGCGGCCCTCTCGATCACGACTGCGGCGGTCTCCCTCCTCGTCGACCGTCTTGGCAGGGCCGGCTACGTCGACCGAACCCCCGATCCCTCCGACGGCCGCGGACGCATCCTGTGCCTGACCGCCCGCGCGCAGAAGGCGATCCTCGGCACGGACCACCCGACGTACGACCGGATCCGGGCGATGGTCGCCCGCGTGCCCGAGGCGGAGGCGGCGACCGTCGCGACGCTCCTGGACGGTTTGAGCAGGATCCTTGAGGGGCAGCCGCGGCCCGAGCCCGTGGACTGACTGTCAGCGTTGCAGGGTGGCGCTCGGCGACTCGCCGAAGCGCTCGGCGTAGGCCGCGCTGAAGCGCCCGGGATTGCCGAAGCCCCAGCGTCGCGCGATCGACGCCACAGTGGCGTCGTGCGGAGATGCCACAGTGAGCTCGACGCGGGCCCGGTCCAGGCGCACCGAGCGGAGGTAGGCGATCGGCCGCACGCCGAGCACCCGCTGGAACGCGGACTGGAGTCCGCGCACGGTGAGCCCGGCCGCCTCCGCAATCTCGGCCGGACCGATCGGCTCGGCGCAGTGCGCGTGCACGTACTCGACGGCGATGCGCATCCGGGCGTTGCGGGGTGCGAGCAGCTCGGGAGGCGCGGGCGCCGCTTCGGGCGGATACAGCTCGAGCAGGGCCGAAACGGTCCGCCGGGTGAGTTCGTCCCACAGCAGCGGCTCGACGCGTTCGCTGCGGAGTGCTCGGGCGGAGGCGGCGACCGCGGCGCGCCACCGGCGCAGCGCGCGCTCCTCCGGACGGTGCTCCGAGTCGAAGGCGAGCAGACCGAGGAGCCCGCACTCGGCGGCGACGCGGTCGACGACTCCCCGGTCGAGGTGCACGAGACGCTGGTCGAAGTCGACGTAGTCGAAGGCGAACGAGCGGCCGACGGGGAAGAGGACCGGCCGGTTCGCCTCCATCGTCAGGGAGCTGCGGCCGAGATCGAGCCGCGCGCTGCCTCCCACGATCCACTGCACCACGACGTCGTCGGAGTCGCCGACGACCCCGGCGAGGCGACCGGACATCCGCGAGGTGCGCAGCGTCATCCCCGCATCGCCGATGGCGGCGTAGCGGTACGTGAACTCGGAGGCGGTCGTGGCGGCCTGCCACTCGTCGCCGTTGTAGAGCCGGGCGAGGCGGTGGCGGGCCTCGTCGGGATCACCGCCGCCGGTGGCGAGCCGGACCTGGGGGTGGTCGTCGTCCATCGGGGTCGTTCCAGAGCCTCAGTGCACCAGGCGGTCGACGAGCGCGCGGTAGCGCGCCGCGGTGCGCTCGACGATCTCGCTGGGCAGCGTCGGGGGCAGGCCCTGACCGTCCCAGTTGTCGGTGAGCCAGTCGCGCACGATCTGCTTGTCGAACGACTGCCCGCGGGTCCCTGCGTCGTAGGCCTCGGCGTCCCAGTAGCGGGAGGAGTCGCTGGTGAGGACCTCGTCGCCCAGGGTGACGACTCCGCTCCGGCGGTCGACGCCGAACTCGAACTTCGTGTCGGCGAGCAGGACCCCGCGCTCCAGCGCGGTCGACGCGGCCTCGTCGTAGACCCTCAGCGAGAGGGACCGCAGCGCCTCCGCCGCCTCCTCGCCGACGATCTCGACGGTGCGCTCAAAGGTGATGTTCTCGTCGTGCTCGCCCTGCGGGGCCTTCCAGGCGGGAGTGTAGATCGGCTCGGGCAGGAGGTCGCCGTCCTTCAGGCCCGCTGGGAGCCGCACGCCGCAGACGGCGCCCGTCGCCCGGTACTCCTTCCAGCCGCTGCCCGAGAGGTAGCCGCGGACGACGCACTCGATCGGGAACATGTCGAGCGTCTTCACGAGCATGGCCCGGCCACGAACCTCCTCGGGGACCTCGCCGGGGAGGAGGTGGTTCGGCACGTCGGAGAGCCGCCCGAACCACCACAGCGAGAGGGACGTCAGCAGCTCGCCCTTGTCGGGGATGCCGGGCTCGAGGACGTGGTCGTAGGCGCTGACGCGGTCGCTGGCGACCACGAGCATCCGCTCGGCGCCGATCACCGGGTCGGCGTCGTCGGGCGTGTAGAGGTCTCGGACCTTGCCCGAGTAGGCGTGCTGCCAGCCGGGCAGCGCCGCCGTGGTGTCGAAGGACAGGGAGTCGTCGCGGGTCACCCGTCCATTCTCGCGGTTCCGACCCCGTCACGACACCTGGGTGCCGGCCGTGCCGCGCCGGAGCGGGTCTGTCAAGCACGCGCGACTGTCCGATCCGCCCGCCTAGCGTCGAAGACATGACTTCCGAGAACGAGCCCACGACGACCGAGAACGACCAGCACTCCGAGAACACCGGCTCCTCCGCGCAGGACCAGTACACGTTCCAGGATCCCACCGCGATGTACGCCGGCATCGACACCGAGGAGCAGTACCAGGAGGGGGCGGGTCTCGACTCCGCGATGGACGATCTCGCCGACCGCGGCGAGAAGACTTACCGCGGCTCCGGACGCCTCACCGGGCGCCGTGCACTCGTCACCGGTGGCGACTCGGGCATCGGCGCGGCCGTTGCGATCGCCTACGCCCGCGAGGGCGCCGACGTCGCGATCGTCTATCTCCCCGAGGAGGAGAGCGACGCGCAGAAGGTCGTCGCGCTGATCGAGCAGGCGGGCCGGAAGGCCGTCGCCATTCCGGGCGACATCACCGATCACGATGTGGCCGTCGGCGCGGTCGCGACGGCCGTCGAGCGTCTGGGTGGGCTCGACATCCTCGTCAACAACGCGGGCAAGCAGCAGCACGTCGAGGACTTCCTCGATCTCTCGGACGAGCAGTTCGACGAGACCTTCAAGACCAACGTCTACGCGATGTTCTGGATGACGAAGGCGGCCGTGCCGCACCTCGCCCCTGGCTCCGCGATCATCAGCACCTCGTCGATCCAGGCTTACCAGCCGTCGCCGATGCTGGTCGACTACGCCAGCACGAAGGCGACGATCAACACGTTCTCGAAGGCGCTGGCCCAGCAGCTCGCCCCCCAGGGCATCCGCGTGAACGTCGTCGCGCCCGGTCCGATCTGGACGCCGTTGCAGACCGCGGGCGGCCAGCCTCCCGAGAAGCTGCCCGAGGTCGGCTCGCAGACGCCGCTCGGACGCTGGGGCCAGCCGGCCGAGCTCGCCCCCGCCTACGTGTTCCTCGCCTCGCCCGAGTCGAGCTACGTCATCGGCGAGACACTGCACGTCAACGGCGGCATGCCGACGCCGTAACACTCGGCGCTCCCGGCGGGCCCCGCCGGTGCGGGGAGGACTCTCCTCCGCGTGCCGACCGGGCCTGCCGTTTTGGTTGTCGTAACAATCGACTGACACGCAGGTTCCTGCGCGAGGCTCGATGCATGACCGATTCCCTGCCGATCCTCGACCTGTCCCGCCTCGACCAGGGGGAGGCGGAGGCCGCCGCCTTCCGCCGCGACCTCCGCGAGACCACGCACGACGTGGGCTTCTTCTACCTGGTCGGCCACGGCGTGCCACAGGACCTCCTCGACGACGTCGTCGCCGTCTCCCGTCGCTTCTTCGACCTGCCTGAGGAGGAGAAGCTGGCCATCGAGAACACCCTCAGCCCGCAGTTCCGCGGCTACACCCGCTTCGGCGCCGAGCTCACCAACGGCGACGTCGACTACCGGGAGCAGGTCGACATCGGCATCGACCGTGCGGCGGTCGAGCCCGGCCCCGGAGTCCCCGACTACGAGCGCCTTGAGGGCCCGAACCTGTGGCCCGAGGCGCTGCCCGAGTTCCGCGAGGTCTTCGAGCGCTGGCACGCGGAGCTCGCGGCCGTCGCCATCCGCCTCCTCGGCACCTGGGCCGTCGCCCTCGACGCTCCGGCCGACGTGTTCGACGAGGCGTTCGCCGAGAAGCCCTTCTCGCTGGTGAAGGTCGTGCGCTACCCGGGCACCTCCGACCCGGAGCCCAAGCAGGGCGTGGGAGCGCACCGTGACGGGGGCGTGCTGACGCTGCTGCTGGTCGAGCCGGGCAAGGGCGGCCTGCAGGTCGAGCACGACGGTTCGTGGATCGAGGCGCCCGCTCTGCCGGGGGCCTTCGTGGTCAACATCGGCGAGATGCTCGAGCTGGCCACCGGCGGCTACCTCAAGGCCACGCTGCACAGAGTGATCTCGCCGCTGATCGGCACCGACCGCGTCTCGATCCCGTTCTTCTTCAATCCGGCCCTGTCGGCGACGATGCCCTCTCTGCCACTGCCGGAGGAGCTGAAGTCGGGCCTGTCCGTCGACCCGACGAACGCGCCCATCCTCGAGACGTACGGCGAGAACGCGCTGCGCTATCGCCTCCGCGCCCACCCCAACGTGGCCGAGCTGCACCACGCCGACCTGCTGTCGCCGACCAGTTGATGCGGGATGTTGACGGAGTGCTGACACTGCGGTGACGGGGCGCTGACGGGGCTCTCGAGAGAGTAGATGCGCCGGCGACCCGCCGGACCGGCACTGCCGGATCTCGACGCGAAGGACCACCCGATGACCTCCCGCCCCCGACGCACCCGCCCCGTCCTCCTCCTGCTCGCCGTCCCTGCGGCAGCGATCGTCGCGCTCACCGGCTTCAGCGCCGGGGCGGCACAGGCCTCACCCGACGAGGCCGCGCCCGCCGCCCCGTCCGAGGCGGAGGTGCTGGCGCAGTTCGACGCGTGGAACGCCTCCCTGGCCACCGGCGACCCCGAGCAGGTGAACGCGCACTACGCGGAGGATGCCGTGCTCCTGCCGACCGTCTCGCCCGGCGTCCACGACACCCCCGAGGAGCGGCTCGGCTACTTCGACTCCTTCCTCGACAACCAGCCCTCCGGAGTGATCACCGAGAGCGTCGTGCGCGACCTCGGCGACGGGAACGCCTCGCTCTCGGGGCTCTACACCTTCACGATGGGGGCGAGCGGCGACATCGTGCCGGCCCGGTTCACCTTCGTCTACGCCCAGATCGACGGCGAGTGGAAGATCGTCGAGCACCACTCCTCCAAGGAGCCCGCCGCGGGGTGACCGCGAGGCGCTCCTCCAGACACCGATGGGACACTGATCCGTGCGTATCCTGCTCGTGGAAGACGATCCTCCGATAGCGGATTCGCTGACCGAGGGGCTCGAACGCTACGGGTACGACGTGACCGGGGTCACCACGGGGCAGGAGGCGCTCGACGCCGCGGTGCCGGACGTCGTCCTGCTCGACCTCGGCCTCCCCGACATGGACGGGCTGGACGTCTGCAGACGGATCCGCGCCGACTCCGATGTGCCGATCATCGTCATCACCGCCAGGGGCGACGAGATCGACACGGTGGCGGGCCTGGAGGTCGGTGCCGACGACTACGTGGCGAAGCCCTTCGGGGTGCGCGAGATCATCGCGCGCATCCGCGCCGTGAGTCGGAGGCGCGCGTCGGCCGATCCCGCTCGGAGCGACCTCACCGCCCCGCCGCTCGCCCTGGGCAGGCTCGGCATCGACGTCGCGGCCCGCCGGGTGCACTCGGACGGCGCCGAGCTGGCGCTGGCACCCAAGGAGTTCGACCTGCTCGTCGCGCTCGCCCGCGGCGCCGGGACGGTCCTCACCCGGGAGGCGCTCATCGACGAGGTCTGGGACAGCCACTGGTTCGGCTCCACCCGCACGCTCGACGTCCACATCTCGGCTCTGCGGCAGAAGCTCGGGCCGGCGGCGGCCATCACGACGATCCGGGGCGTGGGGTTCCGACTGGAGCGCCCCTGATGCGCCGGCGACTCGTGGCGTCGTACCTCCTGATCGTCGCTCTTGCTCTGATCGCGTTCACCGTCCCGGTCGCCGTGAACCTGGACCAGCAGCTCCGGGAGGGTCAGCGCGAGATCGCCCTGCGCGAGGCGCGCACCATCGCCGTGCTGCTCGCGCCGGCCTCTGAGGCCGACCCGGCCTCGTCGAGCGGAGCGCGCCCGGCCGTCGAGCGCCTCCGCGAGGAGGTCGAGCGGCAGACCCAGGGCCGGGTCGAGCTGATCGGCGCTGACCTGCGCCCCGCGCTCGGCCGAGAGGTGGCGAGCGCCGGCGACTCCGACTTCGCCGCCGCACTGGCGGGCGAGGAGCGCGCGCGGATCGTCCCGGACTCGGTCCTGGGCGAGCGTGGGCTGCGGGTGACGGTACCCGCGATGACGGAGCAGGGCGCGACCGTCGGAGCGGTGCGGCTCACTCTCCCCACCGCTCCCGTCGACGAGCAGCTCCGCGGCGTCTGGCTGTTCCGGCTCGGCGCTGGAGCGGTGGTGCTGCTGCTCTCGGGACTCGCCGGCGCCGTGGTGGCGACCTCGCTCCTTCGCCCGCTGCGGCTGCTCGACGCGATGGCGGGGCGGATGTCGCGCGGCGACTTCCAGGTGAGACTCGACCCGGCCGAGGTCGGGCCGCCCGAGACGCGCAGGCTCGCCGAGACCCTCAACGACGGTGCACACCGGATCGACCGGCTGCTCTCGGCGCAGCAGGCCTTCGCGGCCGACGCCTCCCACCAGCTGCGGACCCCTCTGACCGCGCTGCGCCTGAGCCTCGACACCCTCCGTGACCGCCTCGAGGACCGCGCCGACCGGGTGACCGTCGATCGGGCGCTGGGAGAGGCGGGCCGGTTGAGCCGCCTCGTCTCGGACCTGCTCGTGCTCGCGCAGAGCCAGGCGTCCACGCGACCCCGTGAGACGGTCGACGCCACGGCCGTGCTGGAGGCGCGCTGGTCGTTCTGGCAGGCATCGGCCGAGGAGGCGGGGGTGCGGCTCGAACTCGACCCCGCGCCGGAGCGGCCCGTGCTCGCGACTCCCGGACACCTCGAGCAGGCCGTGGACAACCTGATCGACAATGCGCTCCGAGCGAGCGCCGGCGGCGGTCGGGTCGCGCTGCGGTCGCGGTCGGAGGAGCACCGGGTGGTGCTCGAGATCGTCGACGACGGGCCCGGCCTGAGCGCCGAGGAGCGCGAGCGCGCCTTCGACCGCTTCTGGAGCACGGCGCCGGGCGGCTCCGGACTGGGGCTCGCGATCGCCCGCCAGCTCGTGGAGCACGACAACGGCGGGATCGAGCTGGTGGACACTCCGGGTGGCGGGCTCACCGCGCGGCTGGTGCTGCGTCGCCCGCCCGTCGCGGACGGCTGAACCGTCCGCTTGAGCGTCGGCGGCGGGTCCGGTCCCGCGCGACGGAAGGGCCCTCCCTCCGCCGAGCCGGCGGGTGGAGGGG
>NZ_LIIN01000101.1 GCF_001634385.1 Rathayibacter tanaceti | reverse complement strand
CGCGGGAGGCGGAGCAGCCCGCCCCTCCTCCGGCGGCCGGGCATGCTCGTCAGGCGCGTCGTGAGCGCGGGCGACGCGTTCGACCCCGCGGCGACACCGGCGCGCGAGGTCGAGCCGTACGCGAGGTGATCGCCACGTCGATCGGTGTCGAGAAGGTCCACGTCGACCGCGGAGTGGTGACGGTCCCGTCGCAGGCGTTCGAGGCGGGGAACGTCGCCCACTTCGACTGGCTGAACGACGCCGAGTCGGCGGCGCCCTTCACCCGGCGGACGTTGTTCGGGGGAGCGGTGCCCCAGATCTGCACCTCGGAGATCGACTGTCACGTGGTCGCCGCGTTGGTCAGGCGGAGGCGGAGCCCCGTGCTGTCGGGGAGGGAGGAGAGGTCCATGACCGCGGTGGGAGCCGCTCCGTTCCGGCGACGAGGCGCCGATCGTCGTCGGCGTCTCGCGGATCAGCGGCGGAGCCGAGCGGCGGACACCACCGGCCGCGGGCGGCCGAGAGTGAACCAGGCGAGGGACCCGAGGAACGGAGCGACCACGACGGCGACAACCCAGGCGAGCGTCCGGAGGGGATCGAGGGTCGATCCGACGATCCGGGTCAGGGCGAGGATCGCAAAGGCGACGTACGCGGCGCCGACCACGGCCACGAGGAGGCTGGTCGCCAGGGAGGATCCATCCATCCCTGCACCCTATGTCGCCTCCCGGCAGCTCGCATCCCTCCGCCGGCCGCGAACGCGAGGAGCGGCGATCGAGTCCGGGGGTTCGTGTCAGTGGAGATCCACGTCGTGCCTCTCGGGCTCGCCCGCGGCGTGCGGCACGCCTCCGATCACCGCGGCGCGCGCAGCTCTGCGAGCGGCCCGCCGTGCAGCGGAGCCGTCTCCCACCGGGTCGTGAAGCTGCCGTTCTCGGGCGAGAGGGTCACGTGCAGTCGGTGCGGCGTCTCGAGGAACACCAGGTCCACCCGCACCGTGCCGTCCTCCGCCGTGCCGCCGCTCGCCGCCAGCGCTCCCGCCGTCGTCCACGATCCCGAGCCCGGCGTCACCACCAGGGTGTCGCCGCCGTCGAGGAGGGAGAGCGTCCAGCCGTCGGCGTCCGCCGACACCTCGGCGGCCGCGAGTTGCGACCCGGCGTCGGCCGGCGTGTAGGTCCCAGCGGCCGGGCGGGCTCCGTCGAGCGCGGGCAGGGCGAGCCCGAAGAGCCGTTCGGTGAGCCGCGCGTCCGCGGTCGCCGACGATCCCCGACCCACCGCGGGCAGCAGGTGCTCCCACACCAGTGCCAGGAGCGCCTTCGTGTCGGTGGTCTGGCCGGTCAGGGCCACGACCAGCTGCCGCTCCGGCACGATCAGGCTGAACTGCCCGTAGGCGCCGTCGGCGCGGTACCCGTGCTGGGAGCGCCAGAACTGGAAGCCGTAGCCCGCCTGCCAGTCGGAGTCGCCCTCGGCGGCGGTCGACACGTGCGCGCGCGAGGCCTCGCGCACCCACTCCGATGACAGAAGCTGCCGGTCGCCCCAGCGGCCCTCCTGCGCGTAGAGCTGCCCCAGCGCGGCGGCCGCCTCGGTGGTGGCGTGCAGGCCGCTGTAGCCGAGTTCCCGGTCGGAGGCGTCGCGCTGCCAGGCGACCTCGCCGATGCCGAGCGGATCGAGCAGGCGCGGGCGGAGGTAATCGGTCAGCGACTGTCCGCTCACGCGCTGCACGATCGCGGCGGCCGCGAAGGTGCAGGGCTGGTTGTAGGCGAAGACGCTGCCCGGCTCCTGCTCCGGCGGGAGGAGGAGGAAGCCGCGGACGAGGTCGACGGCGTCCAGAGCCTCGGCGCGGTCGATGGTCTCGGCGGAGTGGCCGCTGGCCATCGCGAGGACGTCCCGGACGCGGACGGCGCGGGAGCGCGCATCCGTCACCTCGGCGTCGAGCTCGGGGAAGAAGGAGAGGACGGTGGCGTCCAGGTCGACCAACCCCTCGGCGACCGCGAGGCCCACGGCGGTCGAGGCGAAGCTCTTGCTCAGCGAGTAGAAGAGGTGCAGGCGCTCGGCGGTGTACGGCGCCCACCAGCCTCGGCGACGACGTCGCCGCCCTGCACCACCATCAGACCGTGCAGCTCGACACCGGGAGCGCCCTCGACCGCGTCGAGGAAGGCGAGGACGCCTCGGCATCGAAGGAGCGGGCGGACGGGGTGCTTCTCGGCAGTGAGCGCGTCATCCCACGATGCTACGGACGGGAGCTCGGCCGGCCGATCAGCGCTCCGGGTCGGCCGGGAAGGGGCCGAGACCGAGAAGGAAGCGGAGGATCGCGTCGGACGGCACGCGCAGGGCGGGACCGGAGCCCAGCTCCCAGTCCGAATCGGTGGGAGCGAGCGTGCGGCCGCGGACAGCGGCGCGGATGGCGAGCGGCGCGCGCTGCAGGCGGTCGAGCGCGACGCCTCCGGTGATGCGGGAGGAGAGGGCGAGTGGTGCGGGGGAGAGGGCGAGCTCGACGCGCACCACCTCGACGAGCTCGGCGACCGAGCGGGGACCCTCGCCCGCGCGTCGAGCGGAGGCGAGAGCCGCCAGGGCCGACGGGATCCGGGCCGGCGGGGGAGGGGCGGAGGCCTCGCGAGCACCCACGCGGGTGGCCAGGCGTTGGCCGCCGCTGCTCGAGAGCCGCACGACGAGCTCCCCGAGCAGGGTGTCCCGGGAGACGGCGCTGACCGCCTCCTCCTCCGCGAAGGAGGGTGAGGCGGCCAGGACGGCGAGGCGGTCGAGCCTCTCGGCGACGAGGGGGCGCCAGTCGTTGCTGACGCCCGACTCGTCGACGGAGGGTCCGGTGCTCAGCGGCAGGAACCGCGACCAGTCGGGCACGACCGCAGGGCCTAGCGTCCGCCCGAGCGGCGCTTGTTGTAGACGTCGAAGGCGACCGCGAGCAGGAGGACGAGGCCCTTGACCGCCTGCTGCCACTCGATGCCGATGCCCATGATCGACATGCCGTTGTTCAGGACGCCGATGATGAGACCGCCGATGATCGCGCCGCCGATGGTGCCGACACCGCCCTGCACCGCCGCGCCGCCGATGAAGGCGGCAGAGATGGCCTCGAGCTCGAAGCCGTCACCCGCCTTCGGTCCGGCGAGGTTGAGGCGAGCGGTGAAGACGAGGCCCGCCAGCGCGGCGAGGACGCCCATGTTGACGAACAGCCAGAAGGTGACGTTGCGGGTCTTGATGCCCGAGAGCTCCGCGGCGTGCAGGTTGCCGCCGATCGCATAGACGTGACGGCCGAACACCGAGCGGTTCATCACCACTCCGTAGATCAGCACCAGCACGGCCAGCACGATCAGGGTGACCGGGATGCCCTTGAAGGTGGCCAGCGCGAAGGCGAAGGCGCCGATCACGACGGCGACGAGGACGAGCTTGGTCACGAACCAAGCACCCGGCTCGACGGTCTGCGCGTACTTCTGGCGACCCCGGCGGGTGCGGACGGACTGCACGGTGAACGCGATGATGGCGAGCACGCCGACTCCGAGCGACAGCGGGTCGAGATCGGTCTCGCCGAACAGGTCGGTGAGGAATCCGTTGCCCAGGGCGCGGTACTCGGTGGGGAAGGAGCCGATGTTCGCGTTGCCGAGGACCACGAGCGCAAGGCCGCGGAAGATCAGCATGCCGGCCAGGGTCACGATGAACGCGGGTATGCCGACGTAAGCGATCCAGAAGCCCTGCCAGGCCCCCACCGCTGCACCGATCAGGAGGGAGAGGATGATCGACAGCCACCACGGGAGACCCATGTTGACCGCGAACACTCCCGAGATCGCTCCGACGAACGCGGCGACCGAGCCGACCGAGAGGTCGATGTGCCCGGCCACGATGACCATCACCATGCCGATGGCGAGGATGAGGATGTAGCCGTTCTGGACGATCAGGTTCGAGATGTTCTGCGGGCGGAGCAGGATCCCGCCGGTCATGATCTCGAACAGCACCACCACCACGATCAGGGCGATGAAGATGCCGTTCTTGCCGAGGTCGCCCAGCACGTGGCTGAGGCGCTTCGTGAACGCGTTCTCGGTGGGCTTCACCTGCGCACCCGCCGCGGTGGACGGTTCGTTCTGCAGATCGGTCATCGTTGCTTCTCCTGGGTCATGAGGGTGAGGACCGCCTCGGGGGTCGCCTCGGCGATGGGCAGCTCGCCCGTGATCCGGCCCTCCGACAGCGCATAGACGCGGTCGCAGATGCCGAGCAGCTCCGGCAGCTCGGAGGAGATGACGATGATCCCCTTACCCTGCGCCGCGAGCCGGTTGATGATGGTGTAAATCTCGTACTTCGCTCCCACGTCGATGCCGCGGGTGGGCTCGTCGAGGATGAGGACGTCCGGGTCGGAGTAGATCCACTTCGACAGGACGACCTTCTGCTGGTTGCCGCCGGAGAGCTTGCCGGTCTTGGCGAGCACGGTCGGCGACTTGATGTTCATGCTGCCGCGGTACTCGTTGGCGACCTCGAACTCGCGGTTGTCGTCGACCAGTCCACCGCGCGCCACCTTGTCGAGGGAGGCGAGCGAGATGTTCCGTTTGATGTCGTCGATCAGATTGAGGCCGTAGTGCTTGCGGTCCTCGGTGGCGTAGGCGAGACCGTGGGCGATCGCCTCCGACACGTTGCGGATCTTGATCTCCTTGCCGGCCTTGAAGACCTGGCCCGAGATGCGGCTGCCGTACGAGCGGCCGAAGAGGCTCATCGCGAACTCGGTGCGACCGGCGCCCATGAGCCCGGCGATGCCGACGATCTCGCCCCGGTGCACCGACAGGTTGACCTTGTCGACCATGACCCGGGTGGGGTCCTGCGGGTGGTGGGCCGTCCAGTCGACGACGCGGAGGATCTCCTCGCCGATGTGCGGCGTGTGATCCGGATAGCGGTGGTCGAGGTCGCGGCCCACCATGTCCTTGATGATGCGGTCCTCGGTGACATCGTCGTGCGCGATCGTCTCGATGGTCTTGCCATCGCGGATGACCGTGACGGTGTCGGCGATCTTCTTGATCTCGTTCAGCTTGTGGCTGATGATGATCGACGTGATGCCCTGCTCCTTGAGGTGCAGGATCAGGTCGAGCAGGTGGTCGGAGTCCTCGTCGTTCAGCGCCGCTGTCGGCTCGTCGAGGATCAGCAGCTTGACCCGCTTCGACAGGGCCTTCGCGATCTCGACGAGTTGCTGCTTGCCGACTCCGATGTCGAGGATCTTGGTGGTCGGATTCTCGCGCAGGCCGACCCGGGCGAGCAGTGCTGCCGCCTCCTGGTTGGTCTTGTTCCAGTCGATCAGACCGCCGAAACCGCGCACCTCGTTGCCGAGGAAGATGTTCTCCGCGATGGAGAGGTAAGGGCTGAGGGCCAGCTCCTGGTGGATGATGACGATGCCCTTCGCCTCCGAGTCGCGGATATTGCCGAACTGCATCACCTCGCCCTCGAAGACGATGTCGCCCTCGTACGTGCCGTGGGGATAGACGCCCGAGAGGACCTTCATCAGCGTCGACTTGCCGGCGCCGTTCTCCCCGCAGATCGCGTGGACTTCGCCGCGCTGAGCGTTGAGGGTGACGTCCTGGAGCGCTTTCACACCCGGGAACGTCTTGGTGATGCCGCGCATCTCGAGGATGTTCGAGGTCACGCCGCCTCCCTTCCTTCGTAGAGCCGGGCCCCCTCTCGGAGGCCCGGCGCAAGTGTGCCCGTCACCGCAGGTGACGCGAGTTCAGACCGTCCCCGTCCCCGGGAACGTCTCCGCGGTTCTCAGCGGGGTGAGCTGCAAGGCGGAGAAGGGAGCGATACCGGAGTATCGCGACCGACGACAACGCCGCAGATCGCCCCGCTGAGGGCCGCGTTCGGATCAGCCGTTGACTTCGGCGTCGGTGTAGTAGCCGCCGTCGACGAGGACCGACTGGATCTGGTCCTTGGTGACGATGACCGGGTCGAGCAGGAACGCCGGGACGACCTTCTTGCCGTTGTCGTACGTCTCGGTGTCGTTGACCTCGGGCTCGGTGCCCTCGAGGACGGCCTGGGCCATCTTCACGGCCTCGGCGGCGAGCTCGCGGGTGTCCTTGTAGATGGTGGCGTACTGCTCGCCGCCGATGATGGCCTTGACGGAGTCGAGCTCGGCGTCCTGACCGGTGATGATCGGGAAGTCGGAGCCGACGGTGTAGCCGGCATCGGTCAGCGCCGAGATGATGCCGCGGCTGAGGCCGTCGTAGGGCGAGAGGACGCCCTGAACCTTGGAGCCGTCGGAGTACGTCTTGGTGAGGATGTCCTCCATGCGGCTCTGGGCGACTTCGCCGTCCCAGCGGAGCGTGGCGACCGTGTTGAAGTCGGTCTCGCCCGACTTCACGACGAGCGTCTTCGCGTCGATGAAGGGCTTGAGGGTGTCCATCGCGCCGTTGAAGAAGAATGTGGCGTTGTTGTCGTCGGGGCTTCCGGCGAACAGCTCGACGTTGAAGGGGCCGGCGGGTGCGCTGGCGGCCGCGGCGCCTTCGAGATCGGTCAGGCCGAGGCCCGCGAGGAGCGACGTAGCCTGCTGGACGCCGACCTTGTAGTTGTCGAAGGTGGCGTAGTAGTCCACGTTCTCGGAGTCGCGGATGAGGCGGTCGTAGGCGATGACGGGGATGTCATTGGCCTTGGCCTCCTCGAGCACGCTCGTGAGGGTGGTGCCGTCGATCGAGGCGACGATCAGGGCCTTGGCGCCCTTGGTGATCATGTTCTCGAGCTGCGAGACCTGGGTGGGGATGTCGTCCTCGGCGTACTGGAGGTCGACCTGGTAGCCGGCCTCCTCGAGCTGCGACTTGACGTTGTTGCCGTCGGCGATCCAGCGCTCGGACGACTTGGTCGGCATCGCGACGCCGACGAGGCCGCCGTCGCCGGATCCCGAGCCCGATCCGCCGCTTCCGGAGGAGCAGGCGGCGAGGGAGAGGATCATCGCTCCGCCGGCGATGCCGGCGATGAGAGCGCGCTTCATTGTGGTCACTGTGGTTCCTTCGTCATTGAATGCAGTGGATGCAGGGCAGCCTCGGGGAGGCGGTGCGATCGCGCTATGTGAGCGATCACATTTCGTCATGCTAGACCCGCGGACGCCCTCAATGTCAACGGGGATGTCTCGACTCGATAACGGCACAGCGGGCGCCGCGGACGCCGGTCATGCGCGAGCCGCGCGCGCGACGGCGGAGCGGGGGACGGTCGTGGATCCGCGGACGATCAACTGCGGCGAGATCGGCGCGGTCACCTCTGGAGGTCCGCCGTCGATCATGCTGAGGAGCGCGGCCACGCAGCGGCGGCCGATCTCGGCGAAGTCCTGACGGATGCTCGTCAGCGGTGGCCAGTAGTACGCCGCCTCCGGGATGTCGTCGAACCCGATCACGCTGACGTCCTCCGGCACGCGGACGCCGCGCTCGTGGAAGGCGCTCATCAGCCCCAGGGCCATCTGGTCGTTGGCCGAGAAGACCGCGGTGAAGTCGATGAAGCGCGAGAGCTCGACTCCGACGTGGTGTCCCCGCTCGGCGCTCCAGTCGCCCAGGAGCGGCGGGCGCAGCGGCATCGAGCGATGATCGAGCTCGGCGAGGTAGCCGCGCATCCGCGCCTCCGCCTCGATCCAGTCCTGGGGACCGGCGAGGTGCACGATCTCGGTGTGGCCGAGGTCGATCAGGTGGCCGGTCGCCATCCGTGCGCCCGCTATCTGGTCGACGTAGAGGGCGTCGTCGCGGTCGTCCTCGCTGGTCTGCAGGGTGACGTGCGGGATGCGCAGCGCGACTCCCGAGAGGATGTCGAACACGCGGATCTGCGGCGCGACGACCACGAGACCCTCGACCGCCTGATTGAGCAGGTGGCGGATCCCGGCCTGGATGGAGGTGCCGTCGGTGCCGTCGACGTTCGCCGTGACGACGAGGTAGCCGGCGTCGCGCGCGGCGACCTCGATCGCCTGGATGCTGGACGCAGGGCCGTACTGGAGGCTCTGCGAGGAGAGAACGCCGATGGTGCGGGTCCGGCTGGTGACCAGGGCCCGAGCGGCGAGGTTGGGGCGGTAGTCGAGCTCGGCCATGACGGCGAGGACGCGCCGCTTGGTCTCGGCCCGGAGGCTCGGATGGTCGTTGAGCACGCGCGAGACCGTCTGATGCGAGACTCCGGCAGCGCGAGCGACGTCGTAGATGCTCGGCGCCCGGCCTGCGGGCTTGTCTTCCGGCATCGGCACTGTGCGGCTTCCTGTGATCAGCGCCTCGTCGCGGGCCCTGCGCCTGTGCAGGGCCTCGCCCGTCCTCGGGCGCGTGTGAGCACACTTTACGTCCCTCGACGCGGGGGCCTGCATACCGACGGATGCTCGGAGGCTGGGAGAGAGCGTTGCGTGCCGCTGCTCCGGCCGGGCGGGGCCTCAGAGGTGCAGCGGTATGGCGCAGGGCGGGGCGGGGTCGACGACGCCGTCGGCCTCCGCCGGGTCGACACCCGAGGACTCGGTGGTCGTCGTGCCGGAGCCGGTCGTGCGCGGCGGACGCGTCGGCCGACGCGGGAGCTCGCCGGGAGGTCGGAGCCGATGGGTGAGCACCAGCCCGCACGGGCTCTTCCCGGGCCGCTCGAGCTCAGCCGACCGTGACCGGGGCGGCGGACGGACGCGTCCCCTGCCGCATCCAGACGACGAAGCCGACCAGGGTGAAGGCGCCGTAGAACACATACATCAGGCCGGACGCGTAGTAGCCGGCCGAGAACAGCAGGGGCACGCCGACCAGGTCGACCGCGACCCAGATCAGCCAGAACTCGACCCAGCCCTTGGCCATGCCGTACGTGGCGAGGACCGAGCCGACGAAGATCCAGGCGTCGCCCCACACCGGCTCGTAGGAGCCGAGGGCGCGGAACACGGGCGTCAGTGCCGCGGTGCCGCCGACCATGCCCAGCACCAGAAGGCCGCGCGTGCGCCAGGAGGCCCAGCGCGGCTCGATCAGGGTCGCGGAGTCGGCGGGGCGGTGCGTCCAGCGGTACCAGCCGTAGACGCTGACGAGGATGAACATCACCTGCCGACCGGCCTGGCCGAGCAGGGTGACGGGGTTCGGGGTGCCGAAGAGGGCGCCCATGAAGACGGTGAACAGCAGCACGTTGCCGATCAGGCCGACCGGCCAGGCCCAGACCTTCCTCCGCATCCCGCCGAGCGCGCTGAGCAGCCCGAACACGTTGCCGATGACCTCCCGCCAGAGCACGGTCTGATCGCCGAGGACGATCTGCGCGTCGAACAGCCAGTGCACGAGGTCCACGAGGCCTTCTTCCTGAGTCGGGATGCCGGGTGGTGCAACCCTGCCCCGTGTCGGGCCATTCCCCGGCGCAGGCGGAGGCGGGCGCCGCACGATGTCCGAACGCCGCGGACCGTGCGGCCCGGCGCTCACGACGAGGCTGACGCCCGCGGCGACCGTAGGCTGGCGGGATGATGTCCCGGGTGCGACTCCTGCTGGCCTCCTCGCACCCCGGGCCGACCGTCACGGTCACGGTGCTGGCGACCGTGATCGCCGCAGCGTCCGGGCATCCGCTCGGTCTCGTCGTGCTGGTGGCGCTCGCCGTGCTGGTCGGGCAGCTCTCGATCGGGCTGGCGAACGACTGGATCGACGCGGACCGCGACCGCGCGGTCGGCCGCACCGACAAACCGGTCGCTCAGGGGCGGATCAGCGTCGGCGCGGTGCGCACGGCGGCCATCGGCTCCGGACTCGCGGCGGTTCTCCTCTCGCTGTCGCTCGGCCCGGTGGCGGCGGTAGCGCACGTCGTGCTCGTCGGCGCGGGCTGGGCGTACGACGCGGGGCTGAAGCGCACGGTCTGGTCGGTCGCTCCGTTCGTGGTGGCGTTCGCTCTGTTGCCGGTGGTCGCCGTCTCGGCCGGCGACGGCAGGCTCCCGGCCGGCTGGGCGATCGCGACAGGAGCCGTCTTCGGCGTCGCGATCCACTGCACCAACGTCCTCCCCGACCTGGTCGACGACGAGGCGACCGGTGTGCGCGGCTTTCCGCACCGTCTGGGGCTCCGGCTCTCGGGCGTGGTCGCCTTCGGCTCGCTGGTGGTCGCGGCGCTGCTCGTGCTCGGCGGCCAGCTGCTCGCCGGCGAAGCGGTGCAGGGCGCGGGAATGCTGCTGGCGGTCGCCGGCACGCTCGCGGTGCTCGGGCTCGCGGGAGCGGGCATCCGCCTGGTGCTCACGGGGCCGCCGACACGCACGCTGTTCCGGCTGGTGATCGCGGCCTCACTGGTGCTCGTCATCGAGCTCGGGCTGGCGGGCGCCCGGCTGGTGGCCTGAGCGCTCAGGACCAGCGCATCGCGTAGATGCGGGCGAGCACGTCGGCTGTCGGCAGAGCGAGAGCGGCGCGGAGGAACGCCTCGCGGCCGCGGTGCGCGACGACGCCGAGCGGGCGTCCGAGGGCCATGTTCGCCTCCGCCTGCCGCGCCGCGCGCCGGGCGACGGCGGTGCGGCGCCGGGCGAAGCCGGGCCACGGGCCTGCGGCCCCGTCGCGGACGGCCTCGGCCAGCAGGGGCGCGAGCTCGGCGGCGTCGAGCCAGCCGAGGTTCATGCCCTGCCCGCCGATCGGGCTGATCTCGTGTGCCGCGTCGCCGATGAGTACGGCGCGGCCAGACCCCATCCGCTCCGCCTCGCGACGACGGACGCGGAAGCCGCTGAGCATGCTGCACGAGCCCGGATCC
>NZ_LIIN01000100.1 GCF_001634385.1 Rathayibacter tanaceti | reverse complement strand
GCCGGGGAGATCCCCGCCCCGTTCGCCTCCCGTCACCGCCGGACGGGTGTGCCGGCCGCGGCCCAGTCCGTGCTCTGCCTCGTCGCGGTGCTCGCGGTCGTGACTCCTCACGCCGACCGCGCTGCTCGCCCTTCGCCGTCGCCGCTCTGCTGCTCGCCACGATCGTCCGCCGCCTCGCGCACGGAGCGGCGGGTGCACGCTGGCCGGGGATCGCCTCGGCGTCCGTGTCGCTGCTCCTGCTGCTGGCCCTCCCGGCGGCGACCGCTGCCGCAGCGGCCGTGCTCCTGGCGGGCTTGCTGATCGTGCGCGGGTTCCGCCGCTGACCCCCGATCAGCCCGCTGCCGACTCCCGCGCGCGTGCAGGCAGGAGCAGGGCGAGCGGATCGGCACGGACCCGGTCGAGCCCCGCTCTGATCGCTCCCAGCGCGACCGCTCGATCTCCGAGGGTGGAGGGCACGATCCGCGGGGCGGGAGCGTGCACGTGCGCGGCCACCCGGGTCGACACCTCGTCGAGCAGGGGAGCCGCGGAGCTAGCGAGCGCGCCGCCGACGACGATCAGCGAGACGTCGAGCAGGGTGGCCAGCGTCGCGGTGATCCGCGTGAGCCGCTCCGCGAGGCGCTCCACGACCGCTCCGGCGAGGGCGTCGCCGGCGAGAGCGGCCTCGAGCACCTGCTCGGCTCCGGGATTCTGCGCCGGGTCGAGCAGGGAGGCGCGCCGACCCGGCCGGGAGAGCGCCTCGCCGGCCCAGGTGCGGGCCAGCGCGGCGAGGCCCTCGGTCGAGCCCACACCCTCGACCAGCTCAAGGTAGCGCATCTCGCCGGTGAGTCCGCGGGCGCCGCGGAGCAGGGAGCCGCCGAGGACGACTCCCGCCCCCAACCGCTCACCCGAGAGGAGAGCGACATAGTCGTCGGAGCGGACGGCCGCACCCCGCCAGCCTCGGCGAGGGCCGCGAGGTTGGCGTCGTTGTCGATGACCGGTGCCCAGCCGCGCCGGGCGAAGTGCTCGGTGAGCCCCGGGTTCATCGCGCTCCAGAAGCCCTTCGCGTCGTCAGGGGAGTCGCCCCGGGCGTCGACCGGTGCCGGGACCCCGAGGGTGATCGCGAGCACGGCGGAGTCGCCGACGCCGGCGTCGCGGAGGGCCGCATTGAGGACACGCTCGACGTCGGCGCGGCGCCGCTCCCGTGGGAGGTCCTCGATCCGCTCGTGATCGACGCTCTCGACGCGCCGGACCACGGTCTCGCCGAGCAGATCGGTGACGAGTACATCGACGCTGTGCTGCCCGGCGTCCACGCCGACCAGCACGCCGGCCCTCCTGCGCAGCGCGTAACGCCGGGCCGGGCGGCCCTTCACGTAGTCTCCTGCCTCGCGCTGGTTCGCGAGCTCCTCGAGCCAGCCGAGGCCGACCAGATCGTCGCAGACCCCGATGACCGTCGAGCGGGTGAGCCCGGTAGCGGCGATCAGACCGGAGGCGGTGACCGGCTCACCGCTCCAGGCGCTCGCGAGCACGTCGAGCGCGGTGCGCCGGCGCTGCGAGGAGAACGTGCTCTCGGGCATCCGCTCCCTCTTCCCTCGCGGCCCCGGGCCGGATCGGCTGCGACAGGACATCGAGCACTGGATTCTGCCAGTCCCGTGCGGTCGTCGGCGCACATCGACGGCCGCGGGCCACGGCACAGGCGCCCCTGCGCCTCGGATCGACGGATCCGCTGCGCAGGGGCGCCTGGTGCGCACCGGAAGCGGTGCGGCGGGGTCAGTGTGTCGAGGGGTCCTGCTCGACCTCGGAACGGTCGCCCGACCACAGCGTGTGGAAGGTGCCCTCCTTGTCGACGCGCTGGTAGGTGTGCGCGCCGAAGAAGTCGCGCTGGCCCTGCACGAGGGCGGCCGGGAGGCGCTTCGACGCGAGCGAGTCGTAGTACGAGAGCGCGGCACCGAAGCCCGGGATCGGGACGCCCGAGAGCGCGGCGGTCGAGACGATGCGGCGCCAGGCCGCCTCGCCGTTCGCGACGGCCTCGGCGAAGTAGGGGTCTTCGAGGAGGGTCGAGATCTCGGCGTTCTCGTCGTAGGCGTCGACGATGCGGTTGAGGAACTGCGCGCGGATGATGCAGCCGGCCCGCCAGATCTTGGCGACGGCTCCCTTGTCGATCTCCCACCCGTACTTCTCGGCCCCCGCGATGATCGCGTCGAAGCCCTGCGAGTAGGCGACGACCTTCGAGGCGTAGAGCGCAGCGCGCACGTCGTCCTCGAATCCGTCGTACTTCTCGACGGGCGTGGGCCGCGAGGCGACGCGCGCCTGCACGGCGGAGCGCTGCTCCGGCTTCGACGAGACGGCGCGGGCGAAGACGGCCTCGGCGATGCCGCCGACGGGCACGCCCAGGTCGAGCGCGTTCTGCACGGTCCAGACTCCGGTGCCCTTCGAGCCGGCCTGGTCGAGCACGATGTCGAGGAAGGGCTTGCCCGTTTCGGCGTCGACCTGGCGCAGCACCTCGGCCGTGATCTCGATCAGGTACGACTCGAGGTCGCCCTTGTTCCAGGCGTCGAAGACTCGGCGATGGCGGCGGGCTCATGGCCGCCGACAGTGCGGAGCAGGTCGTACGCCTCGGCGATGAGCTGCATGTCGGCGTACTCGATGCCGTTGTGGATCATCTTGACGAAGTGGCCGGCGCCGTCCGTGCCGATGTGGGTGACGCAGGGCTCGCCCTCGGCGACCGCGGCGATCGAGGAGAGGATCGGGCCGAGGGTCTTGTACGACTCGACCGAGCCTCCGGGCATGATCGACGGGCCCTTGAGCGCGCCCTCCTCGCCCCCCGAGATGCCCGTGCCGACGAAGTGGATGCCGGTCTCGCGGACGGCCTTCTCGCGGCGGATGGTGTCGGTGAAGAGCGCGTTTCCTCCGTCGACGATAATGTCGCCGGGCTCGAAGACCTTCGTCAGCTGCTCGATCACGGCGTCGGTGCCGCGACCGGCCTGGACCATGATGATCGCCGTGCGGGGTGTGGCGAGCGAGGCGGCGAAGTCCTCGATCGTCTCGGAGGCGACGAAGGCCGCCTCGGGGTGCTCGGTGATGAGGGTCTCGGTGCGGCCGTAGGAGCGGTTGTAGACCGCCACGGTGTTGCCCTCGCGGCTGGCGAGGTTGCGGGCGAGGTTCGACCCCATCACCGCCAGACCGACGACTCCGATGTTGGCTGTGGCGGTGGGCTTGTCAGACACGGTTCTCCTCGACATACGCTTTCAGGGGCGCCTCCAGGCTAGCCCCGGGCCGCCGGTGGGAGCCCGGGTCCGAGCCGTCTCCCGGCTGCACATCGGTCGTTGCGCGCACGCACGCTCTTGCGCGTCCGCGGGATTCCGCGGACGGCGTTCGAGGAGTCGGACCGCTCACGCTCCGTGCCCCGCGGGCACGCGCTCGGACGGGATCGGCGGCGGCGGGGGAGTGCCGTCGCCGAAGGGGCGGCCGCCGAGCTCCTGGCGGCCGGAGGGGACCAGCCAGCCGGACAGATCGGGGCCCTTCGGCACGACTCCGGTCGGGTTGATGTCGCGCTGCACCTCGTAGTAGTGCGACTTGATGTGCACGAAGTCGATGGTGTCGCCGAACCCCGGAGTGGAAACAGGTCACGCGCGTAGCCCCAGAGCGCGGGCATCGCCGAGAGCAGGTTCCGGTTGGTCTTGAAGTGGCTGTAGTAGACCGCGTCGAAGCGGGCGAGCGTGGTGAACAGGCGCACATCCGCCTCGGTGATCGTGTCGCCGACGAGGTAGCGGCGGGTGCTCAGCCGCTCCTCCAGCCAGTCGAGCCGCGCCCAGAGGCGGCCGTAGGCCCGATCGTAGGAGCGCTGCGAGCCGGCGAAGCCGCACTTGTACACCCCGTTGTTGACGTCGTGGAAGACCAGTTCGGCGACCTCGTCGATCTCGTCGCGGTGCTCCTCGGGGTAGAGGTCCGGGGCGCCCTCGCGATGGAACGCGGTCCACTCGGTCGAGAAGTCGAGCGTCATCACGGGGTAGTCGTTGGTGACGACCTGCCCGCTCGGGATGTCCACGACGGCCGGCACGGTGATCCCGCGCGGGTAGTCGGGGAAGCGGGCGAAGAACGCGTCCTGGAGGCGCGGGATGCCCAGAACGGGATCGACCCCGCCCGGATCGAGGTCGAAGGTCCAGCTGCGCTTGTCGTGGGTCGGTCCGCAGATGCCCATCGAGAGGGCGTCCTCGAGTCCGAGCAGCCGCCGCACGATCACGGCGCGGTTCGCCCAGGGGCACGCGCGGGAGACGACGAGGCGGTAGCGCCCCGCCTCCGCCGGGTAGCCGTCCCGGCCGTCGGCGGTGATCCGCGTCGGGATGTAGGTGGTGTCGCGGTGGAAGCCGTTCTTCTCGACGTAGGAGCCGAAGTCGTCGCTCGTCATACCGGCACGGTAGTCAGCGAGCCTGGACTTCCGGCTCCGAGCGGGGCAGCACGGACGAGTGCTGGCGGGTGGCCGGGATGCCGGGTAGGATCGGCAGCTGAACTTCGGCGAGGGATGCACGTGCATCCGTGATCGACGCGGTGGAAGCAGGCGAGGCCCCCACGGGGCGCCACGGACTTCTCCTCACGCTGACATGCGTTCGAGTCGACAAACCGTCCGTGGCCGCGAGGCCACGACCCGATCCGGTGGCGCCGTGCGCCGCCCAAGGAGAACATCATGGCTGAACTGACCAACAAGGTCGTCGTCGAGGTCCGCACCTCGTTCGGCAAGGGCGCCGCCCGCAAGATCCGGGCGCAGGACAAGATCCCCGCGGTCCTCTACGGCCACGGCACCGAGCCCCAGCACCTCACCCTCCCCGGCCACCAGGTGCTCCTGCTCACCCGCAAGGCCAACGCGATCCTCGAGCTCGACATCGAGGGCGCGTCGCAGACCACCCTGGTGAAGGACATCCAGCGCGACCCGGTGCGCCAGATCATCGAGCACATCGACCTCGTCGTCATCAAGAAGGGCGAGAAGGTCGAGGTCGACATCCCCGTGCACGTCGAGGGCGACGCCGCTCCCGGCACCCTCGTCTCGATCGAGTCGAACACCCTCTCGCTCGAGGTCGACGCCACGCGCATCCCGCAGAACATCGTCGTCTCCGTCGAGGGCCTCGAGGCGGGCACGCAGATCACCGCCGCCGACGTCACGCTGCCCGAGGGCGCGACGCTGGTCACCGACGCCGAGATCCTCATCGTCAACGTCACCGCCGAGGTCGAGCAGGACCTGGGCGACGGCGAAGAGACGCCCGCGTCGGGCGACGTCGTCGCCGAGTCCGCGGAGTAGTCCGCACCACCCGCACCGTCCGGACGGGCCCGCCGCGATCGCGAGCGGGCCCGTTCCGCATCCGGGGAGCCGCCTCCCGCCGCCACGAGGACTCCCGCCGCCACGAGAACTCCCGCCGCCATGAGAAGAGGAACCGCATGAGCGACACCTGGCTGGTCGTCGGCCTCGGCAACCCGGGCGCGCAGTACGCGCGCAACCGGCACAACGTCGGCCAGATGGTGCTCGACGAGCTCGCGACGCGGATCGGCGGCTCGTTCCGGCGGCACACCCGCGCGAACGCCCTGGTCGCCGAGGGCTTCCTCCGCCCGGGCGGCCCGAAGCTGGTGCTGGGCAAGCCGAACAGCTTCATGAACCTCTCGGGCGGCCCGACCTCGCAGCTGCTCGACTTCTTCTCGGTCGACCCGTCTCGCCTGATCGTCGTGCACGACGAGCTCGACATCCCGTTCGACACTCTGCGCCTCAAGCAGGGCGGCGGCCATGGCGGCCACAACGGCATCCGCGACATCCTGGCGGCGACCGACGGGGCCGAGTTCCTGCGCGTGCGCGTGGGCATCGGCCGCCCGCCCGGCCGCCAACAGGCCGCCGACTTCGTGCTCAAGGACTTCGCGGGCCCCGAGCGCGAGGCGCTGCCGATCCTCGTGTCGGACGCCGCCGACGCCGTCGAGCTGATCGCCGACTCCGGACTCTCGGCAGCCCAGCTGAAGTTCCACACCAGCGCCTGACCCGCCACCGCCGACCCCGCCACTGAGGGAACCCCGGACCGGGGTTCCCTCGCTGCGGCCCGCGCGGGGGGCGGCCGTAAACTACACAGGTGCCCCTCAACGAGATCATCTCGGCGCTGTCGCGCGCCTCCACGTTCGACGACGCACTGGCGTACGCGACCCGCAACGCCGACTTCTCGGTCGCCGACGGCCTCCGGGTGCCATTGCTGGCCGGCCTCCTCGAGCGGCGGGCGGAGGCGGGTCGCCCGCAGGCGGCGCTCGTCGTGACCGCGACGGGCCGCGACTCCGAGAACGTGCGCGCCTCCCTCGGCTGCGTCCTCCCCGAGGCCGATGTGGTCGAGTTCCCCGCGTGGGAGACGCTGCCGCACGAGCGCCTGAGCCCGAGCGCCGAGATCGTCGGCCGGCGGCTCGACGCGCTGCGGCGGATGAAGCACTGGTCGGGGGAGCGTCCGCTCGTGGTCGTCGCCTCGGTGCGCGCCGCCCTGCAGCCCGTCGCGGACAACCTGGCCGACATCGAGCCGATCCGCCTGGTGAAGGGCGGGCGCGGCTACGATCTCGGCCGCATCGCCGCCGAGCTGGTCGATCTGGCGTACGCGCGGGTCGACATGGTCACCCGGCGGGGCGAGTTCGCGGTGCGCGGCGGCATCCTCGACGTGTTCCCGGCCGTCGCCGAGCATCCGAGCCGGGTGGACTTCTTCGGGGACGAGGTCGACTCCCTCCGTGGCTTCTCCGTCGCCGATCAGCGCTCGCTGCCGGGCGAGGCTGAGTCCGTCGTCCTGCCCCCGAGCCGCGAACTGCTGCTCGTGCCGGCCGTCCGCCAGCGTGCGCGCGAGATGCTGCACGAGTTCCCCAGCCTGTCGGTCATGCTCGCGAAGATCGCCGAGGGGATCCCGGTCGAGGGGATGGAGTCCCTCGCGCCCGCGCTCCTGGAGCGGCTCGTCCCGATCTCGCACTACCTCCCCGAGGGCGCGGCCGTCGCCGTGCTCGCCCCCGAGCGGGTCGCGACCCGCGCGATCAGCCTCGCCGAGACGAACCGCGAGTTCCTCCAGGCCGCGTGGAGCGCGGCGACGGCCGGGGCGGAGGCGCCGATCGATCTCGCGTCGGGCGAGTTCATCTCGCTCGGCGCGCTGCGCGACTCCGTGACGGTCAGCGCCCCCGGCACCGAGGCTCCCGATCACCCGTGGTGGACGATGAGCACGTTCCGCCAGGGTCCCGCCGCGGGCGAGGCCGAGGTGCTGCCGGAGGAGCTCGGCATCGACGAAATCCTCGCCGTTCGGGTCGAGGGCGAGCCGGTCCCCGGATTCGGCGCCAACGTCGAGGGCGCGCTCGCGCACGTCCACTCGCGGCTCGCCGACGGCTGGACGGTCGTGCTGACGGCCCCCGGCACGGGCACCGTGGAGCGCACCGACCAGGTGCTCGCCGAGCACGAGGTCGCCGCCCGCATCGTCGCCGACCTGCCGCCGGCTCTCGAGCCGGGTCTCGCCTACGTCGTGCAGGCCTCCGTCGATCACGGCTTCGAGGTCGAGGAGGCGAAGCTCGCGCTGCTCACCGACACCGAGTTCTACGGGCGCGCCGTCGGCTACGACTCCCGCGCCGTGAAGAAACTGGCGTCGCGTCGCAAGAACGTCGTCGATCCGCTGCAGCTGACGCCCGGCGACCACGTGGTGCACGCCACCCACGGCATCGGCCGCTTCGTCGAGCTCTCCCAGCGCGAGGTCTCGAGCGGCGGGCGCAACGCAGTGAAGACCAAGCGCGAGTACCTCGTGCTCGAGTACGCCCCGAGCAAGCGCGGGTTCCCGGGCGACAAGCTCCTCGTCCCGACCGACCAGCTCGACCTGCTCTCGCGCTACGTCGGCGGCGAGGCCCCGGCGCTGAGCAAGATGGGCGGGAGCGACTGGGCGCAGGCGAAGAGCAAGGCGCGCCGCGCGGTCCGCGACATCGCGGTCGAGCTGGTGAAGCTCTACTCCGCCCGGATGGCCTCCCGTGGGCACGCGTTCCCACCGGACACCCCGTGGCAGCGCGAGCTGGAGGAGGCCTTCCCCTTCGCGGAGACGCCCGACCAGCTCACCGTGATCGACGAGGTCAAGGCCGACATGGAGCGGCCCATCCCGATGGATCGCCTGCTCTCGGGCGATGTCGGCTTCGGCAAGACCGAGGTCGCCGTGCGCGCCGCGTTCAAGGCCATCCAGGACGGCAAGCAGGTCGCGATGCTCGTGCCGACGACGCTGCTCGTCCGCCAGCACCTCGAGACGTTCCAGGAGCGCTTCGCCGGGTTCCCCGTGCACCTGCGCGCGCTCAGCCGCTTCCAGACGCCCAAGGAGTCGAAGGAGACGATCGACGGCCTGGCCGACGGCACGGTCGACATGGTCATCGCGACCCACCGCCTCCTCTCCGACAACATCGCTTTCAAAGACCTCGGCCTCCTCGTCATCGACGAGGAGCAGCGCTTCGGCGTGGAGCACAAGGACAAGCTGAAGGCGCTGAAGAAGAACGTCGACATCCTCGCAATGAGCGCCACGCCGATCCCGCGCACGCTCGAGATGGCGGTGACCGGCATCCGCGAGATGTCGACGCTCGCCACGCCGCCGGAGGAGCGCCACCCGATCCTGACCTTCGTCGGCCCGTACTCCGAGAAGCAGATCTCGGCCGCGATCCGGCGCGAGCTGCTGCGGGAGGGTCAGGTGTTCTTCGTGCACAACCGCGTCTCCACGATCAACCGTGTCGCCTCGCAGCTCGCCGAGCTCGTGCCGGAGGCGCGCATCGCGGTTGCGCACGGCAAGCTGAGCGAGGCGCAGCTCGAGCGGATCATCGTCGACTTCTGGGAGCGCAAGTTCGATGTGCTGGTCTCGACGACCATCGTCGAGACCGGTCTCGACATCCCCAACGCCAACACGCTGATCGTCGACCGCGCCGACAAGTACGGGCTCTCGCAGCTGCACCAGCTGCGCGGACGCGTGGGGCGCGGGCGAGAGCGCGCCTACGCCTACCTCCTCTACGACGAGATGAAGCCGCTCAGCGAGACCGCGCACGATCGGCTGCAGACGCTCGCCGCCAACTCCGACCTCGGCGGCGGCATGCAGATCGCGCTGAAGGACCTCGAGATCCGCGGCGCGGGCAACCTCCTCGGCGGCGAGCAGTCCGGCCACATCCAGGGCGTGGGCTTCGACCTCTACCTGCGGATGATCGGCGAGGCCGTCGACACTTTCCGCGGCGAGGTGGCCGAGGGGCAGACCGAGCTCCGACTCGAGCTGCCCGTCGACGCGCGCATCCCGGAGGAGTACGTCGACAGCGAGCGGTTGCGCCTGGAGGCGTACCAGAAGCTGTCGGCCGCGTCGTCGCCGACCGCGAAGGAGGGGAGCATCGACCTGGTGGTCGAGGAGCTGACCGATCGCTACGGCGAGCTTCCCGAGGCGGTCGAGAACCTCATCCTGGTGTCGCGGCTGCGGATGCGCGCGCAGAAGGCGGGCCTCAGCGACGTGGTTGCGATGGGCTCGAACGTGCGGGTCGCCCCCGCGCACCTGCCCGACTCGATCCAGGCGCGCCTGCGCCGGATGTACCCGGGTGCGAAGTACCTCCAGCAGGCCGATGCGGTCGTGGTGCCGATGCCGGTGCTCGACGGCGTGCCGCTCGGTGATCGGGCGCTCATCGAGTGGGTGGCGTCGCTCCTCGATGCGATCTTCCCGGAGCCGGTCCCCGTCTGAGCGGCGATCTGCGCGGCCGCTCGCGGGCGGCTGGCAGGATGGAGGCATGCCGCCGCTCCTCGCCGCTCGCCGTGATCGTGACCGGGAGCCGCTCGCCGGCTCGATGGTCTCCGTGCGCGGCGTCGCCGTGCGCTCGGCCGAGGCCTATCTGCTCGCTCCGCTGTCGCTGACGGTGGCGGCGGGCGAGCGGGTAGCGGTGACCGGGCGCAACGGCACGGGGAAGACGACCCTCCTGCGCGTGCTCGCGGGCCTCGTGCGGCCGACCGAGGGCTCCGTCCAGGTGGCCGGCGGCGTCCCCGATGAGCGCTCCGCCCGGCACCGCCGTGCAGTCGCGTTGATCGGGACGCCTCCCTTCGAGCGTGATCTCACCCTCGAGGAGCACCTGGCGATGGTCGCGGTCTCGTGGGGGTCGACGGTCGCCGCGGCGCAGCGGAGCGCCTCCGCCGGACTCGACGGGCTCGGGCTCGCCCCGCTCGCCCGCCGGTTCCCGCACGAGCTCTCCTCCGGCCAGACCCAGCTGTTCTCGCTCGCCCTCGTGCTCGCGCGGCCGTGCTCTGTGCTGCTGCTCGACGAGCCGGAGCAGCGGCTCGACGTCGAGCGCGTGCCGCTCGTGGCCGAGGTGCTGCGGCGGGTCGCGGGCGAGCGCGCGCTCGTGGTCGCGACGCACAGCTCGCTGCTGATCGAGGGACTCGGCGCCCGAGTCGTCGAGCTGGGGCGCCGGTGAACCGCGTCTGCGCTGTTCGGGCGCTGCACCGTGGTCGGGCCGGAGCTCGCGCCCGGCCGCGCGCCTACGCGGCGTACCTGGTGGCGATGACGGTGATCGTGGTCGTCCTCCCGTCGCCGGGCCGCTGGCGATCGCCTCCGCCGAGCCTGGGAGCGTCGAGGCGTGCTCCGATCCCGGCCCCCCGCCGGTCCGCGGCCGGTCGCCGGCCGTCGCCCTGCCCGGCC
>NZ_LIIN01000099.1 GCF_001634385.1 Rathayibacter tanaceti | reverse complement strand
GAGGGTCGGCGGCGGAGCGGGGCACGAGCCCCCAGCGGGCGCCGGCCAGCCTGCGGCGCGGCGGGCTGCCCTCCTCCACGCCCTTCATCGATTCGGCGACCACGGCGATCCGCTGGGTCGGCGCGATGTTCCAGGAGGGCTCCGGCAGGTCGGCGCCCGGCTCGTCGATGTCGAAGAGGGCCACCAGGTCGGCGGCGGACTGCGAGAGGACGAACCGTCCGCACATGGGTACTCCTGAGGTGCTGTGCTCGGTCTCCGCCGATTCCGAGCGATGAAAACGAGGGACTTTCGATGAAATGACGCCGATAGTCGATCAGCGTGCGTACGATTGTAGGAACCCCGATCGAAGGAGCCCGCCGTGCCTCTTGGAAATCTCGTCGACCGCCCTTTCGGCGAATCGCCCCAGGTTCGCAACGAACCCGTACAGGTGCGCAGCGCCGCCAGGCTCGCTTCCCTCCTCGATGCGGCGGCCGCCGTCGTCGATGAGGTCGGCTTCGACCGCCTCACCACCGCGATGGTGGCCGAGCGGGCGGGAGCCGCCATCGGCACCGTCTACCGCTACTTCCCCGACCGCATCGCCGTCCTCCAGGCCCTGCGCGAGCGGGCCCTCGAGCGCTTCCGGCGGAGGGTCATCACCGGGATCCGCGACACCCAGCCGAACAACTGGTGGGGGGCGGTCGACTGCGCGATCGACGCCTTCTGCGAGATGCACCGTCATGAGCCCGGCTTCCGCTCGATCCGCTTCGTGGACACGATCCACGCTCCCGAGGTCGCGGGCGAGGCTTTCGAGGCCGGCTTCTTCGCCCGCCGCTTCGCCGAGATCCTCGCCTCCGAATACGGTCTGCCGGGCGGCGCCCAGCTCTCGTTCCGGCTCGAGGTGACCATAGAGGTCGCCGATGCGCTGCTCACCCGCGCCTTCCTGATCGATCCGAACGGCGACCAGCGGTTCATCGACGAGAGTCGCGCGCTGCTCCGCAACTACATGACCGCCTACTACGGCGACGTCGACGAGGGCTAGCGTCCGCTCGGCTTAGCTCTTTCCGCGGCGTCCCGCAACACTCCGCCGTCCAGGTTGGCAGGCGGCTCCAATTGGTGTTTTGCTGGCCACCGGGTTCCGATCGGCGCCCGACGGGTCGAGGCGGTGCCGACGGGCACGGCCCGGCGCAGGAGCGACGCAGTCGCACCGGAGGGCGCGGACGCTGAGGCGGGAGCGGGCTCCGGAGCGGGGCGCGCGCAGGAGCGAGGGCAGCACGGTCGTGATCGAATTCCGCGGAGTCAGCAAGCAGTACCCGGACGGCACGCGTGCCGTCGACGACTTCTCGCTCGTCCTCCCGTCTCGGCAGACCACGGTGTTCGTCGGGTCGTCGGGTTGCGGCAAGACGACGATCCTGCGGATGATCAACCGCATGATCGAGCCGACGTCGGGCACGATCGAGATCGACGGCGAGGACATCTCGTCGCTCCCCGCGGTCGCCCTGCGCCGGCGGATCGGCTACGTGATGCAGAACTCGGGTCTCCTGCCGCACCGGCGGGTCGTCGACAATATCGCCACCGTGCCGCGCCTCACCGGCGTGGCCAAGAAGACGGCCCGGGCCCGCGCCCTCGAGCTGATGGACACGGTCGGTCTCGACCGTTCGCTCGCCACTCGATATCCGAGCCAGCTCTCGGGCGGCCAGCAGCAGCGCGTCGGAGTCGCGCGCGGCCTGGCCGTCGACCCCAACATCCTGCTGATGGACGAGCCGTTCGGGGCCGTGGACCCGCTCGTGCGCGCCGACCTCCAGCGCGAGACGCTCCGCCTCCAGGACGAGCTCGACAAGACCGTCGTCTTCGTGACCCACGACATCGATGAGGCGTTCCTGCTCGGCGATCAGGTCGTCATCCTCGAGAAGGGCGGCCGGATCGCGCAGAAGGGCACGCCCGCCGAGATCCTCGCCCGACCGGCGAGCGAGTTCGTCGCCGGCTTCGTCGGCGCCGATCGCGGCAAGCGCTCGCTGCGGATCGAGGAGCACGACGGCGTGCGCGTCGTCGTCGACGGCGATGGACGTCCGACGGGGGTGCTGCGAGCGCAGGACGGTCCCGCCGAGTGAACTGGGTCGTCAACAACACGGACGCGATCGTCGCGAACCTGCTGGCGCACCTGGCCCTGTCGGTGCCGCCGATCGTCCTCAGCTTCCTCGTCTCCCTCCCGTTCGGCTGGTTCGCGAACCGCTACCGCTGGAGCCGTGGCGCCCTCCTGACCGGCATGGGGGTGCTGTACGCCATCCCGTCGCTCGCGATGTTCATCCTGCTGCCGGTGCTGCTGGGGATCCCGCTGCGTTCGACCGCCAACGTGATCACCGGGCTCACGCTCTACGGGGTGGCCCTGATGGTGCGGACGACCTCGGACGCACTCGGAGCCGTCTCGGAGGACGTGCGTCAGTCGGCGACCGCGATGGGCTACTCCGCGTGGGCGCGCTTCTGGCGGGTGGAGTTCCCGCTGGCGGGACCGGTGCTGCTCTCGGGCTTGCGCGTGGTGACGGTCAGCACCGTCAGCCTCGTCACCGTGGGCGCCGTGCTGGGCATCCAGAGCCTCGGACTGCTGTTCACCGACGGGTTCCAGCGCGGGATCACCGGTGAGATCGTCACCGGCATCGTGCTCACGATCGCGCTGGCGCTGGTGCTGGACGCGCTGCTGGTCGTGCTGGGGCGCCTCCTGATGCCCTGGACCGCGGTCGACCGGGTGCGCCGTGCGCGGCGACCGGTCGTTGTCGAGACGGCGGTGACGACGTGAACCTCCTCGCCGACGCGCTCGCCTGGATCGCCGATCCGGCGCACTGGACCGGGGTCTACGCGATCCCGACCCGCGTGGCTCAGCATGTAGGCATCAGCCTCCTGGTGCTGGTGATCGCGGCGGCGATCGCTATCCCGATCGGCTACCTCATCGGGCACACCGGGCGGGGCAAGGGCCTCGCCGTCCCGCTGGCCGGCGGCCTGCGCGCGCTGCCCACGCTCGGCGTGCTCGTGCTCGCCGCGATGAGCCTGGGCCTCGGGCTGGGTGCTCCGGTGATCGCCCTGGTCGTGCTCGCGATCCCGTCGGTGCTCGCCGGCGCCTACTCCGGTCTGGAGGCTGTCGACCGGCGCACGGTCGATGCCGCCCGCGCACTGGGCATGACGGAGTGGCAGATCCTCGCGCGGGTCGAGATCCCGCTCGGGCTGCCGCTCCTGATCGGCGGGCTCCGCTCGGCGACGCTGCAGATCATCGCGACGGCCACCCTCGCCGACTACATCGGGGCGGGCGGGCTCGGCCAGTACATCTTCCGCGGAGTGAAGTCGGGCGACTACCCGCAGATGCTCGCGGGCTCGATCCTCGTGATCGTGCTGACGCTGCTCAGCGAGGTGCTGTTCGCCGTGCTCCAGCGGCTCGCCGTGCCCCGCGGAGTCGTGCTCGGACTGGCCGGCACCGCCGGCCGTACAGGTTCCCGCGCCTCGTCGCCCCGACGACGCGCGGTGATGGGAATCCCCATCGAAGAAGGGAAATAGCAATGTTCACAGCACATTTCACGAAGGGCCGTGTCGCGCTCAGCGCACTCGCGGTCGGTGCCGTGGTGGCACTGGCAGGGTGTTCCTCGAGCGATCCGCTCGATGAGGGATCGGGTGCGACTGCGGGCTCCGAGACCATCGTGGTCGGCTCGCAGGACTACTACTCGAACGAGATCCTCGCCGAGATCTATGCCCAGGCACTCGAGAACGACGGCTTCACCGTCGATCGTCAGCTGCGCATCGGCCAGCGCGAGATCTACCTGCCCGAGATCGAGAGCGGATCCATCGACGTCTTCCCGGAGTACGACGGCAGCCTCCTCCAGGCGCTCCAGCCCGATGCGACGGCCACCACCGCCGACGACGTGTACACCGCGCTGGGTGAGGCCCTGCCCGACGGCCTGCGCGCCCTCGACGCGGCCGACGCGAGCGACCAGAACTCGTACACCGTCACCCAGGCCTTCGCCGATCAGTGGAAGCTCACCGACATCGCGTCGCTGAAGAACGTCACCGATCCGATCGTCCTGGGTGGCAACTCCGAGCTGCAGACCCGCCCCTACGGACCCGAGGCTTTGCAGTCGAAGTACGGCATCGCGACGACCTTCCAGGCGATTGAGGACAGCGGCGGATCGACCACCGTCGACGCGCTCACCAGCAATCAGATCCAGCTGGCGAACATCTACACCGCCGACCCGAACATCCAGAAGAACGACCTGGTCGCGCTCCAGGACCCGGACGGCCTGTTCGTCGCGGACAACGTCGTGCCGATCGTGTCGAGCAAGATCACCGACGACGCTGCCGAGGTGCTGAACGCGGTCAGCGCGAAGCTCACGGCGGAGGACCTGGTCTCGCTCAACTCCGAGAGCGTCAACGAGCAGAAGTCCGCGTCGGCCATCGCCGGCGAGTGGCTCAGCTCGGCCGGTCTCGTCGGCTGAGCGTCGCCGCTCCCGGGTGGAGGCGCGTCACTCGTCGAGGTGACGCGCCTCCGCTCTGCTGAGGAGCTTCTTGCCCAGCAGCACGAGCAGGGCGAACACGACGATCACGGCGACGAACACGTAGCCGGCGCCGTGCAGGCTGTCGGAGAGCTCGCGATAGCTGCCCGCGGCGGCCGCGCCCACTCCGACGTAGGCGCACGACCAGAGCACGCAGGCCGGGATCGTCCAGGCCATGAAGGTCCGATAGCGCATGCCGCTCATCCCCACGGTCAGCGGGATCAGTGAGTGCAGCACGGGTAGGAAGCGCGAGAGGAACACGGCGATCCCGCCGCGCCGGGCGAGGTAGCGCTCGGCCCGCAGCCAGTTCTTCTCGCCGAGGCGGCGGCCGAGGCGCGATGCGCGGATCCGGGGTCCGAACAGGCGGCCGAGTGCGAAGCCGACGGACTCGCCGCAGAGAGCGCCGACCACCACGGTGATCGCGAGGGCGAGGAACTGCAGCGGGCTGGTCACGCCGGTCGCACTGACGATCACGACGGTGTCGCCCGGAACGATCAGCCCGGCCAGGATCGTGGTCTCGAAGAAGATGGCGAGTCCGGCGAGCAGCGTCCGCCACACGGGCGGGACGCTGACGACGGCGTCGAGGATGCCGGTCAGCGCGTCGTTCACGAGCTGACCTCTGGGCACGTTCGGCCACCGACGGCACGGCTCGGGATGCTCGGCATGGCTCGATCGTACGGGCGCGCGGCTGGGCGGGGGCAGGGCTGCGCCCGGGAGGCCGGTGGGTGGCGCGGCGGCCGGATCGCGGGCTGCTACTCGAGGCCGGGCAGAACCACGGCGCGCACCGCCTCCGAGAAGCGCGCATAGCCCGCGTCGTCGAAGTGCAGGCCGTCGTCGACGAAGAGGGAGCCGTCGACGGCGCCCTCGGGCGTGAGCAGGGCACCGGCGGTGGGCACGAAGGTCACGCGGTCGTCGGTCTCGGCCCACGCTCTGATCGCGCTGTTCGCGGCACGCACCTCGTCGCGGACTGCGGCGCGGGCGGGGGTCTCGGCGATCTCGATGTAGTAGAGCGCGGCGTCCGGAGCGACCTCCTCCAGCCGCTGGAGGTACTCGACGACCGCTTCGGCCGTATCGGCGCCACTGCGGGAGTCGGCCTCTCCGCTGATGTCATTGGCCCCCACGTAGGCGATCACCGCGCGGGGGTCGAAGGGGGCGACCATCTGGTCGAGCCAGGCGAGGTGATCGGCGACCGTCGTGCCGCCGATGCCGATGTTGTACGTCTCGAGTGGGCGCAGGTCTTCCTTCGAGGTGGTCCAGCGGCCGATCGTCGAGCTGCCGGTGAGGACGACGCTGTCCTGCGGGTACCCGGCCGCGAAGCGCTTCTCGAGTCCGGCGATCCGCTCGGCCATGTCGACGGAGGAAGGGGCGGGGGAGGAGGGGCCGGCGTCTCGTCCTGTGTCACGGGAGCCGAGAGCGAGCGCGGTCGCCACGACCGCGAGGAGCACCGCAGCGGCGGTCAGCCCCACCACGAGGGGGCGGCGGCGCGACTCACGAGGGCGGCCGGTGGTCGTCTCTGGGCTCATCCGTCGATCATCGGGCATCGGGGCGGTCGCGGGCAGCCCCTGCGGACGCGCGGGTCGTACATCCGCCGCCCGAACATTCACTCGAGACTTCACAGGAGATGCACAGGCGTGCAACACTGGCCCATCGCCTCCGCCACTGTCGTCGCCGGCCGACTCATGACGGACGACTACGGACGAGGTTTCATGGCACGCGCACGCATCACCTGGGTGGACACCGCCAAGGGCATCGCGATCGTCCTGGTCGCCCTCGCCCACTCGGTGCAGTGGACCACGACAGCGGGTCTCGCGCCGGACGCGTGGAACGACATCAACCTGCTGCTCATCACGTTCCGGATGCCGCTGTTCTTCCTCGCGTCCGGCCTCTTCGCCGGATCGGTGCTCAGCCGCACCTGGCCCGAGCTCTGGCGGTCGCGCCTGAGCCTGCTGGTGTGGACGTTCCTGCTCTGGTCGGTGGTGCGCTTCGTGTTCTTCCTGGTCGTGCCCAATCCGGGCGGGACGGACGAGTCCGACCCGGTGGCGCTCCTCCTCCAGCCCGTGATGCCGCACAATGGCCTCTGGTTCCTCTACGCGCTGACGATCTTCTTCGTGCTGGCCAAGCTGGCCAGAGGCCGGGTCGATTGGCGGGTGCAGATCGGTCTCGCGACCGCGATAGCCGTGGTCTGGTACGCGGTCCGCTCCACCACCTCGGAGGGGACGGGCAACATCGCCTGGGACGGCATGGCCCGCTACCTGATGTTCTTCCTCCTCGGCCTGCACCTGCGGTCGGCCGTGATCGCCTTCGTCGAGCGCCGCGGGATCGTCAGCGGACTCGGCTTCGGCGTGCTCTTCCTCGTGCTCGCCGGCGGCATACTCGCTGTTCGCGGGCGCTTCCCTCTGCTCACGGTGGGCCTGGTCGTGGTCAGTGTGCTGGCGGTGCTCGCCGGGCTGATCGTCGCGCGGTTCCTCTCGGATCGGCGCGGCGCCCGCTGGATCACGTTCATCGGCCGCAACACGCTGCCGGTGTACGTGGTGCACGTGCTGTTCGTGTCGCTCGCCACGAGCGCTCTGCTGCTCTTCGAGGGTCAGCGCTGGCTCGATGCAATCGCCCCTGCCGTGCCGCTCGTGGTCTGCGCGGTCGGCGTCGCGGCCGCCCTGGGCTACTGGCGCCTCACCCGCGACCTCCCCGTGCTCGCCTACGGCTTCCGCGCTCCGCGCTGGTTCGCCGGCACCACCTCCCGCCTCGGCGCGCGCTGATCCGCGCCGTCGTGAACGGATTCCCACGCTAGGTTCCACGGATGTGCGGCTGGGAATCGACTGGGGACCAGTGAGACGATCCCTCAGTGCGGCGGGGCTACCGGGATCGCTCGGCGTCGAGAGGCCGGTGGACAAGGGGACGACGGAGGCGAGGGCCGCTCGGCCGCGACGACGGGGGCGAGTCGCTCGACGTCGAGAGGGTCTGTCTCGACGTCGAGCGATCGCTCGGAAGAGAGTCGCGCCGGTGGCGGAGGACACACCCCGTCAAGGGGGACTCCGGCGGGTCGCCGAGGCCCGCACATCCGCCCCAGTGCTGCGATCGGCGGTCATCGCGCGCGGCTCAGAGACCTACTCTCGGTGCTGTGAACGAACTCCTGGACCCGCTTCTGCTGTCGAGATGGCAGTTCGGTCTGACGACGATCTACCACTTCCTCTTCGTTCCGCTCACGATCGGCATGGCGCTCACCGTCGCCATCTTCCAGACCTGCTGGGTGCGCACGGGGAAGGTGCACTACCTCCAGCTGACGAAGTTCTTCGGCAAGCTCTTCCTGATCAACTTCGCGATGGGAGTGGTGACCGGCATCGTCCAGGAGTTCCAGTTCGGGATGAACTGGAGCGACTACTCGCGCTTCGTCGGAGACGTCTTCGGCGCTCCGCTCGCCTTCGAAGGGCTGCTCGCCTTCTTCCTCGAGGCCACCTTCATCGGCCTGTGGATCTTCGGCTGGGACAAGCTCCCCGAGAAGGTGCACCTCGCGACCATCTGGCTGACCACGCTCGGTACGACGCTCTCGGCCTACTTCATCATCGCGGCGAACGCCTTCATGCAGAACCCGGTCGGGTTCCGGATCAACGAGACGAAAGGCCGCGCGGAGCTCACCGACATCTGGGCACTGCTGACGAACAAAGTCGCGCTGGCCGCCTTCCCGCACACGATCTTCGCCTGCTTCATGGTCTCGGCCGCGGTGATCATCAGCGTCGCCGCCTACCACCTCTCGCGGAACCAGCACCTCGAGACCATGCGACCCGCACTGAGGTTCGGCGCCTGGATGATGCTGATCAGCGGCGGGCTGACCCTTGTGACGGGCGATTCGCTCGGCCTCGCGATGGTCGACACGCAGCCGATGAAGATGGCGTCCGCGGAGGCGCTGTACACGACTTCGACGGGGGTCGACGCCTCCTTCTCGGTCTTCACCTGGGGCACACCCGACGGGTCGAGCGAGCTCTTCTCGATCCGCATCCCGTATCTACTCTCGTTCCTCTCGACGCACACCTTTACCGGCACCGTCGAGGGCATCAACGACCTCCAGGCCCAGTACACCGAGGTCTACGGTCCGGGTGACTACACGCCGATCATCTGGGTCACCTACTGGTCGTTCCGCTGGATGATGGCGCTCGGAGTCCTCGCGATCGGCGTGGCCGCGGCCGGCCTCTGGTTCACCAGGAAGGGCCGCGAGCCGAAGCGGTGGATGTGGAAGATCGCGATCTGGGCGGCTCCGCTCCCGCTGCTGGCGATGATCGTCGGCTGGGTCTTCACCGAGATGGGCCGCCAGCCGTGGCTCGTGTTCGGGCTGCTCAAGACCGCCGACGGCGTCTCGCCCGGAGTGAGCGGGCTCGAGGTCCTGATCTCGCTGGTCGCTTTCACCGCGATCTACGGGACGCTCGCCGTGGTCGAGTTCCGCCTGATCAAGCGCGCCGCGCAGGCCGGCCCCGATGATGCTCCCGAGATCGACGAGGAGAGCGGTCGTCCGCAGCTCGTCGGCACGGTCTACTAGGAGGCAGCTGCCATGGACTCGGTCTTCTCCTTCGATCTGGCCACGCTCTGGTTCTGGATCGTCGCCTTCTTCTTCATCGGCTACTTCGTCCTCGACGGCTTCGACTTCGGGGTCGGCATGTCGCTGCCGTTCCTCGGCCGCGACGACACCGATCGCCGAGTGCTGATCAACACGATCGGGCCGGTCTGGGACCTCAACGAGACCTGGGTCATCGTCGCCGGCGCCGCCCTCTTCGCGGCGTTCCCGGAGTGGTACGCAACGCTGTTCAGCGGCTTCTACCTCCCCCTGCTGCTCATCCTGCTCGCGCTGATCGCGCGCGGCGTCTCGTTCGAGTACCGGCACCAGCGGCCGGAGACGGCGTGGAAGACCCGGTTCGACACGATGATCGTCGTCGGGTCCGCGGTGCCGGCCTTCCTCTGGGGCGTGGCGTTCGCGAACATCGTGCGGGGCGTTCCGATGGATGCCGACCACAACTACATCGGCACGGTCGTCGATCTGCTGAACCCGTACGCGCTGCTCGGCGGCGCGACGACCCTTCTGCTGTTCTTCGTGCACGGCGTGGTGTTCGTCTCCCTGAAGACAGAGGGCGAGATCCGCGAGCGGGCACGCCGACTGGCGACCAGGGCCGGTCTGCTGGCCATCGCGGTGGCCGTGGCGTTCCTCGGCTGGACGAACCTCGAGCAGGGGAGCACCGCCTCGTGGGCCCTCTCGATCGCCGCCGCGGTGACCCTCGTCGGCGGCTGGCTGGCGAACATACGCGGGCGAGAGGGACGGGCGTTCGCCCTGCTCGCCGCCACCATCGCGTTCGCCGTGCTCGCGCTGTTCACCACACTCTTCCCGGCGGTGATGCCCGCCTCGAACGTGCCCGCCTACGGGCTGACGATCGAGAACGCCTCGAGCACGCCCTATACGCTGACGGTCATGAGTTGGACCGCCCTGGTGTTCGTGCCGCTCATCGTCGGCTATCAGGCCTGGACCTACTGGATCTTTCGCAAGCGCATCAGCCGGGCGCACATCCCGGCCGACGCGCACTGAGGTGAAGCCGCTCGATCCGCGCCTGCTCCGCTACACCCGCGCGGCCCGTGTCTTCCTGCTGCTCGGCGGAGCCTCGCGCTCGCTCGCACCCTGGCGATCGTCGCCTTCGCGTGGCTCGTGGCGCAGTTGGTCGCGGGAGCCGTCGACGGGCGCAGCGCCTCGGACCTGGCGCCGCTGCTGGCTGCACTGCTCGCCGTGGTGGCGGTGCGGGCCGGGCTCGCGTGGGCGACCGAGGTGAACGCCGTGCGCGGCGGGGTGGGCGCGAAGGCCCAGCTGCGCCGTGCGGTGCTCGCCGCGATGACAGAGCTTGGGCCGTCAGGGCGGCCGGAGGGCGGCTCGGGAGGCGCGGTCGCGCTGCTCGGCGGCGGACTCGACGCGCTCGACGGCTACTTCGCGCGCTACCTGCCGCAGTTGATCGCGACCGCGGTGGCGACTCCGCTGCTGACCCTCGTTGTGTTCCTCGCGGATCCGCTCAGCGCGCTCTTCCTGGTGGTGACCCTGCCGCTGATCCCCGTGTTCATGGTGCTGATCGGCTGGGCCACGCAGGCGGTGCAGAATCGGCAGTGGGAGCGGTTGCAGGCGCTCGCCTCCGGGTTCGTGGACACGGTCGGCGGGCTGGCGACGCTGAAGATCTTCGGCAGGGCGGAACGGCAGGCGACGCGGATCCGGGCGCTGACCGAGGACTACCGCGTGCACACGATGAAGGTGCTGCGGATCACCTTCGTCAGCGGGTTCGTGCTCGAGCTGGCCGGCTCGCTCTCGGTCGCGCTGGTCGCCGTCTCGATCGGGCTGCGGCTCGTCGACGGCTCGCTCGGCCTGGCAGTGGGGCTCTTCGTGCTCGTGCTCGCACCCGATGTGTTCCTTCCCGTGCGCCAGGTCGGAGCCGAGTTCCACGCGGCGGCGGACGGCGTGCAGGCGGCAGACCGCGCCTTCGCGGTGATCGAGCGCGCGGCGGCGCTCCCCGCAGAGGCGGCGGCGGACGCGGTGAGCGGCGACCTCGAGCTGCGAGGCCTCGC
>NZ_LIIN01000098.1 GCF_001634385.1 Rathayibacter tanaceti | reverse complement strand
CGGCCCGGCGCCCCCGCCTGCCCGCCCGAGGGCGACGCCGGCACCGGCATGGTGGCCACGAACTCCGTCGCCCCGCGCACCGGTAGTGTCAGCGCCGGCACCAGCATCTTCGCGATGGTCGTCCTCGAGCGGCCCCTCGAGAGCGTGCACCACGAGCTCGACCTGGTCGCGACCCCCGCGGGCGACCTCGTCGCGATGGTGCACTGCAACAACGGCGCCAGCGAGCTCGCCGGCTGGGTCGGCCTCTTCTCCCGGTTCGCTGCGGCCTCGGGCGGACCCTCTGACAGCGACGCCGTCTACGGCACCCTCTTCGCCGAGGCGCTCGAGGGCGAGGCCGACGCGGGCGGACTGCTCGCCTACAACCACCTCGCGGGCGAGCCGATCGCTGGCCTGGTCGAGGGCCGCCCGCTGGTCGTGCGCACTCCCGACTCGCGTCTCACGCTCGCCAACTTCATGCGCGCCCAGCTCTACGGGGTGTTCGGCACGCTCGCGCTGGGCATGCGGGTCCTCGCCGGCGAGGGCGTCCGGATCGACGAGATGTTCGCGCACGGCGGCATGTTCCGCACCGCCGGAGTCGCCCAGCGCTTCCTCGCGGGCGCGCTCGACGCGCCCGTGTCCGTCGCCGCGACCGCCTCCGAGGGAGGCCCGTGGGGCATGGCCGTGCTCGCCGCCTACCGCCTGCAGAGCGGAGTCGCGCTCGACGAGTACCTCACCGGCCAGGTCTTCGGCGACGCCGGCTTCGAGACCGTCGCGCCCGACGCCGGCGACGTCGCCGGCTTCTCCGCCTACCTCGAGCGCTACCGCGCCGGCCTCGCCGTCGAGCAGGCCGCCGTCGAGACCCTCACCGACCCGCAGAACCAGGGAGCGACCGCATGACCACTCACACCGCCGCCACCGAGGAGGCGATCGCCCGCGTCCGCGAGGACGTCGCCCGCCTCCACGCCGAGCTGGTCCGCTACGGCCTCGTGATCTGGACCGGCGGCAACATCTCGGGCCGCGTGCCCGGCGCCGACCTGTTCGTGATCAAGCCCAGCGGCGTCTCGTACGACGAGCTCGCCCCCGAGAACATGATCCTCTGCGACCTCGACGGCACCGTCGTCCCCGGGACGCCCGGCAGCGACCGCAGCCCCTCCAGCGACACCGCCGCACACGCCTACGTGTACCGCGAGATGCCCGAGGTCGGCGGAGTCGTGCACACGCACTCGACCTACGCCACCGCGTGGGCGGCCCGCGCCGAGCCGATCCCCTGCGTCATCACGGCGATGGCGGACGAGTTCGGCGGCGAGATCCCGATCGGCCCGTTCGCGATCATCGGCGACGACTCCATCGGCCGCGGCATCGTCGCGACACTCTCGGGGCACCGCTCGCGCGCGGTCCTGATGCAGAACCACGGAGTCTTCACCATCGGCAAGGACGCGAAGGACGCCGTGAAGGCGGCCGTCATGGCCGAGGACGTCGCCCGCACCGTGCACCTCGCGCGGCAGGGCGGCGAACTCGTCCCCCTCCCGCAGGAGTCGATCGACGCCCTGTTCGACCGCTACCAGAACGTCTACGGACAGAACCCCACCGGAGCCATCGCATGAGCACGACCAGCAGCCCTCGATCGGGCAGCATCATCCCCGACCTCGCCACCCGCACCGTCTGGTTCCTCACCGGCAGCCAGGACCTCTACGGCGAGGACACCCTCCGCCAGGTCGCCGAGCAGTCGCAGGCCGTCGTCGCGCAGCTGAACGAGGCGAGCGCGATCCCGGTGACCATCGAGTGGAAGCCGGTGCTGAAGAGCTCCGAGGCGATCCGCCGCACCATGATCGAGGCGAACTCCGACGACTCCGTGGTGGGCGTCATCACCTGGATGCACACCTTCAGCCCCTCGAAGATGTGGATCCACGGCTTCGACGCGCTCGCCAAGCCGCTGCTGCACTTCCACACCCAGGCGAACGTCGCCCTGCCGTGGCAGGACATCGACTTCGACTTCATGAACCTCAACCAGGCCGCGCACGGCGACCGGGAGCACGGCTACATCCTCAGCCGGATGAGCGTGCCCCGGAAGACCGTCGTCGGCCACGCCAGCGACGCCCGGGTCACGGAGTCGATCGGCATCTGGTCGCGCGCCGCCTCGGGCTGGGCCGCCTCGCAGAGCATGAAGGTCGCGCGCTTCGGCGACAACATGCGCAACGTCGCCGTCACCGAGGGCGACAAGACCGAGGCCGAGATCCGCCTGGGCGTCAGCGTCAACACGTGGGGCGTCAACGAGCTCGTCGAGCGCGTGGATGCTGCGACGGCCGCCGACATCGATGCGCTCGTCGCCGAGTACGTCGAGAGCTACGACGTGGCACCCGAGCTGCTCCCCGGCGGCGAGCGCCACGAGTCGCTCCGCTACGGCGCCGCGGTCGAGATCGGCCTGCGCGCGTTCCTCGAGGAGGGCGGCTTCGAGGCGTTCACCGACAACTTCGAGGACCTCGGCGGTCTGCGCCAGCTCCCCGGCCTGGCCGTGCAGCGCCTGATGGCAGACGGCTACGGCTTCGGCGGCGAGGGCGACTGGAAGACGGCCGTCCTCATCCGCATCGCCGCCGTGATGGGCGCCGGCCTGCCCGGCGGCACCAGCCTGATGGAGGACTACACCTACGACATGACGCCCGGCGAGGAGCTCATCCTCGGCGCGCACATGCTCGAGGTCTCGCCGTCCCTGTCCTCCGAGCGCGCCTCGCTCGAGATCCACCCGCTGGGCATCGGCGGCCGCGAGGACCCGGTGCGCCTGGTCTTCACCGCGGATGCGGGCCCTGCCGTCGTCGTCGCGCTGAGCGACGTGCGCGAACGCTTCCGCCTGGTGGCGAACACGGTGCAGAACGTCGAGCCCCCCGAAACGCTCCCGCACCTCCCCGTCGGCCGCGCCGTCTGGCAGCCCGCTCCGGACTTCGGCACGAGCGCTGCGGCCTGGATCACCGCCGGCGCTGCGCACCACACGGTCATGACGACCCAGATCGGCCTGGAGGCGTGGGAGGACTTCGCCCGCATCGCCGGTGTCGAGCTGCTGGTGATCGACGAGTCGACCACGCTGCGCGGCTTCGAGGCCGACATCCGCTCCAACGCGGCGTACTACCGCCTGTCGCAGGGCCTGTAGGGCCTGCGACCCGAACGCCGGCTCCTGCGGGGCCGGCCGTTCGTCGTTCCCTGGCCCGACAGTCGCGCCGCGGATCAGCCGGGACGCCGTGCCCCGCTGCTTCGCGGCTTACGAGGCGGCCGAGGGCAGGCCTCCCGTCGGCGTTGTCTCGTGCACCGGTCTGGGCTGGACGAGCTACGCCCTGGAGGCGCGGCGGCGCGGAGTCCTCGAGCGCCGCCCCCTGTTCACGGCGCTCGGTCGACGCCACGTGGTCGGGGCCGACGGGACGACGACCAGCAGCGACACCGTGCTCCGACCGCAGGCGCGAGCCGACGGCCGCGTGCACCTCATCGGCTACGGCGCGTCGCAGTCGACGGTCGGAGCCGACCGGGCCGGCCGGGCCACGGCGGCAGCGCTGATCCGGCGGCTCGATCGGGACTGAGCACTCAGACGAGCTCGTCGTCGAGAGCCCGCCCCGATCGGAGCGTTCGATCGAGCCGCACGGACTGCACCAGGACGCCTCATCCACTCCCACCGGGCCTTCTCGCAGACCAGCACCGAGGATCGCCCGGGAGCCGACGACGCGGCGGCTCCGCGACCCGGAGTCGCTGTCAGGGCAGCTGCGCCGCGGCCACGACCGCGGCGCCCGGCTCCGGGAGTCGACGTCGAGCTTCTTGAAGATGCTCGCCAGGTGGAACTTCACCGTCGACTCCGAGACGGTCAGCGCCCGCGCGATGTCGCGGTTGCGGCTGCCCCGCAGGAGGTGCTGGGCGACGTCGAGCTCGCGCTGACTGAGGGCGGCGAGCGGATCGGTCCGCGGAGTCGGCTGAGCGGTGATCGGAACCGAAACGACGACCGTCGTGCCCCAGTCGGGCACAGCGTCGACGTCGAGCCGGGCGCCCACCGCGGTCAGCCGCTCCTGCACACGGGAGGAGTCGAAGGCTTCGCGCGCGAGCGCACCCGGGCCGTCGTCGCGCACCGTGGCCACGAGATCGGCGTCCGTCAGCCGCCAGCCGACGTGGATCCGGCGGAGTCCGGACTGCTCCTCGAGCATCGTCTGCACGATGGTCCTGACACTCGCCCGCGCCGTCGCGGCGACGTCCGCCGGCAGCGATCTGCCCGACGCGTCGTCGTCGCGCAGCGGGCTGACGTCGAGGCGCACGCCCCGCGGTCCGGTCATGCGCAGGAGGGAGGCGGTCAGCGACGAGGACGCCTCGGCCGCACTCTCCTCGGCGAGGATCCGGTCGAGCTCGAGCCGCGACCTCAGCTCCACGAGACCGCTGACGGCGACATCGAGCGTGCGCCTCCTCGCTTCGGCGTCGGCCAGCGTGCGATCGCGCAGGACGGCGACGAGCGCAGTCAGCAGCACCGAGTGCGCGTCTCCGAGCTCGGCCAGCGCGACGGCGCGGGCTGAGGCCGCCGCACGCGAGATGGCGAGCCACTCCGGCGCCGCCTCGTTCCGCAGGCCGTCGCGGTGCGCGGTGACCACCTCCCAGAGCCCTACGGCCGCCCGGATGTCGTCGGGGTCGATCGGCTCCTCGTCCGTCCGGATCAGGACGAGCAGGGCGCGCTGCTCGCCGGTGCCGCTGACCAGAGCCAGCACGGGCACCTCGACGTTCGCGACCACCGCCCGCCCGAGCCACGCACCCGGCGACCCGGCCCTCTCGCCGATCCCGGTCATGTCGGCGACGCTGATCGATGAGCCCGGCGCGCCGGGCGAGGCGCCGAGGCTCTTGAAGGGAGCGAACGGGCAGTTGGCCGCCAGCTGGGCGATCACGCTGTGCGGGACGGCGTCGGCGAGCAGCGCGGAGAGCCGCGCCTGCGTCTCGGTCAGGGGAGCCCGGAGAACCTCCACGGAGGACATCAGATCCATGACTCCGACGGTAGACCGCCGCCCGTCCGGGCGGCAGTGCAAGGACTGACCGTTCGGCCAGGATGCTCCGACCCTTCGGCCAGTCCGGCCGGAGTCGAGCCGCGGCAGGCTGGAGGGAGAAGAGCAACGAGGACGGGAGCCCCCATGAAAGCAGTGCTGTACACCGAGTTCGGCGACACGGACGTTCTGCAGGTGCAGGACGTCGACGCCCCGCACGCCGGCGCCGGGCAGATCCGCCTCCGGGTCGTCTCGGCGGGGATGAACCCGGTCGACGTCAAGATCCGCCACGGCTGGATGGCAGACATGGCTTCGCAGCTGCCCGCCACTCCGGGCCTGGAAGCCGCCGGGATCGTCGACGAGGTCGGCGAGGGCGTGCACGGAGTCGCGGTCGCGACGCCGTGCTGGCGCCGACCGTCACCGGCTCGTACGCCGAGCACGCGATCGCCGACGACTGGGCGCTGAAGCCGGCCGGCCTGAGCTGGGACACGGCCGCGGCCCTCCCCGTGGGACTCGAGACGGCCGATCGGGTGCTGGAGGAGCTCGCCGTCACCGCCGGAGAGACGCTGGTCGTCCACGGCGCCTCCGGGATCGTCGGAGCCTTCACCGCGCAGCTCGCGCTCCGTCGCGGCGCGACCGTCGTGGGCACCGCCTCCGAGAAGAACCACGACTTCCTGCGGTCGCTGGGGGTCGTGCCGGTCGCCTACGGTCCCGGGCAGGCCGAGCGGATCTCGGCCGTGACCCCGAACGGCATCGACGCGATCGCCGACATCACGGGCCGTTCTGTGCTGGAGCTCTCGATCGAGCTGCTCGGCGGCACGAAGCGGTTGGTGACGGTGAGCGATCCGCGCGCGTTCGAACTGGGAGTCGTCTTCTCGGGGCAGAACCGCCGCTTCGGAACCTCGCTCGCGCGGTACGCCGCCCTGGTGGAGGCGGGCGAGCTCACCGTCCGCGTCGCCGCCGGATTCCCGCTCGCCGCGGTGCACGAGGCGAGCGCCCTCGTCGAGACCGGCCGCTCGGACGGCAAGGTCCTCCTCCACCCGTAGCCCGCAGCTCCCCCGCACCATCACCACCACCAGAAAGAAGAGAAGGACCCCATGCTCCAGATCGCCACTCTCGACAGCTCCACCCCGATCTCGCTCCAGCACGAGGTCGAGACCGGCCCCGTCACCATCATCAACACCTTCGTCGCCCCGGAGGGCGCGGAGGAGGAGGTGCTGGCCGCGTGGGCCGCCGACGCCGAGTACATGAAGCGGACCGGGAACCTCCTGGCCGTGCAGCTCTACCGCGGCATCGCCGGGAGCCGGCTCTTCACGAACGTCGCCGTATGGGCGTCGCCCGCCGCCCTCAAGGCCGCTGCCCGGACCGATGAGTTCGCAGCGCACGCCGCCGCCTACCCGGACGGCACGCTCGCCTACCCGCACCTCTACCAGAAGGTGGCGGTCGAGGGCATCTGCGCCGGCGAGTGACACGACACGAGGGGCCCGCCCGTCCTCGCCGAGATCGGCGGGCGGGCGGGCCCCTCGTGCATCGGGCCCCGCGGGAGGCTCAGGCCGTGTAGCGCTGAGCCAGGGTCGGCCGGATGTTGCCCGAGGTGATCCCCTGCTCCGACTCGGCGAGTCGCTCCAGCAGACCGACGTCCTCGAGTCCGGGCAGGCAGATGACCTCGCCCCGCTCGAAGCCGGCCAGAGCCGCCACGGCGACGTCCTCGGGAGTCATCGCCGCAGGCACGACGGAGGCCCCGCCGTTCCACTCCGACGAGACCAGGCCGGGGCAGACGACCGTCGCGCGCACCCCGGTGCCCGCGAGCTCGCCGGCGAGCACGCGGGTGAACGCCACGATGCCCGCCTTGGCCGCCACGTAAAGGGCCCGCTGCGGCAGCCCTCGGCGCGCGGGGCGGTTGCGATCCCGGCGCTGAACGCCAGAGTCGAGGCGACGGTGATGATGCCGCCGCGGGAGCGCTCGAGCATCCCCGGCAGCACCGCCCGGGTGAGGAGCGGCGTGGCGTCGGCGTTCAACGTCCACGCGCGGCGGAGCGCCTCCGGGTCGAGTTCGGCGAAGGGACCGTAGGCGCTGACGCCGGCGTTGGAGACGAGGAGATCCACGTCGCCCGCTCCTGCGCGGGCGACGACGCGCTCGAGTCCGGCGGGGTCGGAGAGGTCCTCGGCGAGGATCTCGGTCGTGGCACCGAGGGCGGCGAAGCGCTCCTGGAGCTCGAGCAGTCGCTCCTGGCGACGGGCGACGAGGACGAGGTCGTGGCCGTCGGCGGCGAGGTCGGCGGCGAGGGCGGCACCGATGCCGCTGCTGGCACCGGTCACGAGGGCGAGAGGTCTGGTCATTACGACTCCTAATGTCATTGAGTGGTATCAAGCACTTTATACCACTCAATGGATGTATCCTGGGTGGATGGTTGCAGATCAGCGTGCCGACGCACGCGCCGCGGATCGTGTGGTGTGGGCACTCCGCAGGGCGGAGCTCGCGGTGCAGGCCGAGAAGGAGCGGGGGCTGCGCCCGCTCGGTCTCGCCGCAGCGCACTACACGTTCCTGGCGACGCTCGCGGCCGACGCGGGGCTCACCGGAGCCGAACTGGCCCGGCGCATCGGCGTCACCCCGCAGGCGGTCGCCTCACTCCTCACCCGGCTGGAGGCGCGCGGCCTCGTCGAGCGCCGGTCGCACCCTCGCCACAGCCACGTCCACGAGCTGCATCTCACCGCGCCCGGGCACGCCGCTCTGGCCGAGGCGGACAGGGCGATCGACGCCGTCGAGCAGAAGGTCGTCCGCCTCCTCGGAGCCGACGGCGCGGAGCAGCTGCGCGGCGGGCTCGAGACCCTCGCCGCGGGCATCGGAGCGGACCGGCCGGAACCCGCCGCGGACTAAACGCGCGGGGACTCGGCGCGCGCCAGCAGCGCGTCACGAACGACCGGATCCGCGAGCGACGCGTCGAGCGCGTCGCGTCGGCGCAGGAGCTCGTCAGCCCGAGCCTCCATCTCGTCGCGGAGCTCGCCGACCCGGTCTCGCACCGCCTCGCAGCTCCCCGAGAGGCCCCGGTTCTCGCAGGCGATCACGTCGGCGATCACCGCGGTCGAGAAGCCCAGGCCCAGGAGGGACTTGATGGTCGCGACGACGGCGACCGTCTCTTCGCGGTAGTCGCGATAGCCGTTCGCCCGGCGCTCCGACGAGATCAGGCCCAGCCCCTCGTAGTACCGGAGCGACCGAGTGCTGGCGCCCGTGCGCTGGGCGATCTCGCCGATCTTCATGATTCCCCTTGACCTTCACTCTGATGTCAAGGTTTAGCGTACATCACGCGGCGATCGACGCCGCAAGAACGGATCCCCCATGAACCCCGACGCCCTCACCCCGCGCCCGCAGCCCCGAGCCTGCGGAGCCGCCTCCTCGCCACCGTCATCGGCCTCTCCGGGACCCGCGAGAAGCAGTTCGACCCCTCGCGCTTCACCGGCACGCCGTCGACCCCGGCGCAGTACGGACCGCCGCGCTCGGTCCGCCGCAGCACCCGCGTCACCGAGACCGAGGTCGGCGGATGGCCGGTGCTGCGGATCTCGCCGCCCGCCGAGACGGCGGGCCCGGTCCTCTACCTCCACGGAGGCGCGTGGGCGGCCGAGATCCGCGCCGGCCACTGGACGTTCCTCGCCACGCTCGCCCGGCTGACGGGGCGCGCCTTCGTCGTGCCGATCTACCCGCTCGTCCCGCGGGCGACGCACGCCGATCACCTCCCCGTCCTCACCTCGCTCTGGAGCTCGATCACGGCGACCTCGCCGGCCGCGCTCATGGGCGACTCCGCCGGTGCGACGATCGCCCTCAACCTCCTGCGCGCCCTCCCCGAGGGGGCTGCCAGGCCCGAATCGACGATCCTCCTCTCGCCGACGCTGGACCTGACCGTCTCGCATCCCGGGATCGCTGCGGTCGCCCCGCGGGACCCCCTGCTGAAGGCCGAGCACCTGCGAGCACTCGCCGCGCTCTACGCGGGCGAGGACGGCGTGAACAGCCCGGCCGTCAATCCGATGGCCTCCGACCTCGCGGGACTGGGCAGCGTGACGGTGTTCACGGGCACCCGTGACATCCTCAACCCGGACGCCCACCGGTTCGCGGAGCGGGCGGCCACCGCCCCCGGCACGAGCGTCGACGTCATCGAGAGCCCCGGGATGATGCACGACTGGATGCTGATGCCCCTCCCTGAAGCCGCCGCGACGACGACGCGCATCGCCTCCCTCCTGACCGCCTGAGCGGAGACGGGACGAGCAGTCGTTCACAGTCGCCACCCATATCGCTGAGTATCGTTCGCAGAAACAGGAGGTCATCATGAACGGTTCGTCCTCGACCGGTGCGTTCGGCACCGGCACGCCCATCGAGAGCATCTGGCGCGCGATGGAGCAGGCCCGCTCCCGCGTCGAGAAGCGCGTCGGCTCCAGAGTCGGCCGCGGCGACGTGCGCTCGGCCGTGCTCGCGCTGCTCGCCGAGCAGCCGATGCACGGCTACCAGATCATCCACGAGATCGAAGAGCGCAGCGGCGGCGGCTGGAAGCCGAGCCCCGGCTCCGTCTACCCCACCCTGCAGCTGCTCGCCGACGAGGGCCTCATCTCGGCCGACGAGTCGAACGGCCGCAAGACCTACACGCTGACCGACGCCGGTCGCGCCGCGGTCGCCGAGCACGGCGCCTCGGCACCGTGGGACGACTCCGACCACGTCGACTTCGGTGCGCTGCCCAAGGCGGGGCTCGACCTCGCCCAGGCCGCGGCGCAGGTCGGCCGCTCCGGTACCCCCGACCAGATCCGGCAGGCCGTCTCCGAACTCGAGGACGTGCGCCGCCGCCTGTACGCGATCCTCGCGCAGGACTGACCCGGGTGGCCTCGGTCAGCCCGGGTCCTGCCGCCCCGGGCCACCGAGCACGGGAGGACCGGCGGCGCTACCGCCGGATCCTCCGCTTCGCCGCGTGGCACCTCGCGGTGACCTGGTTCTTCGATCTGCTGCTCCCCCGTGTCGGTCTCTCGCGTGTCGGTCTGCGCACCCGTCCGGGCCGGATGCGGCGGTTCGCGCGCAGCTTCCACGTGCTGGCTGTCGATCTGGGCGGGCTGATGATCAAGGTCGGCCAGTTCATGTCGTCGCGCCTGGACGTGCTGCCGCCCGAGATCACCCGCGAGCTGGAGGGACTCCAGGACGAGGTGCCGCCCGTGCCGTTCCCGCGCATCCGCGCCCTGGCCGAGGCAGAGCTGGGGATGCCGCTCGAGCGGGCGTACGCGGGAGTCGAGGAGTCGCCCGTCGCCGCGGCCTCGCTCGGCCAGGCGCACCGCGCGCGCCTCTCCCCCTCCGACACCGCCGACACCGGACACACGACCGCGATCCTCAAGGTGCAGCGGCCGGGGATCGACGCGATCGTCGAGGTCGATCTCGCCGCGCTCCGCCGCGTCGGCGGCTGGCTCAGCCACGTGCGCCTGGTGTCCGACCGGGTCGACGCCCCCGCCCTGGTCGAGGAGTTCGCGGCGACCAGCCTCGAAGAGATCGACTACCTCCAGGAGGCGGCGAACTCCGTCCGCTTCGCCGGCGACTTCGCGGGCGACGCCCGGGTCGCCGTGCCCGACGTGGTGTGGGAGCGCTCGACCCGCAAGGTGCTCACACTCCAGGACGTGACGGCGATCAAGATCACCGATCACGCCGCGCTCATCGCCGCAGGCATCGACCCGCGCGAGGTCGCTCCCGTCTTCGCCGCGGTGATGTTCGACCAGCTCTTCACGAACGGGTACTTCCACGCGGATCCGCATCCCGGCAACGTCTTCGTGACTCCGACACCTGACGCCGAACTGCCCTGGCGGCTGACCTTCATCGACTTCGGGATGATGGGCGAGGTGCCGCCGACGACGCGGGCGGGCCTGCGGCGGATGCTGATCGCCGCCGCGTCCCGCGACGGCAAGGGGCTCGTCGACGCCGCCCGCGCGGTGGGCGTCCTCCTCCCCTCCGCCGACTCCCGCGAGCTCGAGCGGGCGCTGACGCAGCTGTTCGCCCGGTTCGGCGGAATGGGCTTCGCGGAGCTGCGGGAGGTGGATCCGCGCGAGTTCCGCGATTTCGCCGTGCAGTTCGGTGACGTCGTGCGCTCGCTCCCGTTCCAGCTGCCCGAGAACTTCCTGCTCGTGATCCGTGCGATGTCGCTGACCTCGGGCGTGTGCAGCGCGCTCGACCCGGCCTTCAACCTGTGGGACTCGGTCGAGCCCTACGCTCAGCAGCTGATCCGGGAGGAGCGCGGCTCGGTCGCGCAGGACATCGGCAAGCAGGCCGTCGACACCCTCGGCCTGCTCTGGCGCCTGCCGCGGAAGCTCGACGAGCTGACCACGCGGCTCGACGACGGCACGCTCGCCGTGACGGTCCCCACGGTCGAGCGCCGGCTCCTCCGCATCGAGGGCACGGTCAGGCGCATCGTCTCAGCCGTTCTGTTCGCAGGCCTGCTCGTCGCGGGAGCCGTCGTGCGCCCGGACGACGGCGTGCTCGGCGCGCTGCTGATGGGCGCCTCGGTGCTGCCGCTGCTGCACGCGCTGCTGGCGCGCGGCCCGCGCTGA
>NZ_LIIN01000097.1 GCF_001634385.1 Rathayibacter tanaceti | reverse complement strand
TCGCGGCAGGGCCGCGGCGACGCCCGTCCGAGGGACCGCGGACGCCCCCTCCCGACGGGGCGAGGGAAAGCCGCTCGCGCTGCGTCCCCGGCCTCCCGTCTCAGGCCTGCGCTCGTCTCCCGGAGGGAGGGAGCGGGTCGGGATCGCCGCCGGTCCCACACCGGACGCTCAGCGCCGATAGTTCGGCGCCTCCACCACCATCTGTATGTCGTGAGGGTGCGACTCCTTGAGCCCGGCCGCGGTGATCCGCACGAACCTGCCGCGCGCCTTCAGCTCGGGGATGGTGCGCGCGCCGACGTAGAACATCGACTGGCGGAGTCCCCCGGCGAGCTGATAGGCCACGTTCGCGAGCGGGCCGCGGTAGGGCACCTGGCCCTCGATGCCCTCGGCGATGAGCTTGTCGTCGGTGGGCACGTCGGACTGGAAGTAGCGGTCCTTCGAGTAGGAGGTGCGCTCCCCCCGGGTCTGCAGGGCTCCGAGCGAGCCCATGCCGCGGTAGGTCTTGAACTGCTTGCCGTTCTGGAACACCAGGTCGCCGGGGCTCTCCTCGCAGCCGGCGAGGAGCGAGCCGAGCATCACCGTGTCGGCACCGGCCACGAGCGCCTTAGCGATGTCGCCGGAGTACTGGAGGCCTCCATCGGCGATCACGGGGACACCGGACTCGCGGGCCGCGAGGGAGGCTTCGTAGACGGCGGTGACCTGCGGCACGCCGACGCCGGCGACGACGCGGGTGGTGCAGATCGAGCCGGGACCGACCCCGACCTTGATCGCGTCGGCCCCTGCGTCGACGAGCGCCTGAGCGCCGGAGCGGGTGGCGACGTTGCCGCCGATGACGTCGACTCCGGTGAACGCGGAGTCGGCCTTGAGCCGGCGGATGATGTCGAGGACGCCCGCGGAGTCGCCGTTCGCGGTGTCGACCACGATCACGTCCACGCCCGCTTCGAGGAGCGCGGTGGCGCGCTGCCACGCATCCCCGAAGAAGCCGATGGCGGCGCCGACGCGCAGGCGGCCCTCGTCGTCCTTCGTGGCGTTGGGGTACTGCTCCGACTTGTCGAAGTCCTTGACGGTGATGAGCCCGGCGAGCTTGCCCTGCGCATCGACGAGGGGGAGCTTCTCGATCTTGTGCTGCGCGAAGAGAGCGATGACCTCGCTGTCGGGGATGCCGACGCGCCCCGTGATCAGACCGGAGCTGGTCATGACGTCGCGGACGAGCGTGGTCGCCTTCTCGAAGGGCGAGACGAACCGCATGTCGCGGTTGGTGATGATGCCCACCAGAACACCGGACGAGTCGACGACCGGGAGGCCGCTGATGCGGTACTGCCCGCAGAGTTCGTCGACCTGCGCGACGGTGGCGTCCGGAGTCGTGGTGACGGGGTTCGAGACCATGCCCGACTCGCTCCGCTTGACCCGGTCGACCTGGTCGGCCTGATCGGCGATGGAGAGGTTGCGGTGCAGCACCCCGAGCCCGCCCTGGCGGGCCATCGCGATGGCCATGCGCGCCTCGGTGACGGTGTCCATCGCGGCCGAGAGCAGCGGAGTCGCCACGCTGATCCGCTTCGTCAGCCGGGAGGCCGTGTCGGCCTCGCTCGGGATGACGTCGGTGTGCCCGGGGAGGAGCATGACGTCGTCGTACGTGAGTCCGAGGAATCCGAAGGGATCCGGCTGGTCCATCAATGCCCCTTAGCAGGTCGAGAGCGGCGGCCCTGAGGAGACACGGAGGTCTGCTCCGCACGAGCCACGGTTGTTCGATCTTAAGCGCCGAGCGGGCGGGTCTATTCCTCTCGGGAGCGCCCTGGGAGCACGTCCCGTGCAGTGGAGCGCTCTCCTCTCCCGCATAATGTCGTCACGCGTCCGTGCCGGTGAGGAAACACAGCCGACACATGTGGAACGTATGGTCGACCAACGTTGTTTGACGACGGCTATTCGGCTCTGCCCGGAGACCCCATCCGTCTGTGCACCCTGACGAGAGGTAAACGTCTTGCTCACAGCCTGCCGTTCGATGCGCCGCCAGCGCTCGACGACCCCGCGCCCGACGGACAGGGAGGCGCCCCGTGGATAGGAGACGCACCGGACTCCGCGACCGGCTGCTGGCCCTCGGCCTCCTCGCCGCGTCGCTCACCGGGATCGCGGCCGCCGCCCCCGCCGCACTCGCCGCCACCACCGCCGACCAGTCGATCATCGCCTGGGTCCGCGTGCAGGGGACGAACGAGAACCTGACGGGAGTGTCCGTCGAGCTCGGCGGTGACGCCTCGGCGACCGTGACCACCGGCGAGGACGGCCGGGCCACGTTCCCCCTCGAGGCCGCCGGCAGCTACACGGTGACCGTCGACGAGGAGACGCTCCCCGCTGACAAGGGCTATCCGGGGGCCGGGCAGAACCCGAAGCAGGTGAAGATCGTCGCCTCGCAGAACCAGATCGTGAACTTCATCGTCTCGACCGCGAACCCGAAGGGCACGGGAGCGACAGTCCCCGTCCCGACGGACTCCGCCGCTCCGACGAACCCCGCGACGGAGGGCACGACCGGGAACGACGCGACGAACCCCGACGGCACGTCGAACGCCGTGAGCCAGCCGGTGTCGGCCGACACGTTCTGGATCATCTTCTGGCCCAAGGTCGTCACCGGCCTGATCTTCGGACTCCTGATCGCTCTCGCGGCGATCGGCGCCTCCCTGATCTACGGCGTCACCGGTCTGAACAATTTCGCGCACGGCGAGCTGGTCACCTTCGGTGCTCTGATGGCGTACCTCTTCTCCGGCGTCTTCGGGCTCCCGGCGCTGCTGGCCATCCCCATCGCCGTGATCCTCGGCGGCGCCTTCGGCTTCGTCCAGGACGGGCTGCTCTGGAAGCCACTGCGGAAGAAGGGCATCCAGCTCGTCCCCCTGATGATCGTGACCATCGGCCTGTCGTTGGCTCTGCGTTATGTGTTCGTCTTCTTCTTCGGGGCCGACCGCCTCTCACTTCCCAATAGCACGGCTCCGTACCTCACGGTGCCGACCCTCGGGATCAGCCTGAAGTTCACCGACATCGTGGGAGCGGTCATCGGCGTCGTGTGCATCGTCGGAGTCGCCTACGTGCTCACGAAGACCAAGATCGGCAAGGCGATGCGCGCGGTCTCGGACAACCGGGCCCTCGCCTCCGCCTCGGGCATCAACGTCGAACGCGTCATCCGGGTCGTCTGGGTGATGTCGGGCGCACTGGCCGCCCTCGCGGGCGTGTACATCGGCTTCTATCAGTCGCTGCGCTGGGACACCGGGGCGTCGATCCTGCTGCTGATCTTCGCGGCGATCACGCTCGGCGGCCTCGGCTCCGCCTACGGCGCACTGGTCGGCTCGCTCATCATCGGACTGATGATGAACATCTCGACGATCTGGATTCCGGAGAACCTCAAGTACGTGGCTCCGCTCATCCTCATGATCATCATCCTCCTGGTCAGGCCGCAGGGAATCCTGGGCCGCAAGGAACGGATCGGCTAGGACACCATGAACCTCAACTTCATCTGGCTGGCGATCGGGCAGATCGTCGATCCCACCGTCGCCGCGTACGCGCTGGCGACCATCGGCCTGGTCATCCACTTCGGATTCACGGGGCTGCTCAACTTCGGACAGGCCGGCTTCATGGCGGTGGGCGGATACGCGTTCGCCATCACCTCGGTCAAGTTCGAGTGGCCCGTCTGGGGCTCGTTCCTCGCGACGATCGTCGCGGCGACGGTCTTCGCCCTCATCCTCGGCATCCCGACGCTCCGGCTGCGAGCCGACTACCTCTCGATCGTGACGATCGCGGCGGCCGAGATCGTGCGACTCTCGGTCAAGACACCCGAGTTCTCGGCGATCACGGGCGGCTCCGAGGGCATCAACGGCGCGGCGAAGGCGTTCAACGACCTCAACCCGCTGCCAGAGGGCCGTTGGGGAATCGGCGTGCTCACGTACAGCCAGGACCAGTGGTGGGTGCGGATCGTCGGCTGGGGCCTCGTGCTCCTGGCCTGCCTCCTGGTGTTCCTCCTGATGCGCAGCCCCTGGGGCCGCGTCATCAAGGGCATCCGCGAGGACGAGGACGCCGTGCGCTCGCTCGGCAAGAACGTGTTCTCGTACAAGATCCAGGCGCTCATCCTCGGAGGCGTGCTCGGCGGTCTCGCGGGAGCGCTGTTCATCCTGCCCCGCTCGCTCCAGCCCGACAACTACGGCACCCAGCTCACGTTCTTCCTCTACACGATCATGCTGCTGGGCGGCGCCGCGACGGTCTTCGGGCCTGTCGTCGGCTCGATCATCTTCTGGGTCGTCCTTGGTCTCACCGACGGACTGCTCACGCTCGGGATCGACACCGGGGTCCTCAACAACGACCTCATCCGCCTCACGACCGTGCAGACCGGACCCATCCGGTTCATCGTGGTGGGGGTGGCCCTCATGCTCCTGGTGATCTTCAGACCCCAGGGGATCTTCGGCAAGAAGAAGGATCTGCACTTTGCCTGACACGACCACGACTCGAACGCCGGTCTCGGAGATCACCGAGGACACCATCGTCCCCGGGGTCAGAAAGAAGGACCCCATCGTCGTCGCCGACGGCGTCAGCCGCCGCTTCGGCGGCCTCACCGCTGTCGACGTCGCCCACGTCGAGATCCCCCGCGGCTCCATCACCGCCCTGATCGGCCCGAACGGAGCCGGCAAGACCACGTTCTTCAATCTGCTGACCGGCTTCGACAAGCCCAACACCGGGACCTGGAACTTCAAGGGGAAGAACCTCGCGAACGTCCCGGCCTACAAGGTGTCCCGGATGGGCATGGTGCGCACGTTCCAGCTCACCAAGGCCCTCGGCGGGATGACGGTGCTCGAGAACATGCTCCTCGGCGCCAAGGGCCAGAAGGGCGAGAACATCCTCACCTCGCTCATCCGGCCGCTCTGGTCGAAGGAGGAGGAGTCGATCGAGGCGCGCGCGATCCGCCTGCTCGAGAAGTTCAAGCTCGACACCAAGAAGGACGACTACGCGTCGAGCCTGTCGGGCGGGCAGAAGAAGCTCCTCGAGATGGCACGGGCACTGATGTCGGAGCCCGAGCTGGTCATGCTCGATGAGCCGATGGCGGGCGTGAACCCGGCACTGACGCAGTCTCTCCTCGGCCACATCGTGAACCTCAAGCACGAGGGCATGACCGTGCTCTTCGTCGAGCACGACATGCACATGGTCAACACGATCGCCGACTGGGTGATCGTGATGGCCGAGGGCAAGGTCGTCGCGGAGGGCCCGCCGTCGACCGTGATGAACGACCAGGCCGTCATCGACGCCTACCTGGGGGCGCACCACGACACCGACCTCGGGACAATCGAGGGCCAGCTCGAGATCGCCGAGGAGATGGAGTCGGACCTCGTCCGCGAGGACGTCGAGAAGCAGGCGGAGCAGGCGGGCATTCCGACGCCGGGGGACGATGCTCGGGCCGCCGCGCCGACGAGCGCGTCCCCGACGACCGACGCTCCCGCCGTCGAATTCGAGAAGGACGAGAAATGACCGCCGACACGACGACCCCGAACACGCTCGAGACCCACGATCTCCATGCCGGCTACGTGCCGGGGGTCAACATCCTCAACGGCTCGAACGTCTATGTGAAGCGCGGGGAGCTCGTGGGCATCATCGGCCCGAACGGCGCGGGGAAGTCCACGCTGCTGAAGGCGATGTTCGGACTGGTGAACATCCGCCAGGGCACGGTGGTGCTCAACGGCGAGGACATCACGGGGCTCAAGGCCGACAAGCTGGTGTCGAAGGGCGTCGGGTTCGTGCCGCAGAACAACAACGTCTTCCCGTCTCTCACCATCGAGGAGAACCTCGAGATGGGGGTCTACCAGAAGCCGAAGACGTACCGCCAGCGGCTCGAGTTCGTGACGGAGCTGTTCCCCGAGCTGTCCAAGCGCCTGAAGCAGCGCTCGGGATCGCTCTCCGGAGGCGAGCGCCAGATGGTGGCGATGTCGCGTGCCCTGATGATGGACCCGTCGATGCTCCTGCTCGACGAGCCCAGCGCGGGCCTGTCGCCGATGCGTCAGGACGAGACCTTCGTCAATGTGCAGCGGATCAACCGCGCGGGCGTCTCGATCATGATCGTCGAGCAGAACGCCCGCCGCGCCCTGCAGATCTGCGATCGCGGCTACGTGCTCGACCAGGGGCGCGACGCCTACGAGGGCGCCGGCCGCGAGCTGATGAACGACCCGAAGGTGATTGAGCTGTACCTCGGCACGCTGGCGACGACCAACGAGGTCACCACGAGCACTCCGACCGTCGGCGGCTGAGCGCCACCGCGAAGGGCCCACCGTCTCCGGATGGCGGGCCCTTCGCCGTTCCCGGAGCGTCCCGTCCGCCGTGGCGAGTCATCGAGCTTTCTCCGCAACGGAGGCCCTCGAGAGGGTGACAGCACCGTGGCCGTTCTGACGTAGTTTTGGGGACACGGGTCGTCCCCGACACGGAATAGCCCGCCTCACCTCGCCCGCCGGTGGAGCTTCGATCGGCCGCCGGGTCCTCTCTCCCGCAGCGCCACGAGTGCTGCGGCATCCGCTTCGAAGGAGCCGATCATGAAGAGCTACACCCCCGCACCCGTCGCCGTCGGCGCCACCTTCGGCACCGGCGCGATCGGAGACTACGACCGCTGGAGCGTTGTCGGCGTCTACGCGCAGGTGGTCATCGCCGAGACCACGGGCGGCAAGCGTCGCAACTACAGTCGCTCGTTCGTCACCTACCGGCTGGCGCAGGAGGCGGAGCTGCTCCGCGCCTCCTAGGCCCTCTCAGCACGCCCCGAGCGCGCGTCCCCCGTCGCCACAACGGACGGGAGGGCGCGCGCTCCGTCGTCGGCCGGGAGCGGAGAGTGTCGCCACGGACGCAACGGGCTCCGGCACGACGAAGGGGCCCGGTCCGAAGACCGAGCCCCTCTGTGGAGGCGACCGGAGCCGCGCCACCGCGTCGTCAGTTCAGCGAACCCTCGACGGTCTCCTCGAACGAGGTGGTGTTACCCGCCCCGTACTTGTAGATCGAGACCGAGGCCTCGCTGGTGTCGCCGTTGTCGTCGAACGAGATCGGGCCGGACAGGCCGTCGTAGTCGATGTCCTCGCCGTCGGCGATCAGCTTCGCGCAGTCGGCGAAGGTCGTGCACTTCGTGCCGCCCTCCGACACCGCCTTGAGGTTGTCACGGATGGTCGCGCCGTCCGTTGCGCCGCCTTGGAGCGAGGCGAGAGCCGTCAGGATGGTCGCGTCGTACGACTCCGGCGCGTAGCTGAAGACAGTGAGCGGCGGGTTGCCCTGCGACTCGACGAGGGACTGCAGCGACGACTGGAAGTCCTCGGACGCCTGCACACCCGGGTTGGTGAACTGCGCACCCGCGATGTCGACGTTGGTGTCCGACTCCTTGATGACACCGTAGTTGCCGTCCGTGCCGTAGAGCTTCGAGAAGTCGAAGCCCTTGGCCGAGAGCTGCTCCGCGATGGTCTTGATCTCGTCGAACGAGATGACGACCAGCGCGTCGGGGTTCGGCGCGAGGACCGAGGTCAGCGCCGAGTTGAAGTCGGTGGACGCCGGCTCGAAGATCTCCTCGGCCGCGACGACTGCGCCGCCCGCCTCAAGGGTCTCCTTGATGTTCTTCTCGAGGCCGGTGCCGTACGCGTCGTTCATGTAGAGGATCGACACGTTCGTCTTGCCGTCGCCGAGGATCTTGTTGCCGAGGATGCGGCCCTGGAGCACGTCCGAGGGGGCGGTGCGCCAGTAGTAGCCGTCGTCGTCGTAGGTGGTGAAGTCCGGCGAGGTGTTGGCCGGCGAGATCTGCACGACGCCCGCCTGGGTGACCTGGTCGATGAAGGTCTTCGAGACGCCCGAGGACGCCGCACCGATGATCGCGGACACGTTGTCGGCGAGCAGCGAGGTCGCGGACTGGGTCGCGATGTCGGTCGTGGTGTCGCCGGAGTCCTTCTGCTCCGCCTCGATCGAGATGCCGGCATCGGCGTCGGTGATGTCGGCGACCGCCTGCTCAACGCCCGCGATCTCGGGCGGGCCGAGGACGGCGAGGGTTCCGGTCTGGGGGAGGATCGTGCCGATCTTCAGGGACAGACCGCCCGAGTCGCCGTCGCCACCCGATCCGCTGTCGCCACCGCCGGCACAGCCGGCCAGGACGAGAGCGCTGGCGCCCAGAATGGCGACGCCGCCGAGGGTTGCCCGGAGGGACCGCGCGCGGGCCGAGCCGGCCTTCGCGTAAACGCCCATGTTGCTCCTTGAGAGGTGTGTGTCAGTGGGAGCGGCGCCGGTGGCAACCGCTCGGCCAACCTAACCTCCGAAGCAGCCGTGAACAATACAGGGGTGTTACCAAAAGGTTTCGCGACCGGATCGTTACTTTTTCGCCGCCACGTCAGGGCTGAACGACGCGTTCCGCACTTCCGGCCGAGAAACGGCGCCGGCGGCGCTCGGCTGCGACGAGGTCGACTGAGAAAACGGCCAGGGCGGCCCACACCAGTGCGAAGCCGATCCAGCGCTCCACCGGCATCTCCTCGTGGAGCACGAAAGCCCCCACGAGGAACTGGAGGAACGGCGTCAGGTACTGCACGAATCCGACGATCGAGAGCGGGAGCCGACGGGCCGCGCCGGCGAACAGTAGCAGCGGCACGGCGGTGACGATCCCGGCCGAGGCGAGGATCAGGGCGTGCCCGACGCCCTCGGTCGTCAGCGTCAGGCCGACCATCGAGCCGACCACGACCAGCTGCACGACGGCGAGGGGAGTCAGCCACAGGGTCTCGAGCATGAGGCCGCCGGCGGCGTCGACGCGTCCGCCCACCCGGCTCTTCACCAGCCCGTACAGGCCGAACGAGAAGGCGAGGGCGAGGGAGATCCACGGGAACGCGCCGAAGCCCACCGCGATGACCAGCACGGCGACCGCACTCATGCCCATCGCGACCCACTGGGCGGGTCGGAGGCGCTCGCGCAACACGAGGACCCCCAGCAGCACGGTGACCAGCGGGTTCATGAAGTAGCCGAGAGCAGCCTCGATCACGTGGCCGGTCGTCGTGGCGATCACGTAGACCTGCCAGTTGATGTAGATCAGCACACCGGCAATCGCCATCACTCCGAGCAGGCGCGGCTGCCGCAGCAGCGCGGCGAACGACCGCCAGCCCCGGGTCACCGTGAGCAGGATCACGCAGAACGCCAGCGAGAACAGCACGCGGAACGCGACGATCTCGAAGGGCGAGGCCGGCGCCATCGCGATGAAGTAGAGCGGCATCGCACCCCAGAGCAGGTACGCGCCGAAGGCGAACAGCAGCCCGGTCGACGACATGCCGCCCGCGGGCCGCTGCACCGGCTCGCCCGCCCCGACGGGCGCACCGGCGGTCGATGGGGCGAGGGGTTCGGCGGGGGTGCGGGAGGCGGACACTCCCCCGATCCTACGCACGGCGTCGACCGCAGAAGGGGGCAGAGGGCCGTCGCGGCCGGCGGATCAGGCCACTCGTCGCCAGGAGGACCGACCGGGGACGACGGAGGGCCCGGCGACCGAGGTCGCCGGGCCCTCCGAGGAGTCCGGACTAGCGGACGACGACCGCGAGGACGTCGCGCGCCGACAGGACCAAGTAGTCCTCACCCGAGAACTTGACCTCGGTTCCGCCGTACTTGGAGTAGATGATCTTGTCACCGACCGCGATGTCGAGGGGCACGCGGTTGCCGTTGTCGTCGATGCGACCGGGCCCGACGGCCACGACCTCGCCCTCCTGCGGCTTCTCCTTGGCGGTATCGGGGATGACGAGACCGGAAGCGGTCACCTGCTCCGCCTCGACCTGCTTGATGACGATGCGATCTTCGAGCGGCTTAATGGACACCGACACGGTTGACCTCTTTCTTGACGACGAGATGGGCGGAGCGTGGTTCTGGCACACACGCTCCGAGAGTGCTAGATCCATCGTAGGGGCTCGGCTGGCACTCGTGCAATCAGAGTGCCAAGCCGGACGGCCGAGCGGCCGGAGCCTGTGGCCTACCATGGCCGGATGCGACGCGACGAGCTGGTCGAGCTCCTCTCCCCCGAGGGTCTCCGGCTCCTCGACTCCCTCGACGGGTACCGGTCGGACGACCTCGTCCGCGCCGTCGCCCGCCTCCGCGCGGCCGGCCACTCGCCGGTGCTGGTTGCTGCGGTGCTGACCCAGGCGCGCCTTCGACAGAAGGCCGAGGCCAAGTTCGGCGAGTTCGCCCGCTCGATGCTCTTCACCGACGCCGGCCTCGAGCAGGCGACGCGGTTGCGCGTCGCGGCCCTGCATGCCGGCCGGTTCGCCGCCGCCGGAGCGAGCCGGATCGCCGACCTCGGCAGCGGCATCGGCGGCGACGCCCTCGCGATGGCCGCCATCGACCTGGAGGTGACGGCGGTCGAGGCCGACGAGGTCACCGCGACGCTGGCGAGCTTCAACCTCGCCCCGTTCCCCCGTGCGGGCGCAGCGCACTCCCGCGCGGAGTCGTTCGACCTGACGGGCTTCGACGCGGTGTACCTCGATCCCGCCCGCCGCACGGCCGGTCACCGAGAGACCCGGCGCCTGGACGACCCCGACGACTACTCGCCCTCGCTCGACTTCGCGTTCGGCCTCGCCCGGCACCGGCCGGTGGGCGTCAAGGTCGGTCCGGGGTTCGATCGCGAGCGGCTTCCCGAGGAGGCGGAGGCGCAGTGGGTCTCGGTCGATGGCGAGCTGGTCGAGACGGGCCTGTGGTTCGGCGCGCTCGCGCGACCGGGAGTGCGCCGCTCCGCTCTGCTGATCGGCGCGGGGGCGACCGCCGAGCTCACCGCTGCCGGGGACAGCGAGGATGAGGAGGTCGGCGCTCTCGGCGCCTTCGTGCACGAGCCCGACGGCTCCGCGATCCGCGCCCGGCTGCTGGGCGAGCTGGCCCGAGAGAGCGGCTCGCGGATGCTCTCGCCCGGGATCGCCTACCTCACCGGCGACGAGGCCGCCGTGTCGCCGTTCCTCCGCAGCTTCCGCGTGCTGGCCGAACTTCCGCTGGACGAGCGCACCCTGGCCAGGGAGCTGCGCTCGCGCGGCATCGGAGTGCTCGAGATCAAGAAGCGCGGGGTCGACATCGACCCCGCCCGGTTCCGCAAGCGGCTCGGCCTCGCAGGTCGCGCCAGAGCGGTCCTCATCCTGACGCGGATCCAGGGCCGCCACCGCGCGCTGCTCGCCGAACGCGTCGAGCGGTCCTCCGTCGGCTGAACGCGGGAGCGGTCAGGAGCCCGAATTGACCGCACCGAGGGCGATCGAGAAGACGACGATCGTGATCGCCAGGTAGACCAACGACACCAGGATGCCCACGACGCCGGTGATGATCGCGGTCAGCGCGAGGCCGCGCGCGCCCGGCTCGCGGCGCCGACCGAGGAAGCCGAGGACGACAGCGGGCGCCGAGAGGATGAATCCGAAGCCCCAGGCGAAGATCGAGACGACGAGCCCGACGATACCGAGGATCATCCCGACGAGGCTCAGCGTCCGCGGGACGACAGGCGCCGGGGAGCCGACGGAGCCCGGGGGGAAGGTGTGGGCCGACGCGGCGGGATACGGCGGCGCGGCGTTCGAGGGCGGAGCGGGCGCTGGCGGCAGCGGCGTGCCGTAGACCGGCGG
>NZ_LIIN01000096.1 GCF_001634385.1 Rathayibacter tanaceti | reverse complement strand
ACCCCTCGCCCTCGCCCGCCGGCCGCTCCCTCGCCACCGCCGTCGACCTCGCGCAGGCCGCCGCCGACGTGGTCGTCCAGCGCCCCGGCACCTCGGTCTGCTCGGCGGACGACCTGCTCGCCTCGCTCGCCGCCCCCGGTGCCGTCGTGCTCGGCGAGGAGGCTCTTGTCGAAGTGCTCGCGGAGCAGAGCCGTCGCGGACGCCGTGTCGTCTTCACCAACGGCTGCTTCGACGTGCTCCACCGCGGCCACACCGCCTACCTCCGTCAGGCACGCGAGCTGGGCGACGTGCTCGTGGTCGCGGTGAACGACGACGACTCCGTGCGCCGGCTGAAGGGCCAGGGCCGGCCGATCAACCCTGAGGGCGACCGCGCCGGAGTCATCGCGGAGCTGGGCTGCGTCGACTTCGTGACCCTCTTCGGCGGCGACACCCCGATCCCTCTGCTTGAGCGCGTACGGCCCGACGTCTACGTCAAGGGCGGCGACTACAACCCCGACATGCTCCAGGAGGCGGCGGTCGTCCGCTCCTACGGCGGCACCGTCACCACGGTCGGCTACGTCTCCGAGCACTCCACGACCGAGATGGTGCAGCGCATCCGATCGGCCGCGCCGTGACCAGCCGCCGCTGGTCCGGGCGCTGGGGGCTCGCGGGGACATCCGAGCAGCCGCTGATCGACGTGCTCGTCCGCACGTCGCCGCCGGGCTCGACGTCCCGGAGGGCGCCTGGCGCGCGTACCGGATGGCCTGGCTGGGCGCGTGCGTCCTCTCCCGGCGCGACGCCCACGACGGTCACCGACCGGCGCGTCGACGCCTTCGACGGGCTCTTCGCCGAAGAGCACTCGTCACACTCAGCACGGCGACGAAAGGACAGCACGATGGACGCCCCCAACCCGATCCAGATCCAGAAGTACCTCTCGGGCATCGACTACCCCGCCTCGAAGGACACGATCGTCGAGACCGCCGAGAAGGAGGGAGCAGACGGGGACGTCCTGGAGGCCCTCCGCGCGATCCCGGACGGCGACTACGCGAAGCCCACCGACGTGAGTTCGGCCGTCTCCAAGGTCTGACCTCCCCTCCGCGAGATGCCACGTGAGTACGCGACACGCCGTGTCGGACGTACTCACGTGGCATCTCGCGGCCGGGAAAGCAGGGAGGGAAGCAGGGTCAGGCGGAGGCGTGCTCGCGGAGGATGCCGGAGGCGAGGGCTTGGAAGGAGAGCACCTTGTAGCCCTCGGACTCGAAGAAGACCGTCGCCCGGTCGACCTCGACGCTCATCACGGTGCCGGCGCCCCACTCGCGGTGTTCGACCGCCTCGTCGACCCTGAGCGGAGCATCCACCTCGGTGGTCTGGGGCGTTTCGGCGTCGGCGTCGGCCTCGTGCCGCTCGCAGCCGTCGCAGTTGCCGCACCATTCCGGCGACTCCACCCCGAAGTAGTCGAGCAGCACCCGGCGCCGGCACTGGGTCGTCTCGGCGTAGGCGCGCATCATCGCCAGACGCGACTCCGCGATCCGCTCGCGCGAGGCGAGCGCCTCCTTCACCGCGTCGACGGCCTCGTCGCCGGAGAGTCGCATGTCGCTCGCAGGCCCGAGCCGGTCTCGACGAGTCCGGCGTCCGCGAGGTCGTTCACGAGGCGCGCGATCGTGCGTGCGGGCCTGTCCAGCTCCTTCGCGAGCGCGGCGGAGTCGAGCCCCGGCTGCCCCGAGACGGCCGCCCAGACCACGCGCAGGGCCGCCTTGTCGACCGAGCGCTTGGCGAAGAAGCGGCGCAGCCCCAGGTCCTCCGCGCGGTAGTGCAGGGCGGCGGTCGCGGGCTCGCCGTCCCGCCCGGCCCGGCCGATCTCCTGGTAGTACGCGTCCAGCGACTCGGTGGTCGTCGCGTGCAGCACGAAGCGCACGTCGGCCCGGTCGATGCCCATCCCGAAGGCCGACGTCGCGACCACCACGTCGAGCTGTCCCGCGCGCCACTGCTCGTGCACGACCTTCCGTTCCGAGACCGTGAGTCCTGCGTGGTAGGCCGCGACCCGGCGCCCCTCCGCCGCGATCTCGGCCGCGTAGCTCTCGGTCTCCCTGCGGGTCGCCACGTAGATCAGGCCAGGAGCGGTCCAGCTGCGCGCTTCCTCGACCACCGCCGCGCGCTTGTCGTTCTCGCTCTCGTGGCGGTGCACGACCAGGCGGATCTCGGGCCGGTCGACGCCGTGCACCTGCACCTCGGGGTCGGTCATCCGCAGCCGCTCGATGATCTCGTCGCGCACCGGCCCGGAGGCGGTGGCCGTCATCGCGAGCACCGGCGGGTCGCCGAGCTCGCCGCGCACGTCAGCCAAGCGGAGGTAGTCGGGGCGGAAGTCGTGGCCCCAGGAGGAGACGCAGTGCGCCTCGTCGACGACCAGGAGCGACACTCCCGCGGCAGCGAGGCGGGCCACGTTCTCGGGCCTGGCCAGCTGCTCCGGAGCGAGCAGTACGGAGAGCGGCCCGCCCTCGTCGATCCGGTCCCACGCCCGGGCGACCGCTGCGGCGCCCTGGGACGAGTTGATCGCGACGGCGGGCGGAGCCGCGGGCGCCGCCTCGATCGCGGCGACCTGGTCGGCCTGGAGAGCCACGAGCGGAGAGACGACGAGGACGACTCCGCCGCGCTCGGCTCCCGCGATCTGGTACACCGCGGACTTGCCGCCGCCCGTCGCCAGCACCAGCAGCGTGTCGCGGCCCGACGCCGCCGACTCGATCGCCTCACGCTGGCCGGGGAGCAGCGACGACCAGCCGAAGTCCTCCCTGGCGATGCGGTTGACGGAGTCGGTGCGGGGGGAGGTCATGGCTCGACGCTACGACTCGCAGACCGCCGAGAGCGTCGGCTTGACACGGCCAGGGAGCTCGGTAAAGCGAGACGACGACACCCCGAACACCGGAGGCGCGAAGACCGTGCTCCCCGGCGAGGACGCTGCCGACGCCTCCGGCCGCAGAGCCTGATCGGTCCGTCTCCGGCCCGCGGGTCCGCCCGCGCCGCCTCCGGGCAGTCGACCCTAGCGCCGCACGACCACCGGGTTGAACAGCGTCCCGATCCCCTCGACGTCGACCGCCACCGTGTCGCCGTTCGCGATCGGCCCGACCCCCGCCGGGGTCCCGGTGAGGATCACGTCGCCCGGGAGCAGCGTGAAGATCCGCGAGACGTACGCGACGATCTCGGGCACCCCGTGGATCATGTCGCCCGTGCTGCCCGACTGCTGCACCCGCCCGTTGACGCGGGTCTCGATCGCGCTCTCGTTCCAGATCAGCTCGGTCTCGATCACGGGCCCCAGCGGGCAGAAGGTGTCGTAGCCCTTCGCCCGCGTCCACTGCCCGTCGGAGCGCTGGAGGTCACGGGCCGTCACGTCGTTGGCGATCGTGTAGCCGAACACGACGTCCTCGTAGTCCTCCGCGCGGACGTTGCGGGCGACGGCGCCGATCACGATCGCCAGCTCGCCCTCGAACTCCACCTGCTGGCTGTCCTCGGGTAACACGATCGCCTCGTCCGGCCCGATGACGGAGGTGTTCGGCTTGAGGAACACCAGCGGCTCGGTCGGAGCGTCGCCACCCATCTCGGCCGCGTGGTCGGCGTAGTTCTTGCCGATACCGACCACTTTGGAGCGCGGGATCACCGGCGCGAGCAGCTTCGCCTCCGCGATCGGGACACGCTCGCCCGTCGTGTCGAATCCGGCGAACATCGGGTCTCCGGCGAGCACGACCAGGTCGTCCTCGTCGACGATCCCGAAGTGGATCGCTCCCCCGTTGTCCCCGTCGCGCTGCGTCGCGAATCGTGCGATCTTCATACGTCCACCCTCGTCATCCAGCCGTGCCTGTCCTCCCGGCGTCCGTACTGGATGCCGGTCAGTTCCTCGCGCAGCGACATCGTCAGCTCGCCCGCGGGTGCGCCCGCGTGGCCGGCCGAGAAGCCCTCGCCCTTCAGCTCGGCGATCGGCGTGATCACCGCCGCGGTTCCGCAGGCGAAGACCTCGACCACGTCTCCCGAGGCGACCCCGTCGCGCCACTCATCGATGCTCACGCGGCGCCGCTCGACCCGGTGACCTCGGTCCTCGGCGAGCTGAAGCACGCTGTCGCGGGTGATCCCCTCGAGGATCGAGTCGGACTCCGGAGTGACGAGCGTGCCATCCTTCTTCACCAGCACCACGTTCATCCCACCGAGCTCCTCGATCCACTGCGACTCCTGCGAGTCGAGGAAGAGCACCTGCGCGCAGCCGTGGCTCGCGGCCTCCTGCTGCGGCAGGAGCGACGAGGCGTAGTTGCCGCCGGTCTTCGCCGCTCCGGTGCCGCCCTTGCCCGCGCGGCGTAGGAGGTGGAGAGCCAGATCGACACGGGGGCGACGCCTCCCGAGAAGTAGGCGCCGGCCGGGCTCGCGATCAGGTAGTAACCGACGTCCTCCGCCGCGCGGACGCCGAGGAACGCCTCCTGCGCGAACATGAACGGCCGGAGGTAGAGGCTCGTCTCGGGCTCGGACGGCACCCAGTCGCCGTCGGCGGCGATGAGCCGGCGCAGCGACTCGAGGAAGAGCCCGGTGGGCAGTTCGGGCAGGGCCAGCCGGCGGGCCGAGCGCTGGAGACGCCGCGCGTTCGCCTCGGGCCGGAACGTCCAGATCGAGCCGTCCTCGTGCCGGTAGGCCTTCATCCCCTCGAAGATCTCCTGCGCGTAGTGCAGGACAGCGGCCGCAGGGTCGAGCGCGAGGGGACCGTACGGCTGGACGCGGGCGCTGTGCCAGCCGTCGGCGCGGGTCCAGCGGAGTCCGACCATGTGGTCGGTGAAGTGCACGCCGAAGCCGGGGTGGGCGAGGATGCGCGCGCGCTCCTCGGCGGATCGCGGGGAGGGGGCGGGGGTCACCTCGAAGTCGAGGTCGGTCAGGGCGGAGTCGGTGCTCATCGTGGTGGTGTCCTTCTGCGAGGGGTCAGCGGAGGCGGGCGACGACCGAGTCGCCGATCGCGGCCGTCGAGCGCGGGGTTCCATCGCGCGACTCGATGTCGACGGTGACCGCGGCCGTGACCCGGGCGGCCTCGTCGCTGCGGCCGAGGTGGTCGAGCAGCATCGCCGCCGAGAGGATCGCGGCGGTCGGATCGGCGAGCTGTCGTCCGGCGATGTCGGGCGCGGATCCGTGGACCGGCTCGAACATGCTGGGGAACGCGCCGTCGGGGTTGATGTTGCCCGAGGCTGCGAGTCCGATGCCGCCGCTGATCGCGCCGGCCAGATCGGTCAGGATGTCGCCGAAGAGGTTGTCGGTGACGATGACGTCGAACCTAGCAGGATCGGTCACGAGGAAGATCGTCGCGGCGTCGACGTGGAGGTAGTCGACGGCCACGTCGTCGTAGGCGGCCCCGACCTCGTCGACGACGCGCTTCCAGAGCGAGCCGGCGAAGACGAGCACGTTGGTCTTGTGCACCAGGGTGAGCCTCGAGCGACGCGAGCGGGCCAGCTCGAACGCGTGCCGCACCACCCGCTCGACCCCGTAGGCGGTGTTCACCGAGACCTCGTTCGCGATCTCGTGCGCCGTGCCCCGACGGATCGCTCCGCCGTTTCCGACGTAGGGTCCCTCCGTCCCCTCCCGGACGACGACGAAGTCGACCTCGCCCGGGGCGGCCAGCGGCGACCGCACACCCGCGTACAGGCGGGTGGGTCGCAGGTTCACGTAGTGGTCGAGCTCGAAGCGCAGCCGCAGCAGCAGCCCGCGCTCGATGCCGGCGTCCTTGAGCCGGGGGTCGCCGGGCGCACCGCCCACAGCACCCAGGAGGATCGCGTCGTGTGCCCTGATCGCCGCGAGGTCCTCGTCGGTGAGCACGTCGCCGGACTCGAGGTAGCGGGCGGCGCCGAGCGAGAACACGGTCTTCTCGATCACCAGGTCGGAGGCGGCGGTGACGGCGTCGAGGACCTTCACGGCCTCGGCGGTCACCTCCGGCCCGATCCCGTCTCCGGGGATGACGGCGAGCTTCACAGTGCGGGGCATGTCGATCCTCAGGCGTGCGGGGTCAGAGACCCCCTCAGCGTACTCGTGGGCGCTGTCCGGGCCTTCGCGACACTCGCCAGCGAACCCGCGCAATCCTCGTTATTGTGTCACTGGCCCGCCGACGAAAACAGACCGAACGAGGAGAACATGAAAAGACACCGCGCTACCGCCGTAGGAGTGGGCCTTGCGCTCCTCCTCATCGGAATCACACTGGTTCCTGTAACTGCAACAGCGGCTACTCAGACCAACTCCGTCGAGGCACCTGCCGAGTTGAAAGGCAACAATGGCCTGACCTCCTCGAACGCACGCACAAAGTTGGTAATGCAGGCCGACGGCAATGCCGTAATCGTCTACACCACGACTAACCAAGTTCTCTGGGCGACGGCTACCTCCGGCAACCCGGGTGCTCGTCTCGCAGTTCAGACCGACGGAAATCTCGTAATCTACTCCTCGTCTAATCAAGTCCTATGGACTTCATCAAGCCGCGGTTCAGGGAGGTCTCTCGTGATGCAGGACGATGGAAACCTTGTATTCTATGCCAGCGGTGGAGAACCGTTGTGGGACACCGGAACGAGTATTCGTGACATCCGAGATTCATTCTCGGGGAGCGTACCCGTCAACTACGAACTCAGCGATGGTGATACCATAACGGCGCCAAATGGCTTTTTCCGTCTAACAATGCAGTCGGACGGCAACCCGGTCATTTACAGCTCAGATGGAAACGTAATGTGGGCAGCGGGCGTCAGCAGCCCCCATGCACGGCTGGTACCGCAGGCTGACGGCAACCTTGTCATCTACTCGGCAAAGAACCTTGCGATCTGGTCTACCAACACGAAGGGTTCGGGCAAAAGCCTCTCGATGACCGACGACGGCCGGGCTGTATTGACCTCTGGCGCAGGCTCCACCATCTGGGAGACCGCGCCAGCTTCCACGACCGCTCGGCAATTCGTATCCGCCGGCACCATCGGCTCCGCAGTGTCTGCTGCGATCGATAGCACGCGCCGTGCCACATCGGAGGAACGAGCGGTGATCGTGCCTTCGTCCTCGATCGACATGGTCCGCGAGGCGGCGGTCATGGCAACACTGTGGGACGCGTCGCTCATCGTTACCGATTCGGACACGGACGCGTCACAGACCAATGCTCGCATGTCGTCTCTGAACACGACGAGGGTGCGGCTCTACGGAACATCCCGCGCCTTCCCCAGTAGTTTCATCAGCGGATTGAAATCCGGGACAACGATCGATAAGTCGATTCTCGCAGACAGAGCCTACGACCGGACGAGTCAGATGTGGGACCTCAGCACGAGGAAGGAGCAGCTCGTCATCGCCGCAACGAGCTCCGCGGAAAATCTTCCGATGGCCGCAGCTCTGGCAATGGAACGCAAAGCGCCACTCCTCATCGTCGGCGACCAATCGGACAATCAAAAGCTCTACAACTCCCTTAACTCGAGCCTCAAGGAAAAAACCCATCCAGGCATCGTTCAGATCGGTAACGCCCTTGATCTGTCGCAATTCACAGCAGACGAGGTGAAAAAGAAGATTGAAACCTTCGATGTAGGCGAGCGGGACTCCGCCTGGCTGCGAATATCCACCAGGGCAATGTCTGCCCATTCCTCAGGCCTTGACCTCTGGACCGCCCCGTCCGACCAACCAGCACACATCATCGTGCAACATTTGCGGCGGCTCGAAGCAACGCGGTCTTCATTCCAGCTGGCGTCTCTACCTCGCTGGGAACAGCAAGCCCGGCATCCTCGTATCTGAATCTGGTTAGGAATGAAGCACAATCCGTCAGAATGATAGGAACGGGCAAGGCGACGAATTCGACATTTGCTTCCTTTGCAATTCCGCCGTCGATGAGTCGACGAGGAGTAGCGCCACAATTCCGCGTAACGGACTCGACCTTGAAAGATTCGCGAATTACTTTCTCGTTAACAAAGCGCGACGGTGCGGTCAAGTACGAGGCTCGGGGCATCGGGGAGCAGGTTCTTGGATCCTCCAGTTCGCCATCGATCTCTCTTCCCGCGGAGAAACTGAAAGCGACTGCCATAGTTGCACTCGATGGCTCCGGAAAAATTGTGGACTTTTTTCCTTTCCGAATCAATAAGTACGAGACCTCGACGGACCGGGACTCTGTCGTCTATGGACAGGAAAAGAACGGTGCTCACTACGTACGTTGGCTCAGCGACGTCCGAACGCCCAGAATCGTTACTCGCTATGTCACGAATCCATTCACTTCCGACGCACCTTCCAAAGGAGAGGCTATCGCGATAACGTGCCTGAGCGAATTCGTCGACACCGACCTCGACGAGACGAAACAGTACGAGTACAAGGTCGAACCGCTTACCCTTAACGGCGGAAGAGAATGCGGAGCTCCGCATACCCGAGCGCCGTCACAGAACGCCCGGCAGGAGGGGTGACACTGCCCTTCACTCGGTACCCGGTGAGCGAGGATCGTCAATCGGGTAAAAATAATGTCAACGGCGAGAACGATAGCACCCGCCTTGGACAAGAAGTCGCTTCAGTGGGTACGAGCGGGCACACGTTGGCGGACCTGTCAATTGAGGGCGCCGGAACCCCGAAGGATTCTCGTAGCGCTAATGGACGCTCTTCTGAAAAGAAGGAAGACGATCAAACTACTCAGTCGACGCAATCCGGTAATGATATCCAGCCGATGGAAGTTTATTATGAACAATACATTCCCGATGACAAGGTCTGGATGCCCGGTTTCTCGGGAGACCTTCAGCGCCCAGCAATATTCCTTCACGGTGACGGCAGAGAGTGGTTCGACCTGAACGGCTCAAACCGCGTGAAGAATCAGGTCTCGGTGACTTTCGGGCGCAACCACGGGATCTATCCACACACACCGAGCATCGGTGAGTCGCGCGCCTACGCCTGCGATCTCGGCGGAAACAACTGTCGGCAAAAAGCAGCCGAAACGGCGTCCTCTAACGGGGCATCGACAAACATCATCTACTCGTCGGAATCCTTCGCTTCCTTCCATATGGCTGTCAACGCAACTATCCCTTCGTCAGTGTATTGGCCGGCTCCTGCGATCAACGGACAAGTCACGGTCGTCTTGCAACCCGGAGGAAGCAGAGCTTATGGTACTCACGACATGATGCCTCGTCATCAGGTCTGGTACGGCAACTCAAACGCCGACGCATATCTGGCGTATCAGAACGACGACTACTTCCCGCTCGGTCTCTTCGGAATTCCTCCGACAAGCTTCAACGTTTCTTTCTGACCGAATAGGAGCCGGTGAATTCGGCGGGTGTCCAGCTGAGTCAACTGCTGGTTCTGGGCACCCGCCGATCCGATACCAAAAAAGTTCTCCGAGCAGCAAAAAACAGCGTAGTAGTGTGCAAAATAAGTCCCACGATGAAGTACACAGTGTAGCTCGTCAACCCATCAGACGGGGACGTCAAGAAGGTCGGGATGCTCGCGAAAATGGCAAAAGTCGCGGCCGAGAAGCCGCCGACCAGCATGCTGAAGGTCAGACGACCACGTTCGCGTCGTCCGCGCCGACCGATCGACTGGAAGACCAAGCCCCCTATGACACCTCCCACGCTAGCGGCTATCAGCAGAATCGGAATGAGATAGGCCAGGATCCATGTGTACTCACTAAGAGCATGCCAGAGGTCGTAGTCATACCCTCGGATCCGTCTACTTGTTGGGCCGACGACTACACAAGCAAGAATCACTAGACCGACAGAGAGAATGACGGTGATAAAGCCCGCAGAAGCCAGGCTCAAGGAAGTGGACCGCCAGAGTGAAATTCGGCTTGCTGGAACGTGAGGCGTCGTCATGACAAATACCATACGCCCTGCGCACGGCGCGAACGCACGGCTCCCTTCGAATGCCTGGGAAGCTCCTTGAGCAGTGCGACTGCGACGCCTCGATCTCCTCCGTCTGCTGTAGCCGACGGAGGGACCGCGTGGGCACCGTCAGCCGCCAAACCTATCGCGAGGCACCGCAACACCGAGGAACGTCGTCCCGAGTGAGACCGCACGAGACGCGGAGACCGCCCAGTGCGCGGCGGGCACGCCACGTGCTTGATTCATCCTCATCTGCGAATCGGACGGTCGCCATATGCTCCTCTCCGCACCTCCTTCCCCGCCCGCCTCGCTCCCGAGGAGGCGGCCCGCCGATACCCGCGCCTGCGCCGCCGGGTCCTCGTCGCGATCTTCCTCGGCCTCGTTTGAAACTCCGCCCCTCTGGTCGCCCCACTGATGCAACGCGAGCACGGATTCGCCACTGTCGACCTCGACTGATCCCCAACGGTGTCCTGCTGGCCTACGGCGCATCGAAGTTGCTCAGCGCGATGGTCAGCGACGCGCAGCTCTTCCTTCCGCTCGTCCTCCCCCCTCTCGGCCTTCGCCAGCCTGGCGGTCACCGCCTTCCCCGCCGTCAAGGCTGTCGCAATCTTCGTGCTCGTGATGCTGGTCAACGGCCTCTTCCAGGGGATGGGGTGGCCGCCCTGCGGGCGCACGCTCGTGCACCGGTGTCTCGACGACCGAGCGGGGCAGCCGGACGGCGCTCTCGACGTCGCGCACAACGTCGGCGGAGCGGGTTCCGGCGCCGTCGCCGCGGCCGCCCTCGCGCTCGTCGGCGACTGTCGCGTTCTAGCTCCCCGCGATTGTCGCCCTCGCCATCGCCGCCGTCGCCCTCGGCCTCCTTCGGGACACTCCGGAGTCGCAGGGCCTCCCGCCGATCGAGGAGTACCGCGAGCTGAGCGCTCCTCCGGACGCACGTGCTGTCCAACTCGACGATGATCGGCCTAACCTTCGCGAACGTCTTCGTCTACACGCTCCGCTAGGGGGGAGCTGGTCTGGCTGCCGGCCTACCTAGCCGAGGTCCGCACCGCGAGCCTGAGCGAGGGGAACGCTGGCGTATCACTCTTCGAGCTCGCGGGGATCCCGGGCGCCCTGCTCTACAGCTGGATCAGCAACCGGGTGTTCCGCGGGCGCCGCTCGCCCGCAGGAGTGGCATTCCTCGTCGGGGCTGGGGCCGTCCTCCTCTCCTATACTCGCTCTTGCCGACGTGAGGCGCGCTCGACGTCTCGCTCTCGGCGCTGGGCGCGATCGGCGGGCTAATCTACGGCCCGTCATGCTGATCGGACTCCAGGCCCTCGGCGTCAGCCCCGCGAGGTTGCGGGCACCGCCGCCGGGCTCACCGGCCTGTTCGGCTACGTCCTCGGGACGACACTCCCATCCACCGGCGTCGGGCTGGTCGTCCACGCCTTCGGCTGGGACGTCACCTTCACCCTCATCCTCGGCTGCGTCGCCGCCGCCGTTGCCCTCATGCTCGCCGTCGGCCGCTCCGAGCGCACCCTGCACTCCTCCCGCCCCTCTGCCCGCGCGCCTTCGCTCCCCGCCGCGAGATGCCACTTGAGTACGCGACACGCCGAGGAACGCGTACCCAAGTGGCATCTCGCAAGAGGGAGGAGGGGCGTCTCAGCTCCGGCGGAGCCGCCAGGCGCCGATCACGGCGGCGGCCAGCACGAGCCCCGCGCCCAGCCACGCCGACCAGCCGACGCCCGCGTCGAACGCCGCGCCCGCCGAGGCGACGAGGCTCGAGGCGGAGTCGGCGGGTAGCTCGCCCGCGACCGACACGGCCCCGCCGAGGGTCTCGCCCGC
>NZ_LIIN01000095.1 GCF_001634385.1 Rathayibacter tanaceti | reverse complement strand
CAGCGGTGGGTGCGCCGGTCGCCGCCGAGTGCGTCGAGGACAGGACGCCGCCGCCCCCCGACGCGCGAGTCGGCTCCGGCCGTGATCGCCCGCGACCGCGGCGCCGGGCGCCCAACGAAGCGCGATCGTCGCGACATCGAGCGGCTCCGCGGATTCTGACCGGGCCCGGTCACGGCGCGAGCGCGCGCAGGCGCTCGAGCAGCCCCTCCGCCGCCTCGTCGAGGAAGCGCTGCTGAAGCTCGTCGCCGACCTGGACCAGCGCGATGTCGGTGAAGCCCGCCTCGAGGTAGGGCACGACGCTCTGCGCGAGCTCGTCGAGATCGGGGCCGCAGGCGATCTGCTCGGCGACGTCCTCCGGACGGACGAACTGGCTCGCCCCCGCGAAGCCCGCCGGCGTGGGCAGATCGGAGTTGACGGCCCAGCCGCCGGCGAACCAGCGGAACTGCTCGTGCGCGAGGGTCACTCCCCGCTCCCGGTCAGGAGCCCAGCAGATCGGGATCTGCCCGATCGTGCGCGAGGGGGCAGCGTCGGCGCCGCGGACCGCAGTCCATTGCGCGATGAGCTCGGGATCGGGATCGGTGGTGATCAGGTGGTCGCCGATCGGGGCGAAGCGCTCGATCGACTTCTGGCCGGAGACGGCCAGGCCGATCTCGACCGGTGTGTCCGGCAGGTCCCAGATCCGCGCGGAATCGACTCGGAAGTACTCGCCCTCCCAGGTCACCAGCTCGCCGGTGTGCAGCTCGCGGATCAGGTGCACGGCCTCCTCGAGCATGTCCTGCCGGACGGCGACCGAGGGCCAGCCCTCACCGACGACGTGCTCGTTGAGGTTCTCGCCCGAGCCGAGGCCGAGGGTGAAGCGGTCGTCCGAGAGGATCGCGAGCGTCGCGGCCTTCTGGGCGACGACCGCCGGGTGGTAGCGGATGGTCGGCGCCGTGACGTAGGTGGTCAGGTCGATGGTCGATGTCGCCTGGGCGACCGCGCCCAGCAGCGTCCAGGCGTAGGAGGCGTGCCCCTGCTCGGTCAGCCAGGGCGAGAAGTGGTCGCTCGAGACCGCGAAATCGAAGCCGAGCCTCTCGGCGTCGACCGCGTAGCCGACCAGCTGCTTGGGCCCGCTCTGCTCGGTCATCAGGGTGTAGCCGAATCTCGCCATCGTCCGTCCTCGTTCCGCTCGTCGTCGTGGGATGCCCGGGTGGGGCACCTCCCCATCGTGATCCGCGGGCGGCGGGCGCGCTAACCCCTTGCCCCGGTCGCGGTCGGCGGCTAGCAGAGCGGATCAGACGAAGCGGATGCGGTTCTGCACGCGGGTGCGCACCTCGAACGACTCGCCGTATCCGCCGAGACGCGGGTCGTCGGTGCCGGAGCGGAGCAGCTGCGGCAGCAGCGAGCGGCGGATGACGACCGCGCCCTGGTGCCGGCCGCGCTCCACCTGCTCGAACGGCTGCTCCAGCGCCTCGTCCGGGACGACGACCACGCTCGCTGAGAATCGCACGCCGAGCTCGCGGCCGAGCCGGCGCGCGGCCTTCGCGAGCACGGCGATCGGCTTCTCGTCCTCGGCGATGCCCGCGCCCACGATCTCGCCCTTGCGGACGCGGACGGGATCGCCCCAGTCGGCCGAGGTGAGCGCGAGCAGCCCGGCCGGGCCGAGAACGAGATGGTCGATCTTGAGGCCGCCGTCGCCCACGGCCACGTCGTTCCAGATCGTGTAGGCGATGCCGAGGGCGCCGACGAGCGCGGCTGTCGCCTCCTCGGCCTGCGCCTTCGCGAGCCACGAGCGCACCTCCCGCGGGGCGGAGCGGACGATCGCCGGGTCGAACGGATCATCGGTCGCGACTCCACGGCCCAGCCACTCGCGGACGAGACGCAGGTAGTGCTCGCGAGCGGCGCCGCCGGGGTGGCCGTAGGAGCGGGCGCGCACGGCGGAGGCGGTCGGCGGGCGGGGCGAGCCCGTGTACGGCGACTGCGGCGAGGCGGTACCGGGAGCGGGAGCGCCCCGGTCGTAGTCGCTGCGAGCGGAGGCACTGCCGATCCTCTCCCAGGCGAGCTGCACCTCGTGGAAGGAGGCGGCGTCGCCTCCGGTGTCGGGGTGCGTCTCGCGCAGGAGCCGACGGTAGGCCCGGCGCAGCTCGTCGTCGGACGCCGTGGCGGCGACGCCCAGCACCTCGTAGGGGGTGCGGGCGGCGTGGCTGTCGGGCATGGGCTTCCGGGAGGGTCGGGGCGGAGGGACCTCCGAGTGTATCGACGACGGCCGAGCGCTCGATGGGAGCGGGCACGGTGCAGGCTCGGAATCCGGGGCGCCTGGACCCGGCGCTCAGGCGCGCGCGAGCAGCTCGCGCACGCGCGGGATCACCTGCGTGCCGTAGAGCTCGATCGCGCGCATGATCGCCGAGTGCGGCAGCGTGCCCGCGCTGTACTTCAGGTCGAAGCGGTCGATGCCCAGCGCAGAGACGGTGCCCGCGATCTTGCGGGCGACCGTCTCGGGCGATCCGAGGTGGATCGCCCCGTCGGGCCCGACTCCTCGTCGAAGCGCTCGCGCGTCATCGGCGACCAGCCGCGCTCGCGGCCGATGGCGTCCATCATCGCCCTGTGGTGCGGGTAGTAGAGCTCGCGCGCCTCCTCGTCGGTCTCGGCGACGAAGCCCGGCGAGTGCACGGCGACGGGGAGGCGGGGCTGCTCCAGCTGGTCGAGCGCGCGTCCGAAGAGATCGACGTAGGGACGGAAGCGGGCGGGCGAGCCGCCGATGATCGCGAGCACCAGCGGGAAGCCGTGGCGCGCAGCGCGGACGACGGATTCGGGGCTGCCGCCGACGCCGACCCACGTGCGCAGGTGCCCGTTCTCGACCGTCGGGAAGACGCGCTGCTCGGTCAGCGCGGGGCGGGTGGTGCCCTGCCACGTGACAGGGCCGCCCTGGATCAGAGCGTGGAAGAGCTCGAGTTTCTCCTCGAAGAGGACCTCGTACTGCGTGAGGTCGTAGCCGAAAAGGGGGAAGGACTCGGTGAAGGAGCCGCGGCCGAGGATGACCTCGGCGCGACCGCCGGAGAGCCCGTCGAGGGTGGCGAAACGCTGGTAGACCCGCACCGGGTCGTCGGAGGAGAGGACGGTCACTGCGGAACCGAGGTGGATCCGCTCGGTGCGGGCGGCGATGGCGGCGAGCACGACGTCGGGTGCGCTGACGGCGAAGTCGGCTCGGTGGTGCTCGCCGATCCCGAAGAAGTCGATGCCGACGGAGTCCGCCAGCACGCCCTCCTCGACGACGTCGCGGAGCACCTGGCCGTGCGGCAGGAGGCTGCCGTCGGGGCTGGCCGTGACGTCTCCGAACGTGTCGACGCCGAACTTCACTTCATGCATACTCATAGATCTCTGCAACCTCCGGCGACGGACGGCTATTCCTCCGGGACCTCGGCGACGAGTCCGGCGGCGATCGCCGGCTCCCGGTACGCGCGCCCGAGGGACGCGACGCTGTCGTGGGCGTTCAGGCCGCTCGGGTTCGGCAGGACCCAGAGCGGAACACCGGCGATGTCCTCCTCCTGACGGCCCTGCTTCGCGTCGCGCCGGCCGAAGGCGGCCCGGTAGGCGGTGATGCCGACCATCGCGACGGCGGCGGGACGGACGCGCTCGACGGTGGCCACGAGGCGCCCGGCTCCGGCTCGCAGCTCCCCGGTCGTCAGTTCGTCGGCCCGAGCCGTGGCTCGGGAGGCGAGGTTCGTGATGCCGATCCCTCGCGAGACGAGGGCCTGGCGGTCGGTCGCGCTCATCCCCTCCGAGACCCGCAGCGGATGTTCGAGGATGCCCGCGGCGACGAGCGCCGGGTAGAAGCGGTTGCCGGGGTGCGCGAAGTGGGCGCCGGTCGCGGCCGTCCAGAGGCCGGGATTGATGCCCACGAAGAGGAGGCGGACCTCGTCACCGAGCAGATCCTCGACCGTGCGGTCCCGGAAGGAGGCGAGCTCGGCGCGGGTGAAGGGCATGCCCTCATCCTGCCGTGCGGCGCCGGCGCAAGTCCTCTCGGCCGGCTCGCGCGAGTGCCAGCATGAGGGCATGACGAACGCATCCCAGGACCACCCGATCCAGCACGGCAGCGACGACGCGCAGCTCGACGAGAAGCTGCGCGGAGTCCTGCTGCAGGTCGCCGGCGACGCCGAGCTGCGGCCGGAGGAGGACGTCGAGGCCCTGCTGCGCCAGCGCCTGCGCGACACGAAGATCTCGATCGCCGAGGAGGCGATCCCCGGACTCGCCGCGCGCATTCCCAGCCTGACGCGGCGCGGCGGCGGAGACCTGACCCCCGGGGCGCACTGACTCCGCCCAGCCGCTACTCCGGGACCGCCGGACCCTTGCGGTGGTGATCGAACACCAGGCTGGTCCGCGTGGAGGCGACCGCCGGGTGCGCCGAGAGGTTCGAGACCACGAAGTCGCGCACGTCGTTCGAGTCGCGGACGGCGACGTGGATCATGAAGTCCTCGGATCCGCCCAGGAAGAACAGCTGCACCACTTCGGGGAGGGCGCGGATCTCCTCCGCGAACCGGGTGATCGCCTGCCGCTGCCCGACGCGGATGTTCACGCTGATGAGCGCCTGCAGCGTCAGTCCGAGAGCGGCCGGGTCGAGTTCGGCGGTGAAGCCGGTGATGACGCCGCGCTCGACCAGAGCGCGAACGCGGGTGACGCAGGTCGACGGAGCGATCCCCGCCCGCTCGGCGAGGCGGCTGTTGGGGGTGCGCGCATCGGCCCGGAGCAGGCGCACCAGCGTGCGGTCGACCGGATCGAGGTCGTCGAGGTCGTGCAGATCCTTCGGTCGCATGCGCCCGCTCTCCTCCTGAGCCGCGGCTTCTGCGGAAGGATCGCGGCCTGCTGATCGATCATGCGGAAAACCCCCGCACAGGAGACGATCTTTGCACGATAGGAGCAGTGCCGGCGCAGGATCGGCGTCCACCGCCCGCCCTCGGGCCGCAGCGAAGGAGCCGCCGTGCGCGTCGGGATCCCCACCGAGATCAAGAACAACGAGAACCGTGTCGCCGCCACACCGGCCGGTGTGCACGAGCTGGTCCGCCGGGGGCACGAGGTGCTCGTCGAGGCGGGGGCGGGCCACGGCTCGCGGGTCCGCGACGAGGACTTCGCGGCGGCCGGCGCGCGCATCGCGACCGAGCCGGACGAGGTCTGGGGCGAGGCCGATCTGGTGCTCAAGGTGAAGGAGCCGATCGAGGCCGAGTACCCGCGGATGCGGCGCGGCCAGGTGCTCTTCACCTACCTGCACCTCGCCGCCTCGCGCCCCTGCACCGACGCTCTGCTGCGCGCGGGGACGACCGCCATCGCCTACGAGACGGTCCAGCTCGCCGACCGCCGGCTCCCGCTGCTGTCGCCGATGAGCGAGGTCGCGGGCCGGCTCTCGATCACGGTCGGCGCCTACCACATGATGAGCGCCACCGGAGGTCGCGGAACCCTCCTGGGCGGCGTGCCCGGTACCCCCAAGGCGAAAGTCGTCGTGATCGGAGGCGGCGTCGCCGGCGAGCATGCGGCGGCCAACGCGCTCGGGCTCGGCGCCGATGTGACGATCGTCGACCTTTCCCTCCCCCGCCTCGGCGAGCTCGAGAACCGGTTCCAGGGGGCGATCCAGACCCGCGCCTCCTCGGCCTACGAGATCGCGGCGCAGCTCGCCGACGCCGACCTCGTCATCGGCTCGGTCCTGATCCCCGGCGCGAAGGCGCCCAAGCTCGTCACCGACGAGATGGTCGCGTCGATGAAGGCGGGCTCGGTGCTCGTCGACATCGCCATCGACCAGGGCGGCTGCTTCGAGGGCTCGCGCCCGACGACGCACGACGACCCCGTCTTCGCCGTGCACGACAGCGTCTACTACTGCGTCGCCAACATGCCGGGAGCCGTGCCCGAGACCTCGACCCGCGCGCTCACCAACGCGACGCTCCCGTACGCGATCGCTCTGGCCGATCGCGGCTGGGAGGCGGCACTCGCCGCCGATCCCGCGCTGGCCCGCGGACTCAGCACACACGACGGGCAGGTGACCAGCGCCTCCGTCGCGGCCGCCTTCGACCTGCCTGCGACGCCGGTGGAGTCGCTCCTGCACTAGCTGCAGTGCCCCGCACCAGCTGCAGTTCGGCGCCGGCTGCAGGTCCGCGGAGCGGTGGCCCGGCCGGGGTGAGCCTCGCGATTCCCGGCAGAGCGCCCTCGCCAGGAAAGGCCTGCTAGACGCCCTGCGGTGAGGCGCCGGCCGGGGCGAGGCCGAGCCGGTCGAGGATCTCGGTGATCTCCTCGTCGGGCGCGCGCCCCACGTCGACCAGGACGTGGAACTCGTCGTCGTCGAGCGGCTCGAGCGCGTCGAACTGCGAGTCGAGAAGCGTCGTCGGCATGAAGTGCCCGACGCGGGAGGCGAGGTGCTCGCCGATGCGGTCGCGGGAGCCAGCGAGGTGGGCGAAGACTAGGTCGTCGCGGCGCAGGACGTCGCGGTAGCGGCGGCGCAGAGCCGAACAGGTCACGACGACCGGGCGCCCGGCCGTGACGCGCTCATCGACCACCCGGGCGATCTCGGCGAGCCACGGCGCGCGGTCCTCGTCGGTGAGCGGGACCCCGGCGTGCATCGTGTCGACGTTCGCCTGCGGATGCAGGTCGTCCCCCTCGAGGAACTCCCAGCCGAGCCGCTCAGCCAGGAGCGACGCGACTGTCGACTTGCCACTGCCGGAGACGCCCATGACGACGACGACGCGGACGGGGACGGTGGGCAGAGCGGTCATCAGATACCTCCTACGAAGAGACCGATCACGAGGACACCGGCGAGGCCGGTCACCGAGACCAGGCACTCCATCACGGTCCAGGTCTTGAGGGTCTGGCCGATGCTGAGTCCGAGGTACTCCTTCACCAGCCAGAAGCCGGCGTCGTTGACGTGCGAGAGGAACACGGAACCGGCGCCGATCGCGAGCACCATCAGCGCGACCATCGGACCGTCCATCGACTCGGTCAGCGGCTGGAGGATCCCGGCCGCCGTCACCGTCGCGACCGTCGCCGAGCCCGTCGCGATGCGGATCACGACCGCGACCAGCCACGCCAGCAGAAGCGCCGAGGCCCCGCTGCCCTCGGCCAGCTGGGCGACCACATCGCCGATGCCCGTGTCGACGAGGACCTGCTTGAAGCCTCCGCCCGCGCCGACGATGAGCAGGATGCCTGCGATCGGCGGGAGCGAGCTCGAGAGCGAGGCCTGCAGCTCGGCACGGTCCATCCGGCCGCCGCGGCCGAGGAGCACGAGGCCTGCGAGCAGCGCGATGCCGAGCGCGATGGTCGGGGTGCCGAGGAAGTCGAGGGCACCCTTCCACGCGTCGGTGGATCCGGGGGCGGCGATGTCGGCGACGGCCTTGCCGAGCATCAGCACCACCGGGAGCAGGATGCTGACGACCGCGACGACGAACCCGGGGCGGTGCTCGCGGGTCTCCCCCGCTCCCTCTCCGAAGAGCGGAGGCGTCTCGACCGGCGCCCAGCGCGCGGCCAGCCGGCCGAAGAGCGGGCCGGCGACGACCACCGTCGGGATGGCGACCAGGACTCCGAAGGCGAGGGTCACCCCGAGGTTCGCGCCGAGCGCGTCGATCGCGACCAGCGGCCCCGGGTGCGGCGGAACGAGGCCGTGCATCACCGAGAGGCCGGCGAGCGTCGGGATCGCGACCTTCATCAATGGCAGGCCGCTCCGTCTCGCCACGAGGATCACGACGGGGATCAGGAGCACCAGGCCGACCTCGAAGAACATCGGCAGGCCGATCAGCGCGCCGACGAAGCCCATCACCCAGGGCAGCGCGCGGACGCTGGAGCGGGCGACGAGGGTGTCGACGATGCGGTCGGCGCCTCCGGAGTCGGCGAGGAGCTTGCCGTACATCGCCCCGAGGCCGATCAGGATGCCGACACCGCCCATCGTGTTGCCGAAGCCCAGGGCGAAGCTCGCGACCGCGTCGGAGGCGGCCATGCCGCCGACGAGGCCGGTCGTGAGAGCGCCGATCAGGAGCGAGACGAACGGATGCAGTTTGAGCCAGGTGATCAGCACGACGATCACGGCGATGCCGAGGATCGCGGCGAGGATCAGCTGTCCCTGCGGAGCGGTGGCCGCTGCCTCCTCGCCTGCGGCGGCGCGGAGAGCGGTGAGGGTCGATGTCATGAGCGTCCTTGATCGGTGCGGCGGTCAGCGGACAGCAGTGCTGCTTTTGTCCGACATAACCTGCGTGCCCCGATCATGCCCGAAGATCGTCGGCGGCGCGACCCCCGCCGATGGCAGGATGACCGCATGCCCGCGCCGCCGCCCTCGCTGCACCTCTCGGTCCTGGACGAGCTCGGCTCCCAGATCGTCCGCGGCGAGCTGGCGCCCGGGAGCACGTTCAGCGCCGACGAGCGGGCCGAGCGCCGCGGAGTCTCGCGCTCCGTGATGCGCGAGGCCGTGCGCGTCCTCGAGACGCTGGGCCTGGTCACCTCGCGGCGGCGCGCAGGGACGCGGGTGCAGCCTCCGGAGCACTGGAACGCGCTCGACACCCGCGTGGTCGCCTGGGGGCTGGACGGACCGGACCGCCGCCGGCAGCTCCACCAGCTGAGCGAGCTGAGGCTGGGAATCGAGCCGCTCGCAGCCCGCCTCGCCGCGACGCACGCGACTCCCGAGCAACGACGGACGCTCACGCACGCGGGAGAGACGCTCGCGCAGCAGTCGCGCGCCGCCGACCAGGCCGCGTACCTCGCCGCCGACACGGCGTTCCACCGTGCTCTGCTGGACGCCTCCGGCAACCGCATGCTCGCCCAGCTCGGCGACCTCGTCGCCGAGGTGCTCGCGGGGCGGACCCGGAACGCGCTGATGCCCCGGGAGGCCGACTCGACAGCGGTGCGCCTGCACCGGGCGGTCGCCGCGGCGATCGCGGCCGGCGACGGTGAGGAGGCCGAGGCGGCCATGCGGGCGATCGTCGAGGAGGCGGACCGCGCGGTCCAGGAGACCTGACGCCCCTTGCACCCGACGCGCGCCGAGCGCACAGTGGACCCATGGTCGAGGGATACACGTCCGCGCAGGTGCGGGCAGCGGAGGCACCGCACCTCGCCCGCCGCGAGCCGCTGATGCAGCGGGCGGCCGGCGGTCTCGCCCGCGAGCTGCGGCTGATCCTCGCCGGACGGCGCGACCACTCGGCGCCCGGCACGGTGCTCGTCCTCGTGGGCCCCGGCGACAACGGCGGCGACGCACTCTACGCAGCGGCGGAGCTGGCCGCCTCCGGGATCGACGTGACCCTCGTTCTCGCCGCAGAGCGCGCGCACCGCGGCGGCCTCGCCGTCGCCCTGGACGAGGGCTGCGCACGAGTGCCCGACGGCGACACCAGTGCTCTCGCCGCCGCGATCGCGCGCTCGGACGTGATCGTCGACGGGATCCTCGGCATCGGAGCGACGGAGCCAGCGCTGCGCGGGCGGCCCAGAGAGGTGGTCGCCGCCGTCCTCGACGCCCTGGGCCGGAGGGCGGAGCGCCCGGCGATCGTGGCGGTCGACCTGCCGAGCGGCATCCATCCGGACGACGGTTCGGTGCCCGACAGCACCGTCCTCCGGGCCGACGTGACGGTGACCTTCGGGGCGATCAAGGCCGGTCTGCTGCTGCCGCCCGGCGACTCGTACGCGGGCCGGGTGCGCCTGATCGACATCGGGCTCGGCCCGGACCTGGCCGGGGTGGAGCCGGCGGTCCGCCGCTGAGACGCGACGGGCTCGCCGGCGCTGAGCCGTGACGCTCAGGCCGATGCCAGCAGGTGCGCCTTCTCGGGATGCTGGTCGAACCACTGGCCGACGTACCAGCACATCGGCACGATCGCCCGTCCACCGCGCGCCTCCACGTCGTCCACAGCGAAGGCGACGAGCTCGCCGGCGAACCCGCGGCCGCGGAACGGCGGAGTGGTGAAGGAGCGCACGAGTGAGACGCTCGCCTCGTTCTCGCGGTAGTCGAGCACTCCCACGAGGGCGCCGTCGAGATGGAGCTCGTAGCGCGACGCGTCGTCCGCCCGGAGGAAGTCCTTGGCCATGCCTCCCAGACTAGGACGGCTCAGGGGCTCACGACCCGTCGCCGAGCATTTCGCCGTCGAGGTAGAGCCAGCGCCCGGTCTCGCGCACGAAACGGCTCCGCTCGTGGACCAGACCGGCCCCGGCGGGCGAGTGGTAGGAGGCGCGGAACTCGACGAGCCCCTCCTCATCGCCCTCACCTCCGCCCACCGTGTCGACGATCTGGAGGCGGCGCCAGCGCACGTCGTCGTCGAGGTCGATGCGAGAGGGCCGGGTCGAGGGGTGCCAGCTGGCCAGCAGGTAGGGCGCGCTGCCGAGCACGTTGGCGCTGAAGCGGCTGCGCATCAGGCGCTCCGCGGTCGGGGAGGGCTCCTCGCCGAGGTGGGCGGGACGGCAGCAGTCGGCGTAGTGCCGACGGCTTCCGCACGGGCAGGAGTCGGCGGGGTGCATCCGCTCAGTGTGGCAGGCGGAGCGGGAGCGGCCGGCGGAGCGGGGCGGCGCCCGGGTGTGCATCCCCTCCACATCCGCCGGGGTGCCTTGAGGACGGGAACGGTTCTCGGCAACGTTGCCCCCTCATCGACCACGGACGGAAGGAACGACCCGATGCTCACGCTCACCGACAACGCCAGCACCGTCGTCAAGACCATCACCGGACAGACCGAGACCCCCGTCGAGGGCGGCCTGCGCATCAGCGGCACCGACCTCGACGCCCGCAACTTCGCGGTCGCCGTCGCGGCGGCCCCCGAGACGACGGACGCCGTCGTCGAGAAGGACGGAGCGCGCGTCTTCCTCGACGTCGCCGCCTCCGTCGCCCTCGGCGACAAGGTGCTCGACGCCCAGGTGGACGAGGGCGGCGGCGTGAGCTTCGGGGTCACTCCGCAGGACTGATCGCGCGGTCCCTCGGCCGGCCACCTCGACCGCTCAGCGGGAGGGGCGGCCGGCCGTCGTCGCAGGGGCCGACGGGAGGTGACGCGGCTCAGGAGAGGATGTCGCGGGTGGTGAAGCGCCCGATGGCGAGCGAGCCGAAGACGGCGACGTAGGCGAGCTGCAGGAGGGCGTTCTCGCCGAACGAACTCCATGCGATCGGATCGCGCAGCAGATCGGCGAAGTCGAACCAGCGGTCGGTCAGCAGGAACGGGTGCAGAGCATCGAGCTGCGAGAGCGACCCGACGATCTGCGACGCGATCGAGACGACGACGGTCGCCGCCATCGCCCCCACCGGAACGTCGGTCAGCGTCGAGAAGAAAAGCCCGACGGCGACGAGAGCGACCAGCGAGAGCGCCGCGTAGACCGCGATCACCAGCGCCCGACCGATCGCGTCGACGAGCGGCACAGTGCTGCCCGAGAGGAGGGTCACCGGCCCCGCGGGGAAGAGCACCAGCCCGATCAGGATGCCGACGATCATCACCGTCAGCGCCGCCGCCAGGCAGAAGGCGACGGAGGCGATGAACTTGACCGCGAGCAGCCGCACTCGACCGACAGGGGTCACCAGGAGGTAGCGCAGCGTGCCGAGCGAGCCTCCCCCGCGATCGCGTCGCCCGAGACGACTCCGACGGTCAACGGCAGGAACAGGGGCACGGCGACGGTGATCGCCGCGAAACCGGCGAAGAGCCCGTTGCCCGCAATGGCGCTGACGAAGACCGGGCCGGCGCCCCCGCCTCCGGACAGCCGCACTGCGACGGACAGGAGGATCGGGATCGCCGCGAGTGCGGCCAGCAGGGCCCACGTGCGGCGGCGGCCGAAGAGCAGGGCGAGCTCCGAGAGCAGCAGGGGGCCGACCCCGGTGCGGCGGCGCACC